>SFEP01000054.1 GCA_004557185.1 Bacteroidales bacterium
AAGGTGCTCTACCGCATGCCCACCCACAAGTTCCACTATCCCGCCAAGTAAAGTTCAGCCAGGGCTTTCGTCCCCTCCCTGGCTGCCCGCACACCAACTACTACCCTGACGGCAAGGGCGCGGCGGCATCTCGCAGCGAGTACCGCGCCCTCGCCCTTGTCCCATCACCCACCACAAACAGTACAACACCTAAAACATCCTTTCACAATGAAGACCCAAACACTCATCCGCCTGCTGCCCTGCACTCTGCTGCTGGCTGGCGGCCTGTCGTTCACCGCGTGCAGCGACGACGACGACACCCCCTCCATCCCCAACACCGAACTCACCGACACCGAGAGTGCCACGGCGCAGGAGCTGAGCCGCGTGCTCAGCATGCTGGCCGAGGACGGCGAACTCTCCTCGGGCTGGGCCACCCGCACCGTGGAGCCCACCGAGGGCGTGGTGCTTGACGAGAGCAAACCCTTCGTGCGCTCCATGGCCGTGAACGACCTCGACGAAGCACGTTCCTACTTTGAGGCCCTCTCAGGCGAAAGCCTTGCCGCCGGCTCCACCACCGCCACCTGGCAGTGTGCAGGCCTGGGCTCCCTCACCTACACTGAGGTGAAACGCCCCGACTGCTTGGCCACCATCGAAGTCAACCTCAAGCAGATGCCCAAGCTGCAGGTGCTCAATCTTGTGCCCCCCACCGCCATCGGCGACAACGTGGGCGGCTTCGACGAGTACTACCATTTCGGCGACGTCATTGAGGACACCCGTAACAACACGCGCTGGATTTGCGGACGCCCCAGTTCCTCAGCCAACAAGAAGACCAAGAGCTACTGGTTTTCCTTCGACCTCGACGAAACCAGCCACGTCAAAGCCATCACCGATTACAAGTATAAGAGCTACCTGCCCCACAAAATCGGTTCGAACGCCGACAAGATCAAGGACTTCGGCATCCTGCTCCGCATGATGCGCAACCTGGACGAAGTGTGGGCGGCCTACTCGCTCTACAATCCCGGCAAGAAGTTCAGCGAAGTGGTCGACATGGACGAAGAAGGCTTCGACCGTATGTACGGGCTGGCCACCTTTGGCTGGCGGACCACCCTGCGCAACGGCGTGCAGCAGGAAGCCGTGCGCCAGCTGCTTGACCAAGAGGATGGCGAATTCATCAAGAACTTCGTCCTCTTCTACGACGCCGGCAGTTCCTCTGGCAAGGGCGTGCTGAAGGCCTACTACTATGAGGAGAAAGCCCTCTCCACCGCTCTGAAGGTGAAGTTCAACGTCAACTTCAATCAGGGTTGCTTCGACATCCGCGACTACACCAAGACGGGCATGGTGAACGAGCGCAACTCCTTCTTCAGCCTCGAATACCAGGCCGACAAGTTCCCCACCTACGGTCTCCCTGTACGTGTGAAGACGGGCTACGAACTCTCCACCAAGTTGGTGGGCAACCCCGACCCCTCGAAGCCGCTTCCCGGCGTGAGCACAGGCGTCCTCAAGGAATACCTGCTGAGCCGCAACCTCTAAAGAAGGGGATGAATAGAACTACCTAACCCCCTCATAAAGTAAGATACAGGTTAAGCGCGCTACGTGGAGCACGGGCGGACGCAGGCCGCCACTTCGGTACGTTTTGTCTTTTGGTTTGACGCTCATTTTCGTGCCTTGTGCCAGCCACCCGCATCCTTGCAGCAGTGTATAAATCGATTGGGTATTTTGGGTGATGACCCAATCCGTGCATAAGTGAGTATCTGTCTGCAAAGAGCACTTACTGCCCGCCCTCAAGTGCCCCGTAGTGCGCACCCCCTGTTTTTTACCTCTCTTTTCTACCGATAGCCCACCCCGAGCCGCGCAGGTTCGGGGTGGGCTGTGCTTCTTCGTGTCCTCGCCAGCGTAGCCTTGCGTGCCGAGCAGACTTACAGGCTTGCTCGTTTTGGCTTGGCGAGAAATCGCACTGAATAAATAAAAGCCCGCCACCCGCAGCACACCGGCCGCATTTACATTTACCGTGTAAAAACCAAAGCAATTCTTTGCGTATTCTATGAAGATGGCGTAAATTTGCGCTGTGCCAAACCAGCGGCCAGCTGCTTGCGCCGTGCGTAAGGAGAGCCGATGGCTGGCATTTCCACCACGACATAACTTATTCATATTCTCATATACAAACAAGTAAACATGGAATATTCACACGAAGTACAGAACATGTGTTGTGTAGCCAAAGGCCCCAACCATGGTCCCGCTCCCATCCCCGAGGAAGGCAAGTGGGTACAAGCGAAAGAGATTAAAGACATCAGCGGCCTGACGCATGGTGTGGGCTGGTGCGCTCCGCAGCAGGGTGCCTGCAAACTGACGCTGAACGTGAAGGAAGGCGTTATTGAAGAGTGCCTCGTTGAGACCATCGGTTGCTCGGGTATGACCCACTCCGCTGCCATGGCCAGCGAAATCCTCCCCGGCAAGACGATTCTCGAGGCTCTCAACACCGACCTCGTTTGCGATGCCATCAACACTGCCATGCGTGAACTCTTCCTGCAGATCGTTTACGGTCGTACGCAGAGCGCTTTCTCTGAAGGCGGTCTCGTTATCGGCGCCGGCCTCGAAGACCTCGGTAAAGGCCTCATCAGCCAGACGGGTACACTCTACGGCACCAAGGTGAAAGGTTCGCGTTACCTTCAGCTCACCGAGGGTTACATCACCAAGATGTTCCTCGACAAGGACGACCAGGTGTGCGGCTACGAATTCGTGCACATGGGCAAGTTCATGGACGCCATCAAGAAGGGCGTTGCTGCCGATGAGGCCCTCAAGAGCGTAACCGGTACGTATGGCCGCACCACCGCCGAGCAGGGAGCAGTGAAATCTATTGACCCACGTAAAGACTAAGAGGAGGACCCAAACATGATTAGAGAAGTAAAATTTGAAAGCCAGGATCGCCGCATCAAGCAGATACTTGAAGCACTCAACAAGCACGGCATCAAGGATATCGAAGAAGCAAACCAGATTTGCGAAGAACATGGCCTCGACCCCTATCAGGAGTGTGAGAGCACGCAGATGATTTGTTTTGAAAACGCCAAGTGGGCCTATGTTGTAGGTACCGCCATCGCACTCAAGGAAAAGGCAAAGGACGCCGTTGAGGCTGCCGAGTACATCGGTGAAGGTCTGCAGGCTTTCTGCATCCCCGGTTCTGTAGCCGACGACCGTAAGGTAGGTATCGGCCACGGCAAATTGGCTGCCCGCCTGCTTTCGCCCGACACGAAGTGCTTCGCCTTCCTCGCAGGTCACGAGAGCTTCGCTGCTGCCGAAGGTGCTATCAAGATTGCCCAGATGGCTAACCAGAGCCGTCCCGCCGACAAGCCCCTCCGCTGCATCCTCAACGGTCTGGGCAAGGACGCTGCCATGATCATCAGCCGCATCAACGGCTTCACCTATGTGCAGACCCAGTTCGACTACTACACGGGCGAACTCAAGGTGGTGAAGGAAACGGCTTACAGCGACGGTCCCCGCGCCAAGGTGAACTGCTACGGTGCTGACGACGTACGCGAAGGCGTAGCCATCATGTGGAAGGAAGATGTGGACGTATCCATCACGGGTAACTCCACCAACCCCACCCGCTTCCAGCACCCCGTTGCCGGTACGTACAAGAAGGAACGCGTGCTCGCTGGCAAGCCCTACTTCAGCGTAGCTTCGGGCGGTGGTACGGGTCGCACCCTGCACCCCGATAACATGGCTGCCGGTCCCGCTTCCTACGGTATGACCGACACCCTGGGTCGCATGCACTCCGACGCTCAGTTTGCAGGTTCCAGCTCTGTGCCCGCTCACGTAGAAATGATGGGCTTCCTCGGCATCGGTAACAACCCCATGGTAGGCTGCTCCGTAGCTTGCGCCGTAAAGGTTGACCTCGCTCTGAACAAGAAGTAAGCCGCCAGGCTCATCACTTTTAAGCCAATAAAAATCTCCCGCGAACATGGATGTTTGCGGGAGATTTTTATTGTGTAGCAGGGCGGCCTTGCGGCGGCCGTTACATGCGATCGCTGATGTCCTTGGGGCGCATGCCCTTGCTGTGTAGGTCGGCGGCGATGGTGAAGAACGCATCGCCTGAGGAGTTGAGAGCCGTCTCCACCGAGTCCTGCACCACGCCAATGATGAAGCCCACGGCCACGGCCTGCATGGCTACGTCGTTGCCAATGCCGAAGAGCGAGCAGGCCATGGGTATGAGCAGCAGCGAGCCGCCCGCCACGCCGCTCGAACCACAGGCACCCAGCGTGCTAATGACGCACAGAAAGAGCGCAGCGGGCACACTCACCGCTATGCCCAGCGTGTGGCATACGGCCAGCGTCATCACCGTGATGGTCACAGCGGCACCGTTCATGTTGATGGTAGCACCCAGCGGTATGCTCACCGAGTAAAACTCAGTGTCCACGCCCAGCCGTTTGCACAGCGACATGTTCATCGGTATGTTGGCGGCCGAGCTGCGGGTGAAGAAGGCATTCACCGCACTCTCCTTCAGGCACGTCCACACCAGACGGTAGGGGTTGGCACGCAGGTAGACGGCTACTATCAGCGGGTTCGCCACGAGCGAGGTGAACAGCATGCAGCCCACCAGCAGCGCCAGCAACCGTCCGTAGGTGGTGAAGATGTAAAGGCCGCTCTCTGCTACCGAGCTGAACACCAAGCCCAGAATGCCGAACGGGGCAAACTGGATAATCCAGCGGATGACGGTGCTGATGACGTCGGCCAAGTCGCTCACCATGTCGATGGTGTGAGGGCTGCCCTTGAATTTCAGAGCCAGCCCGATGACTATCGACCAGAAGAGTACGCCAATATAGTTGGCGTTGGCAATGCTCTGTATGGGGTTGCAGGCCATGTCCTGCGCCATTTTCCGGAACACGTCGAACAGGCTGTCGGGCGCACTTCCCGCCGAGGCTTCGCTCAGCGTGAGCGTGACGGGAAAGGTGAAGCTGGCACCCACGGCAATGACTGCTGCCAGGAGTGTGGTGGCCAAATAGAAAGCGATGATGGTGCGAAAGCGCGGCCCCAGTCCCTCGCCCGCCTTGGCTATGGCGCTCGCCACCAGCACAGCCACCAGCACGGGGGCAATGCCCTTGAGTGCGCTGACGAAGAGGGTGCCGAGCAGGGCGATGTAGGTGAAATGTGGCACCATCAGTCCGAGCGCCGCGCCTATCACAAGGCCTATCACGATGCGCAGCACCAGCGAGGTGCTTGTCCAGCGTTGCAGTATGTGAGTCATGAGTGATTTTGTATGAAATAAAACATTGGCGCACAAATTTAATGCCTTCGCCCCGTTTGCTCTGCAAGCAGAGGTATAAAATGCGCCGCGAGGGGAGTATATATAAGGAGTGGGGAAAACGCAAGCCGTAGTTGCAGGCGTTCTCTCCACTCCCAGTTTTAATTGGTAGCCCTGTTTTAGTTGGCTCAGGGCGTATGCTGGTTTTCATGTTTAGCGGCCTCGCGGTTGTGCAGTATGGCGGCCAGGTGGTCGATGGCCCATTGCAGCACGGGTGAGCATACGTTCATGAAAGAGGTGCCGAGGGCCGTGATGGTGTAATCCACGCGCGGCGGCACAGCGGCGTACACCTGGCGCGTTACGAAACCGTCCTCCTGCAGGCGTTGCAGTGTGGCACTCAGCATCTTCGTGCTCACATCGGGTATGGCACGCTGCAAGTCCGTGAAGCGCAACGTGCCGTGCGTGGTGAGTGCGTGCAGCGTGAGCAGCGACCATTTGTCGCCCACGCGTGCCAGCACATTCCTTACGGGGCAGGCGCTGAAGTTCCAGTTCGATAGGTTGTCAGTGGCTTTGTCTTTCATATTCTTCAATAGGTCTGTTACCCGCGGGGTGTGGACCGTAGCGCAAGTCAGTCTATCACGCCGTCGGTCATGGTGTACTGCTGCAGACTGTCTTCGCGGGCCTGAATGCACACATACACCAGCGGTTCGTTGCCAGTATTGCGCAAAGTACGCTTTACGGTGGGCGAAACGCGTACTACGGTGCCCGATCCAGCCTCCACATCGTGGCCGTCGAGCGTGAAGACGCACGTGCCGCTCAGCACAAGGTAAATCTCCTCGTTCTGCTTGTGGTGGTGCGTGAAGGGCAGCGCTTCACCAGCTTGCAGCTGGCCCACCGAAATTTCGGCTCCGGTGCTTCCAAGGCATTCTTTTACAAACACCTTGCCGCTGAAGGTGCTCAGGTTACCGCAGGTGCCGGCAGCGTAGCCCTCGCCCTGTGCGGTCAGTTTCAGTTCGTTCATGAGTGTGTGGTTTGAAAGTAAAACATTTGCCTGCAAAAGTAGGCTAAATGCTGCGCCGCGGCAAGAGGGTTCGCCGCGTGCAGTAAGTTACCCCAAGGTTACTTCTGCTGATGCCCAACATATTACTATTCTCACATTTATGAAACGTTAATACGCCCTGGATATTGTGCCGTAGTCGCATCCGGCGCTCCGCTACCCTCCCTGCTGCGTCCGCCCTCCGCCACGCATGGTTTGTCGTGGACAATTCTCAGAAAAAATGGCGACGCTTGAAAATTTTTTTCCAACGCTTGAAAAAATTTTTTCATGCCTTGAAAAATTATTTTCAAGCGTTGGAAATTTTTTTTCATGGCTTGGCATTTTTCCTGAAAATAATGCAGGAGCGGCGGGGTGCCTTCTCGTTGCTTTTGTGCGGGTTGGAAAAACTCCGTGGGAAGGACTCGCCGTGGTGGGATGCCGTGAAGAAGAATGCTCATCGCGTGAAGAATAACTCGCGCTACGTGAAGATTTTTCTGCACAGCATCTATTTTGACGGGGCTGAAGCATGATGCTACAACGACATGGCACAGCCCGTGGGTGAGGCTGTGCCATGTCGTTGCGGTGTAATGGGGAGGGGCTGGATGCTTTAGCACTCCTTGCCCAGACGGTGTGAGATGCGCATGGCGCAGAAGTTGGGGCCGCACATGGTGCAGAACTCACCGTTCTCGAAGTGTGCCTCCTTGTAGTAGCGCGTGGCCAGTTCGGGGTCGAGGCTGAGGTTGAACTGGTCCTTCCAGCGGAACTCGTAGCGCGCCTTCGAGAGGGCGTCGTCGCGCACCTGGGCACCGGGGTGTCCCTTGGCCAAGTCGGCTGCGTGCGCCGCTATCTTGTAGGTCACGACACCCGTGCGCACATCGTCGCGGTTGGGCAGTGCCAGGTGTTCCTTGGGCGTGACGTAGCAGAGCATGGCCGTGCCGAGCGAGCCGATGATGGAGGCACCAATGGCCGAGGTGATGTGGTCGTAGCCCGGGGCAATGTCGGTGACGAGCGGGCCGAGCGTGTAGAAGGGCGCCTCGTGGCATTTCTCAATCTGGCGCTGCATGTTCTCGGGTATTTTGTGCATGGGCACGTGGCCGGGACCTTCGATGAAAGCCTGCACACCTTTGTCCCAAGCACGGGTGACGAGTTCGCCCATGGTGTCAAGTTCAGCAAACTGGGCACGGTCGTTGGCGTCGTAGATGGAGCCGGGACGCAGGCCGTCGCCCAGCGAGATGGCCACGTCGTAGCGGGCGCAGATGTCGCAGATGTCGTCGAAATGTTCGTAGAGGAAGCTTTCGCGGTCGTTTTGCAGGCACCATTCAGAGATGATGCTGCCGCCGCGGCTCACCATGCCCGTCATGCGGCCCTGTGAGAGGTGGATGTTCTTGCGTCGTATGCCGCAATGAATGGTGAAGTAGTCCACACCCTGCTCGCATTGCTCGATGAGGGTGTCGCGGTAGAGTTCCCACGTCAGGTTCTTGGCCACGCCTTTCACCTTTTCCATGGCTTGGTACATGGGCACGGTGCCTACGGGTACGGGGCAGTTGCGAATAATCCATTCACGCGTTTCGTGAATGTTGTCGCCCGTGGAGAGGTCCATCAGCGTGTCTCCTCCCCATTTGCAGCTCCACACGGCTTTTTCCACCTCCTCGTCGATGGACGATGTGGTGGCTGAGTTACCGATGTTCGTGTTGATTTTCACCAAGAAATTGCGGCCGATAATCATGGGTTCGGCCTCGGGGTGGTTGATGTTGGCGGGAATGACGGCGCGGCCTGCGGCCACCTCGCTGCGCACAAACTCTGGTGTGATGTGCGTGCTGATGCCGAGCGCTTCGCAGTTCATGTTTTCGCGAATGGCCACGTATTCCATTTCACGCGTCACAATGCCCTGGCGTGCCAGTGCCATCTGCGTGATGTGTGCTCCGTCCTTGCCGCGTAGGGGCAGGTGGTGGTGATGGAAACGCAGGGAGTCGAGCGAATGGTCGGCCAGTCGGGCGCGGCAGTACTCGGAGGTGAACTCGGGGAGCTGCTCCACGCCGCCGCGCTCCTTAATCCATGCTTCGCGCAAGCGGGGCAGGCCCTCCTTGAGGTTAATCTCGGCCTGAGGGTCGGAGTAGGGGCCACTCGTGTCGTAGACCATAACGGGCGCGTTCTCTTTGTAATGTTTCGTGCCGTCGGCGTCCTTGGTTACCGTGGGGGTGAGGTTCACCTGACGCATGGCAACGCGCAGGTCGGGGTAGAGTTGACCGTTGAGATATACTTTTTCGCTGTTGGGATAAGTGATTTTCATAAAGGGAAATGTAGTTTCGTGTGTGGTGAAAGGCTGTGTGTCTTATTCGTCGGCTGCCAGCATGCGGCGCATCATGTCGGCGGGGTTGTCGGCGCGCAGCACGGCGCCGCTCACGGCCACGCCCTTCACGCCCGTGGCCAGCAGGGCGGGAATGTCGGCCAGCGTGATGCCGCCGATGGCGCACAGCGGCAGACGTATGTGCTCGGCCTCCATGCCCGCTACCAGTTGCGCGTAGCCCTCAAGCCCCAGTACGGGGGCGAGGCCCTCCTTGGTGGTGGTGAAGCGGAAGGGACCCGCGCCGATGTAGTCGGCGCTGGCACGGTGCAGTCGGCGCACATCGTCGAGCGTGTTGGCTGTGCCGCCAATGATGAAGCCGTGTCCCAGAAATTCGCGCGCCTCCTGCACCGGCATGTCGTGCTGTCCCAGATGCACGCCGTCGGCCTCGATGGCTTTGGCAAGTTCCACGCGGTCGTCTATGATAAACGTGGCGCCGTGTTCGCGGCAGGCGGCCAGCAGGCGGCGGGCTATGGGTTCTACCTCACTATCGGCGGCCTGCTTCATGCGCAGCTGAATCCATTGGCAACCGCCATCAAGGGCAAGCATGGCCGAGGCCTCATAGTCGATGCCCGGCGCAGTGTGGGTGATGAATTGTACTGGTACCATATATAAAGTGACGTATAGCGCACCGCCTGCGGCAGGGCAGACGGTGGGGCAGGGAGGTGCTCAGAGATAGGGTAGACGGACAAAAGGGTGTGGGCCAAACTTCCCTACGACGGCATTACCCGAACAGGTTCTTGGAGTATGTTCTCAGCACGCCATGTCCGTCGGCGTGCACCCCCTGGCCTTAGTTGACGTAGGCAAAAGTACGAAGAATTTACATGTAGCCGCAAATTCGTGCAGATATAATTTGTCGCTATCATGTAAAACTTCTACTTTTGCAACGTAAATGTAAATGCCCCAAAGGCACTGTGCGGCCCTCGCAGCCTGCAGCCTGGCATGCCAAAATCTTTCGCTTATGAAAAAACGGCTACTCCTTATATATATATGCGCAGCGTTGCCCTTCTGCGCTCTGACGCTCTCGGCAACTACCGACGAACCCGCCCTGCCTGCTGCCAGCGCCGACGAACCCGCGCCGACCACCGTCGAGGTGAAAGGCCGCACGGTGCGCGTGCTTCACGCTCAGGGTCAGGTGCTCGAGGTCTACAACATCACTGGCGTGCCAGTCATGAAAGTGCGCATCGATGCCAACGACAAGACCGTGCAACTCAACTTGGGCCGCGGCTGCTACCTCATCAAGGTGGGCAACGTAACGCGCAAAATTACACTCCCCGCCTAACGCCTTGACAAGGCGGCAAGGGGTTGTAGCAACATCTTCTGGTCAGAAGCACTATCATTCTTCACATAAAGGCTGCCACGCTCAGCGGTGTGCAGCCTTTTTCGTTCACAAAAGGTGCGCGCCCAGGCTTCGCGGGCCGGCGGCATTCCTCACTATTCCTCACACATGTCACACTCCATTTCAAACGAACGCCTGCTCGACCCCGCTACACGTGCCGAGGCTTTTGCGCAGTTGGTGCAGCAAAGCAGCGCTGGGCTCTATGCCCGCATACGCCGCATGGTGCAGTGGCATGACGATGCCGACGACGTGTTGCAAAATACCTACCTCAAGGCATGGACGGCCCTCGACACCTTTCGCGGTGAGTGTGCCGTCACCACTTGGCTCACACGCATTGCCATCAACGAGGCTCTCGCCTTTCTGAACCGCCAGCGTCCCACCACCGCCCTCGACGATGAGGGCTGCGCCGAGGTGCGCTCGTTGGAGAGCGACCCCTACTTCGATGGCGACGACACGCAGCGCCTCTTGCAGGAGGCCATTGCCACCCTGCCGCCCAAGCAGCGCGTGGTGTTCAACCTGCGCTACTTCGACGAAATGAAGTATGAGCAGATGAGCGAGGCTCTCGGCACCAGTGTGGGCGCCCTCAAGGCTTCCTACCACCTGGCCGTGAAGAAGATTGAGCAGTATTTTCACGACGCAGAGTAAAAAAGGAGCGTTTGCCGTTAAACTTTTACCACTTGTGCGCATCCATTATATGTAAGCGGCAGAGGCGAGCGCCGTCTTCCCAGCCGCTTTGTTGTGAAGCATAACTTAACCCTTCAGCGTATGACCATGCATTTATCCCTCGATAACCCCCATCTCAAGCGCGACCCCTTTACGCCGCCTCCAGGCTACCTGCAGAGCCTTACGGGTACGGTGATGAGCCGCATTGGCGTACCCATGTGGACCGCGCGTCCCGCAGCGCAGTCGTCCTTTGTGCGTTTCATTCCCTGGCTCGGCGTGGCCTGCGTCACGGTGCTTGCCGTGCTGTTCAGCCATTATGCCCCCGCCTCCACGTGGTCGGGCAATGCCGACGCCGCCAGCCCCGCTGCCACCTACACCGAGTCCGACCAGGCCTACGACTACCTCATGGCCACCAACACCTTGACTTATGACATCTATGAAACTGAATAACCTCACCCCGTTGCGCCGTCTTCTCTTGGCCCTTTGCCTCCTCCTTGCGCCCGTGGCCATGCTGCAGGCTCAGCCCATGCAACGCCCTGGCGTTCCAGCCCGCCAGCACCAGCCGGCCAGGCAGCGTGGCCAGCGTGCCACGTTCGACAGAGAGAAATTCCGACAGGATATCACCACCTACATTGCCCGCGAGGCCAGTCTTACGCATGCCGAGGCCAAAGCCTTCTTCCCCGTATTCTTTGAGTGGAAGGAGAAAGCGCGTGACTTGCAGCACAAGCGCGACCGCGCTCTGCGTCAGGCTGCCAAGGGCGCTGCTTCTGAAAAGGACTGCCTCCGTGCCTTGAAGCAGGTAAAGGAATTTGATAAGCAGATGCAGCGCCTCAACGAGCATTACACCGACCGCCTCGTGCAACTTGTGGGAGCCAGGAAATGCGTTAAGGCAATCAACGCCGAGCACCACTTTGGCCGCAAAATGTTCAAGCAGATGACGGACAAAAAGAAATAGACGACGTGTAGCAAGGCATACGCATCCATCTTCCACTACATGAATCCACAATCACCCGACGAAGTGTTTGCTCTGGCACGTACCATCGTGGAGCAAACTGACACCAACCTCTTTCTTACAGGTAAGGCCGGCACAGGAAAAACCACTTTCCTGCGCCGGCTTCGTGCTGAAAGCAGCAAGCGCATGGTGGTGCTGGCCCCCACGGGCATAGCCGCCATCAACGCCGGTGGCAGCACGCTTCACTCCTTCTTTCAACTGCCTTTTGCACCCTTTGTGCCTGGTGCCCGCTACAAGCGTGAGGAAATGCGCGTGGCCAAGCAAAAAATCAAGCTCATACGTAGCCTCGACCTCATTGTTATCGACGAAATCAGTATGGTGAGTGCCGATTTGCTCGATGCCGTCGATGCCCGCTTGCAGTTTCTGCGCCGCAACAGCAAGCCCTTCGGCGGCGTGCAGTTGCTCCTCATCGGCGACCTCTGCCAGTTGGCGCCCGTGGTCAAGGAGGAGGAGTGGAACATGCTGCGCCAGCACTACACCACGCCTTACTTCTTCAGCAGCCATGCCTACAGCCGTTCGCACACCGTGGTCATCGAGTTGCAGCACGTCTTCCGTCAGCGCGATGCCCATTTCATTTCGCTGCTCAACGCTGTGCGCACAGGTCAGGCCACCCCGAGCGTGCTGCAGCAAATCAACAGCCGCTACATCCCCGACTTCCGTCCGGCCCCCGATGCAGGCTACATCACGCTTGTCACCCACAACGCCCAGGCCCAGCGCATCAACGACGACGAGCTCGCAGCCGTCGCGGGCCCCTCTGAAGTGTTCGAGGCTAAGGTCGAGGGCCGCTTCCCCGAGTTTGCCTATCCCACCGACTACCGCCTTACGCTCAAAGTAGGTGCGCAGGTCATGTTTGTCAAGAACGACCCCGAAAAGCGTTACTTCAACGGTATGCTCGGTCGCGTGGCCGAACTCAAGGCGGGGCAGGTAATCGTCACGCCCAACGACGACCCCGACCATGGCGTGCATGTGGAGCCCGCTGTGTGGGAAAACATGCGTTATGAGTTAGACGTGAAGACGGGTGAAATCACCGAGCAGGTCGAGGGCTCCTTCATGCAGCTGCCTCTCAAACTGGCTTGGGCTATCACCATACACAAGAGCCAGGGCCTTACCTTCGACCGCGTAGTGCTGCACGCAGCCTGGGCTTTTGCCCACGGCCAAACCTACGTGGCGCTGAGCCGCTGCCGCACCCTCGAGGGCATCGTGCTGGCCGCACCCATTCCCCCCAGCGCCGTCATAACCGACAGCCACGTGAGCCACTACATGGAGGTGGCGCAGCAAACTCAGGTGGGCGAGGCCGAGGTGCAGCGCATGCAGTCGGCCTATGCCATGCACCTCATGGGCGAACTCTTCGGCTTTGAACGCGAACGCATGGCCCTGGGAGCCGTGGTCAGGCAGTTCGACGAAAACCTAGCCCTCGTCTTCCCCGACACCTGCGCCGCGTTGCGGGAGGCCCTGCAGCAGTTCGACAATGCTGTGATGAACGTGGCAGGCCGCTTCCGCATGCAGTACGAAGGTCCCACCCCCGTGCCGCAGGAGCGCATCCGTAACGCTGCGGGTTACTTTGCCGCCGAACTCAGCAAGGCCGCCGGCGCACTCGAAGAACTCCCGCATGGCGACAACAAGCAGGTAACCCGCCTCCTGGTCGAGGCCGAGGAAAACTTCCACTACGAATGCCGCTGGCACTTGCCCCTGCTGCTGCATGTGCACCACGAGGGCTTCACCGCCGCCGACTACATCAAGCAGCGCGCCCATTGGTTGCTCGAGGCCGAAAAGGGCGAAACCGCCGCAGCGCAGACCAACCGCAAGGCTGCAGTGAAAGTGCCCGCCGAGGTGCGCAACGCCGAGCTCTACCAACGCCTTGTGGTCTGGCGTCGCAGTCTGATGCAGGAACGTCAGGTGCCCGCCTACACCATTCTGCCCACCACGGCCCTTATCCAGATAAGCAACTACGGCCCCTCCACCACCGCCGAACTCCTTACGCTCAAGGGCGTGGGCCGCGTCAAGGTAAAGGACTACGGCGACGAAATACTGCAACTCCTGCAAACCTACCGCCACGAGTGCGAGGAAAAAGGCCAGCCGCTGCACTTCGACGACGATGCCCCGTGGCACCACCTGCCGCCTCCCAAGGTACGCACCGAAGTGCAGTCGCTCGAACACTTCAAGCGTGGCCTCTCGCCAGAGCGCATAGCCGAGGAGCGCGGGCTGAAAGTCGACACCATCGAGGCACATCTCGCCTCCTTCATCCCCACGGGCCAGGTGAATCTCACCGACCTCGTCACGGCCGACGAACTGCAAGCCGTGCGCCGCTACCTGGCGCAGCACACACTGAGCGAGGGCTACCGCCTCACCGACATCATGTCTGAGGTGCAGTGCCCCGCCCTCACGTTCAACCACCTGCGCCTCATCCTGCAGTACGACTAAGGCCGCTCCTTGCCGCCTCCCATCTCTCATATCCATCTACACCATTCACCCTCAAACACCTTTCACACCATGATTAAAGTCTATGTGATGCAAACATGCCCCGACTGCCGCGAAGTGAAACAGGCCGCTGCGGGCGATCCCCGTTTCCAACTCATCGACATCGGCGAGCACGTGCGTTCGCTCAAGGAGTTCATCCGTCTGCGCGACCACCACGCCGCCTTTGCCGACGCCCGCCGTCAGGGCTACCTCGGCATCCCCTGCTTCGTGATGGACGACGGTCGCATCTGCTTCACTGCCGAGGAGGCTGGCCTCGACGTCCACCCCGCCACCCCCGAAGCCTGCAGCCTCGACGGCACGGGCTGCTGACGGGCCAGCGCAAATCGTCAGTATTACAAGGCCAAAATAAGAAGCCTCTTCAGTTAACTCTCTTTTTTCTATTCACTTATCGAACACTTACGGAACGTCATCCTTGCGGTTGGCGTTCTTTTTTGTTTTCAAGCTTGCGTAAACATGTTTCACTGATTATTTCACTTGCCGAGGCGGTGCTCCGATCGGCACACGGGCTGAAAACGGTGGGAGATGCGATGTGGAGGCGGGGTGATGTGGCTGGGAAGAGAGGGGGCGAGGCGCTTGGTGGAGCGGAAATGGCATGGAGGGAGTAGGGGCGACGGTGCAGACGTTTTTGTAAAAGATCGTTCCGCTTCTTCATGGATTCTATCCGTTTTTGTAAGGGAGAATTCCGATCTGTCAAGGCGTGTAACCATTGCTATATGCCGCAGGGAAAACGCACGAAATTTAATCATCATTTTCTTTGTTATTTTCATTGATTTTCAATGTGATAAATTTGTTTATCTCATTGATTATTAGTAACT
>SFEP01000055.1 GCA_004557185.1 Bacteroidales bacterium
TCCACGGCATCCCGTCGGAGGCAACGCCTTCAATGCGTTTACCGAGCACCCGTCTTTTCTATGGGCGCCCATACAAGTTTACCGGACACCAATAATAAGGTATAGGGCCTGATGAAAGGAGGGTTTGGCAACTCCTATCCCCCCGTACACGAAGCGACCCGGCAGGACAGGAACTTGATGCCTGTGCCTGCCGGGCTACTATGTTTGGGGGGAATGGCCATGACTAACCGCAACGGCTGCTGCCGCAATGCTTGCAGATGAGGCAGCCCTCTTGGTAAACGAGCGTTTCGTGACCGCAGTTGGGACACTTCTGTCCCTGTGCTGCCGTGCCATCGAGCACGTACTTCTTGAGTGCGCGGGTTACGCCGACCTTCCAGGTGTTGATGTTTTCACTCTCAAGTTGCAGCGAACCGACAAGTTTGATAACATTTTCGATGGGCATGCGGTAACGCAGTACGCCCGAGATGAGTTTGGCGTAATTCCAATACTCCTTGTTAAACTTCTCGGAGAGTCCTTCGACCGTCATTTTGTAGCCGCGCTTGTTCTCAAACTGGAAGTCGTAACGCTTGGTGCCGTCGGGGCAGATGGTCTTGATGATGCGACCCTTGGTGACAGTCTTGGGAAGCACAATGCCCTCGTCGTCGTCCTGCAGACCTGTAAAGATTTCATAGGGCTGGCCATCAAGCAGACCGACAAAGGCTACCCACTTCTCCTTGTTGTTTTGGAAACGCACCACGTCGCATTCAAGCACCTCGGGACGGCGCTCCGTGACTTGCGGCGGCTGGCACTGGGGAATGGCAGGGGCTTCGGCCTCCTTGCTCTTCTTAGCGGTTTTCTGCGTACTTACAAGCACACCCGAGCGGGAACCATCGCGATAGATGGTGCAGCCCTTGCAGCCGCTCTTCCATGCTTCCTTGTAAAGGCGGTCGACCAAAGCCTCGTCGACATCGGAGGGAAGATTGACGGTGACACTGATGCTGTGGTCCACCCACTTCTGGATGGCGCCTTGCATGCGCACCTTCATCAGCCAGTCGACGTCGTTGGCCGTAGCCTTGTAATAGGGCGACTTGGAGACGAGTTCGTCGATTTCGGCCTGCGTATAACGCTTGTTCACGTCGTAGCCATTGACCCGCATCCAGGTGAGGAACTTGTGGTGGTAGACAATGTACTCCTCGAAGCAGTCGCCCGTTTCGTCTTCATAGTCGACATGCACTTGGGGGTCGTTGGGGTTGACCTTGCGACGGCGCTTGTAGACGGGCAGGAATACTGGCTCGATGCCCGAGGTGGTCTGCGTCATGAGACTTGTGGTACCCGTGGGCGCGATGGTAAGGCAGGCAATGTTGCGACGACCGAAGCGCACCATGTCGTCGTAGAGTGCGGGGTCGGCCTCTTTAATGCGCAGGATGAAGGGATTGTTGGCCTCGCGTCCAGCGTCGAACACCTCGAACGCGCCACGCTCGGCAGCCATGGTAACCGAAGAGCGGTAGGCAGCAAGTGCCAGCGTGCGCTGCACATTGACAGCCATGTCGGTGGCCTCCTGCGTGCCGTAGCGCAGCCCCATGGCGGCAATCATGTCGCCCTCGGCGGTGATGCCCACACCCGTGCGGCGACCCTGCGCCGTTTTGCGCTTGATTTTTTCCCACAAATGCAGTTCGGTGTACTTCACCTCGTCGCTCTGGGGGTCGCTCTTGATTTTGTCGATGATGCGGTCAATCTTTTCCTGCTCAAGGTCGATGATGTCGTCCATCAGACGCTGGGCAAGCATGACGTGCTTACGGAAGAGGTCGTAGTCGAAATAAGCCTCAGGCGTATAGGGATTGACTACGTAGGAGTAGAGATTGATGGCGAGGAGGCGGCAGCTGTCGTAGGGACAAAGGGGAATTTCGCCGCAGGGGTTGGTGCTGACGGTTTCGAAACCGAGGTCGGCGTAGCAGTCGGGTATGCTTTCGCGGAGGATGGTGTCCCAGAAGAGCACACCAGGCTCTGCGCTACGCCAGGCGTTGTGCACAATCTTCTTCCAGAGGGCAGCGGCATCAATGTCCTGCTGCGTGCTGGGGTTGTCGCCGGCGATGGGAAACTGTTGGCGGTAGGGTGCACCGTCGATGGCACAACGCATGAACTCGTCGTCGATTTTCACGCTGACGTTGGCACCGGTGATTTTACCCTCCGTCATCTTGGCATCGATGAAGTCCTCAGCCTCGGGATGGCGAATGCTGATGGAGAGCATGAGGGCACCGCGGCGACCGTCCTGCGCCACTTCGCGTGTGCTGTTGCTGTAACGCTCCATGAAAGGCACGATGCCAGTGGAGGTGAGTGCCGAGTTCTTGACAGGCGATCCCTTGGGACGCACACCGCTGAGGTCGTGACCCACGCCGCCGCGGCGCTTCATGAGCTGTACCTGCTCCTCATCGAGTTTGAGGATAGCACCGTAAGAGTCGGAGTTGCCATCGATGCCCACCACGAAGCAGTTGGAGAGTGAAGCAATCTGGTAGTCGTTACCGATACCCGTCATGGGCGACCCTGCGGGCACAATGTAACGGAAGTGATCGAGCAGATGCTTGATTTCCTCCATGGGCACAGGATTGGGATACTTGGCCTCAATGCGAGCCAGTTCGGTGGCAAGACGACGGTGCATATCGTCGGGACTTTGCTCGAAGATGTGACCGAAGGAGTCCTTCATAGCGTACTTGTTCACCCATACGCGGGCAGCGAGCTCATCGCCGTCAAAGTACTCAAGCGAGGCTTTGAAGGCCTCGTCGTAAGAATAGGTTCTTGGTTCCACTTGAAAGAAAAAGGGAAAAGATGATACGTGAAAATCGGTGTTAGTTAACTGTGTGCAAAACTACGTAAAAGGCAGAAACAAGCCAAGAAAAGCGTATGGTATTTATTAGAAGTTTTCCAAAATTAATTTCATACTCTTGAATATTTGACACTTACATATTTTTGTTAGGCAAAAAGTTATCCAAAACAGCAAACATGCCTTTTTACAAGGATTTATTTACCCCAAACAAGGCTTACTCAAAGGTAGCACACAGCTTCAAACGTTACATGGCATGGTATATCCCTATATTTGGCCAAAGAAAAACTATGACTTACCTTTGCGGTCAAGAAAACACGCCCATAGCAGTCATTGCTATTACAGCAAGACAAGTAAATGTGTGGCTATACACAATAAGCCTCACGCACGGGCGTTTACTATATAAAAGGTACGCGTACGTAAAGCAAGAACGAAGTACGCACCGCCTGCTGACACATATACACATTACCCATATATATTTTTTATGGAAAACAAAAAAGTAGCGCTCATTACGGGCATCACAGGCCAGGACGGTTCATTCCTGGCAGAATTCTTGATCAACAAAGGTTACGACGTGCACGGCGTGATGCGCCGCTCATCATCGTTCAACACGGCGCGCATTGAGCACCTCTACCTTGACGAATGGGTGCGTGACATGAAACGCACACGTCTGCTGAACCTGCACTGGGGCGACATGACTGACAGCAGTTCACTGGTGCGCATCATCAGCTCTGTAAAACCCACTGAAATCTATAACTTAGCTGCACAGAGCCACGTCAAGGTATCGTTTGATGTGCCCGAATACACCGCCGAGGCCGACGCTGTGGGCACGTTGCGCCTGCTGGAGGCAGTGCGCATCTGCGGTCTCGAGAAGACGTGCCGTATTTATCAGGCTTCAACCTCTGAACTCTACGGCAAGGTGCAGGAAGTACCGCAAAGCGAAACTACGCCATTCTATCCCCGCTCACCCTATGGCGTAGCCAAACAGTACGGCTTCTGGATTACGAAGAACTACCGTGAGAGTTACGGCATGTTTGCTGCCAACGGTATTCTGTTCAACCACGAGAGCGAGCGCCGCGGTGAAACTTTCGTGACGCGTAAAATCACACTGGCTGCTGCACGCATCAAGCAGGGATATCAGGACAAACTCTACCTGGGTAACCTTGACGCTAAGCGTGACTGGGGTTATGCCCCTGATTACGTGGAGTGCATGTGGCTCATCCTGCAACACGATACGCCTGAGGACTTCGTAATCGCCACTGGCGAAATGCACACCGTACGCGAATTCTGCAGCATCGCATTTGCCAAACTCGGCATTGACCTGGAATGGCAGGGCGAGGGCGTAAACGAAAAAGGCGTGGACAAGGCAACAGGACGTGTGCTGGTGGAAGTAGACCCGAAATACTTCCGTCCCTGTGAGGTGGAACAGCTACTGGGTAACCCTGCCAAGGCTAAGCGCACACTGGGCTGGAACCCCACGAAGACACCGTTTGAGAAACTGGTGGAAATCATGGTGGAACACGACATGCGCTTCGTGAAGAAACTCTACCTGAAGGCTCAACTTGATAAGGAGGATTAAACCATGACCACACTTAGCAAGAATGCCAAAATCTACGTGGCTGGGCACCGTGGTCTTGTAGGTTCTGCCATTTGGAACAACCTAAAAGCACGCGGCTTTCACAACTTGGTAGGTCGCACACACGCCGAACTGGATCTGCTGGACTGCGTGGCCGTACGCCAATTCTTCGACCAGGAACAGCCTGACGCCGTGGTACTGGCCGCAGCACATGTAGGCGGTATCATGGCTAACTTGCAGTACAGAGCCGACTTTATCTACCAGAACCTGCAAATACAGCAGAATGTGATAGGTGAAAGCTATCGCCACGGGGTGAAGAAATTGCTCTTTCTCGGCTCCACGTGCATCTACCCCCGTGAGGCGCCGCAACCCATGCGTGAGAACTGCCTACTGACATCGCCTCTGGAATACACCAACGAGCCGTATGCCATCGCCAAAATCGCTGGACTCAAAATGTGCGAAAGCTTCAACCTGCAGTATGGCACCAACTACATTGCCGTGATGCCTACGAACCTGTACGGCCCAAACGACAATTTCCACCTTGAGAACAGCCATGTGCTGCCCGCTATGATACGCAAAATGCATCTGGCACACTGCCTGCACACTGGCGACCGCGCCGCGCTGGCTCGCGACCTAAACAAACGCCCCGTTAACGGTGTGGACGGACACGCACCCTACGAGCTACAACTGGAAGCCTTGGCACATTACGGCATCACCCCTACCCAACTCACCCTGTGGGGCACGGGAAAGCCTATGCGCGAGTTCCTGTGGAGCGAAGAGATGGCTGACGCCAGCGTGCACGTGTTGCTGCATGTTGACTTCAAGGACACCTTCGAGCCCGGCACTAAGGACGTGCGCAACTGCCACATCAACGTGGGCACAGGGCACGAAGTCAGCATACGCCAGGTGGCGGAAATGGTACAAAAGACCGTCGGATACAACGGCACTGTAGCATGGGACGCAGAGAAGCCCGATGGCACACTGCGCAAACTGACAGACGTCAGCAAACTGCACGCACTGGGCTGGCACCACACCATCGAAATCGACGAGGGTGTAGCACGCCTGTACCGCTGGTATCTGGATAATCTGGACTAACATATCATGCCTCATGCAGCACAAGAAAGAGCATCGCACATGAGGTTCATCCAGCTTCACCTACTTCACCTACTCCATTATATATATACGCGCAAGGAAGCACCACACCAAAGGTGCTTTCTCGCGCGTATTGTTTATCTGCGGCATACCAGGCGAAGCATCTTTTGTAAAAAAACGGAAAAGCAGATGTGGTTTGCACGCTTTCTTACAAACAAACAAAAGAGAGGCCGCTCCTGGATAGAGAAACAGCCTCTCGATGGTGGGATGTGCGCCGGCTCAAGGGGATAGCGCGGACGGGGGATGTAGAAGTATGCATTGGCTTCAGTGCTCGTAGCCAGCAGCCAGTCCGCCTTCGCTCGTTTCTCGGTAGAGCGAGGGTAGGTCGTGTCCTGTCTGCTTCATGACTTCCACCGTTTTGTCGTAGGGAATGCGGTGTATGCCGTCGGCAAAGGTGGCGTAGACATTGGCGTCGAGGGCACGGGCTGCGGCGTGGGCATTGCGCTCGATGCAGGGAATTTGCACCAGTCCGCACACGGGGTCGCACGTCATGCCGAGGTGATGCTCCAAGCCCATTTCGGCAGCATACTCAATGGTGGCCATCGAACCGCCGAAGATGTAGTTGGCTGCACCCGCAGCCATGGCGCAAGCCACGCCCACCTCAGCCTGGCAACCAGCCTCTGCACCCGAAATGGTGGCGCGGCTCTTGGCTACATTGCCAATGATGCCGGCCGTGGCCAGAGCGTGCAGCACGCGGCGCAGCGGGAAGTGGCGCGTCTTCTGTATGTGGTAGAGCACAGCGGGCAGCACACCACTTGCGCCACATGTGGGAGCTGTCACAATTTTGCCACCTCCTGCATTTTCCTCACTCACAGCCAGCGCATAACTGAACACGAGACCGCGGCTCTGTAGGTTGGCACCGTACCCCATGGCGCGGATATAGTAATCGGGAGCCTTGCGGCGCAGTTGCAGCTCGCCAGGCAGCACGCCCTCATGCTCAATACCGCGCTCCACGGCGGCCGTCATGGTTTGCCACACCTCTTCCAGATATTCCCAAATGGCTTCGCCCTCGCGTTCCTGCACGTATTCCCAGTAAGTCATGCCGCGTTGCTCACACCATGACTTGATGTCAGCGAGGCTGTCGAGTTCGTAGACGTCGGGCGTAGGAGCCTGTTCCTGGCCTTCTTCCACCAGTGCGCCGCCGCCTACGCTGTAAACAATCCAGGCTGTAGGCTCACCCACCTCACCACCTGCGGCATCGGTAACCTCGAAGCGCATGCCGTTGGGATGGAACGGCAGCACAATTTCAGGCCGCCACACAATGGTAGTGCGGTCGGCTCCCAAGGTCTCGATAATGGCAGCATCGGTTAGGTGCCCCTTGCCCGTGGCGGCCAGACTGCCATAGAGCGTGACTGAGAAAGCACGGGCATGCGGATAACGCTTGAGATATTTCTCGGCAGCACGGCGCGGACCCATGGTGTGACTGGACGACGGGCCGTAGCCTATGCGGAATAGTTCGCGTAAGGATTTCATATTGATGTGATGGTATTATAATGCTACTTATTTCGGGAGAACCTCATTTTTTTATCAAAACAGTCGGTCGCCGGCACTACAACGACAGCAAGTTCTTGCGGTAGGCCACAAGCAGTCGTTCAAGGTCGGCAATTTGCTCGCGCAAGGCAGCACCCTTGTCGGTGTCATTCACCATGGCACGGTGTCCCATCATCTCCACAATCTGTGTGGTGCTCTGGATGTCGGTGCCGTGAAGAATAGCCTCCTGCGTGGAGGTGAAGGGAGCATGCTGCACTAATTGAAAACCTCGGCTGTGGTAGACGAGCGTGTAGCCAGCGATGCCAGTAGTGTCGTGGTAGGCTTTGGCAAAACCTCCGTCGATGACCATGAGGCGGCCATCGGCCTTGATGGGGTTTTCACCACAAGCAGCCCTAACAGGCACGTGGCCGTTGATGATGTGGCGGTGCTTGCCGCGCACACCAAAGGAGTCCATTATCATGTCGCACACGGCAGCATCGTTGCGAAGCGTGTAGTAGGCGCCTTTCTCCTCGCGGTGTGTTTCCTTGTCAGCAATGAGGTAGCGCTCGAAGGTAGCCATCTTCGATTTGTCGAAGAACGGCGAATTGGGGCCGCACCATAGATACCAGAAAAAGTCGCGGGCCCACTCACGGCGCTCGGCCTCGGCCTCGGGGTCGTAGGCCTGGCGCACAATCTGCTCAATGCGGTCAAGCAATTCACGCCCTGCCAGTTGTTCATCGGCAAAGTGAACGGAGCGAAACGTGCCGTCGGCATTCATGGGCACAGAAGCATGGAAGAGTAAGTTGCTGTTGTAAATGCCATAGATAGAGCCGTGCTGCAACAGTTGCTCCACATGCTGCTGCAGGTGCTGGCTGATGCGGAAGGAGTGGCACAGACTGCGCATGAGTTCCTCCTCGCCCTGCGTGAGCATGGCAGGATGCTGCGGGTCGACAGTGGGGAAATCTGTGTCGCACAAGGCGTAGCGGCGGTCGCCAATGAGACACTCACCCGTGGCGAAGTCTATGTGTTCGAGCAAGGCGCGGTCCAGCATATTCCACTCAGGGTGGGCATGGTAAGCGGCGCATTCCAGTTTAAACTGAATCACGCTCACAGCCTTGTGCATCTGTGCCAGCAAGCGGCAGCGCTTCTCGTCGGGTCGGCGTGAGGGGTCTTCAATCTTTGGCAGATAGGTAGTGCAGGCGTCGGCATCGTAGGTTTCCATGGCAAACGTGGCCAGTGGCAGCAGGTTGATGGCGTAGCCTTCCTCCAACGTTTGGGTATTGGCATAGCGCAAGGAGAGGCGAAGCACGCTGGCTATGCAGAGCGGATTGCCAGCCGCAGCACCCATCCACAGAATGTCGTGGTTGCCCCACTGTATGTCCCAGTGGTGGTAGGACGAGAGGGTGTCCATAATGAGGTGCGCACCCGGACCGCGGTCGAAGATGTCGCCCAGAATGTGTAACTGGTCGATGGCCAGGCGCTGTATGAGTTCGCAAATGGCCACCACAAAGCCTTCGGCGCGCCCCGTGCCAATGATGGTCTGGATGATAACGCCGACGTAGGCCTGCTTGTTGCGGTCGTCCGAACTCTCGTGCAGCAGTTCCTCAATAATATAGGCAAACTCCTCAGGCAGACTCTTGCGCACCTTGGAACGTGTGTACTTCGACGACACGTTGCGGCAAACAGCTATAAGCTGGTTGAGGGTGGTTTGGTAAAAGTCAGAAAGGTCGGTATCGGTGCTGCGCACAAGTTCCAGTTTCTGCTTGGGATAATAGATAAGGGTGCAGAGGTCGCGTATTTCCTTTTCGCGAAGCGTATTGCCGAAGAGTTCCTTGACCTTGCGGCGAATGTTACCCGAGGCATTGCGCAGCACGTGCTGAAAGGCTTCGTTCTCACCGTGCAGGTCGGCCAGGAAATGCTCGGTGGGCTTGGGCAGATGCAGAATGGCCTCAAGGTTGATGATTTCGGTGGTCACACTTGAAATAGTGGGAAAATTGCGCGCCAGCAATTTCAGGTAGCGCATATCGGCCTGCAGGCTTTTCTTGGTTATAACGGGCTTGGGCATGAAGAAAATCTGGTAGTTAAAAAGATGAAGAAGCGTGCAAGCCACCAAGGCGCTGCTCTGGCATTGCGTCTTGGTATTTACAACCCAACAAAACGGTTGTTCCCCCGCACGGCATGGGCAAAGTTAAGGGTATGCTTTGAATAAACGAAAAAATGAAACTCAAAACACAGGCAGTTACGTAAAAAAACTATACTTTTGCAACACTTGCAAGGGCAAAGATGCGATGTGTGTGAGGCCGCCTTTTTTTATTCCGTGCTCCCATATCGCTTCCTGTTCTTCTTATTTGCCACAATTCACTTCTAACAACCCATATCATGAAAAAAACCATTCTTGTAACCGGCGGAACGGGCTTTATCGGCTCTCACACCACCGTGGAACTGCAGAATGCAGGCTACGATGTAGTCATTATCGACAACTTGTCAAACTCTAACGCCGACGTAGTGGACGGCATCGAGAAGATTACGGGCATCCGTCCCGCCTTCGAAAAGGTGGACTGCTGCGACCTCGCTGGCCTGGAAGCTGTTTTCCAGAAGTACCCCGGCATTTCTGGCATCATTCACTTCGCCGCTTCGAAGGCTGTAGGTGAAAGCGTAGAACTTCCCCTTAAATATTACGAGAACAACCTGCTTTCACTCATCAACCTGCTCAAGTTGATGCCTAAGTACGACGTGAAGGGCATCATCTTCTCTTCTTCGTGCACCGTGTACGGCCAGCCCGACCCCGAGAACCTCCCCGTCACCGAGAAGGCTCCCATCAAGACAGCCGAAAGCCCCTACGGCAACACCAAGCAGATCAACGAAGAAATCATTCAGGACTATGTGAAGAGCGGCGCCAACATCAGCGCTATCATCCTGCGCTACTTCAACCCCATCGGTTCGCACCCCACCGCCATCATCGGCGAACTCCCCAACGGTGTGCCCGCTAACCTCATCCCCTACCTCACCCAGACGGCCATCGGCATACGTCCTTGCCTCAAGGTTTTTGGTGACGACTACGACACGCCCGATGGCTCTTGCATCCGCGACTACATCTATGTGGTCGACCTCGCCAAGGCTCACGTGGCAGCCATGGCACGCATTGTGGAAGGCAAGAACGACGATCCCGTGGAAATCTTCAACGTGGGTACGGGCAACGGCGTGAGCGTGCTCGAACTCATCCACACCTTCGAAAAGTGCACTGGCGTGAAGCTGAACTACGAAATCGCACCGCGCCGCGCTGGCGACATCGAGAAGGTTTGGGGCAACGTCGACAAAGCCAACAAGGTGCTCGGCTGGAAGGCCGTCCACACGCTCGAAGAGGCTCTCAGCTCTGCTTGGAACTGGCAGTTGCAGCTCCGCGAGCGCGGCATCATGTAATGCGTCCCCTTGCGCTGCACCGCAGTAGCGGCATAGCGCAAACAACTTTTTCACAACAAGCTTTGCAACCCACGCACGGCCTACGTTGCCGCCGATGGGTTGCAAAGATTTTTCTTGTCGGGGCCTTGAAGCCGCGGCAAACCATTCTCCCAAACTCCCTTGCATTTTGGCACCCTACTACCTGTTAAAAGAGTCGCTGCTGCGCCGCAACCTTGAGCTCATAAGCTCCATTGCCAACGCGGCAGGCGTAGAGTTCATCCTCGCCTTCAAGGCCTACGCCCTGTGGCGCACCTTCCCCATCTTCCGCGAGTACATCAGTCACACCACGGCCTCCTCGCCCTACGAAGCCCGTCTGGCCTACGAGGAGTTTGGCTCCAAGGCACACACTTACTCGCCGGCCTACGAGGACGACACCTTCGACGAGATCATGCGCTGCAGCAGTCACATCACCTTCAACTCGCTGTCGCAATGGGCACGCTTTGCCCCGCGTGTGCTGACTGCCGGAGCAGCCGCGCCCTCCATGGGTTTGCGCATCAACCCTGAGTACAGCGAAATCGAAACGGCACTCTACGACCCTTGCGCGCCTGGCTCGCGCTTCGGCGTGCTGGCCGAGGCGCTCGAGGACGGTTTGCCCGAGGGGCTCGAAGGCTTTCACTGCCATTGCCACTGCGAGAGCAGTTCCTACGCCTTGGAGCACACGCTGCAGCACATTGAGAAGAAATTCGGCCGCTGGCTACCGCAGCTCAAGTGGCTGAACCTGGGCGGCGGCCACCTCGTCACCCGCAAGGACTACGATGTGCCGCACCTCATTAGTCTGCTGCAGCGTTTCAAGGCAAAATATCCCAATTTGGCCATCATACTCGAGCCCGGCTCAGCCTTTGCGTGGCAAACGGGGCCGCTCGTGGCACAGGTGGTCGACGTGATGCAGAACCACGGCATTCGCACGGCCATTGTCAACGTCAGCTTCACGTGCCACATGCCCGACTGTCTTGAAATGCCCTACCATCCCACCATCACGG
The DNA here is from genome assembly GCA_004557185.1 of Bacteroidales bacterium. Classification (GTDB taxonomy): domain Bacteria; phylum Bacteroidota; class Bacteroidia; order Bacteroidales; family Bacteroidaceae; genus Alloprevotella. The sequence goes on from SFEP01000055.1 coordinate 11,435, forward strand.
GTGCCGACCTGCTGCCCGACGACTGCGACGAGGCACTACACACGACCGAGGGCGTTTACCGCATAGGCGGCAACAGTTGCCTGAGCGGCGACTTCATGGGCTATTGGCATTTTCACCGCACGCTGCAGCCCGGCGACGAGGTGGTATTCGAGGACATGATACACTACACCACGGTCAAAACAACCATGTTCAACGGCATTCACCACCCCGACCTGCGCCTTGAGCACACCGACGGGAGCGTCGAACTGCTGCGCCGCTACACCTACGAGGACTACCGCGACCGCATGGACTAACGTCGTCCGGCACTGCGTCCTCACGCTCTTCCTTTATAAAAGCAGCACTCCTTTATATATATAATAAGGTGTGCGCTTCACATTGAATACGTATTCCGCCACATGCTCTACTTACCGCAACACATTCCCTGCGCAGAGACACTGCGCAGCGAAGGACTTGAAATTGCCGAATACGACCTGCACCATCTGCCGCAGCACGCAGGGCTGACGCGCATCCTGCTGCTTAACCTCATGCCGCAGAAGGCTGTCACCGAAACCGACCTGGCCCGCATGATGGCCCATGCCGGCACCGACGTGCTCCTGCTGCCCGTCATGATTGAGGGGCAAACCTATAAAACCACGCCGATGGAGCACATGCAGGCTTACTACCGCTACTTCGGCGAGGTGGCCTCACAGCCCTGGCACGGCATGCTGCTCACCGGTGCCCCCGTGGAGCATCTGCCCTTCGAGGAGGTGCGTTACTGGGAACCGCTCTGCCGCATCATGCAATGGGCCGACAGCCATCTGGCCTCCACCCTCTACATTTGCTGGGGCGCGCAGGCCGGGCTTTACCACCACTACGGCATACCCAAGTACGGCCTTCCTGCCAAGCGCTTCGGAATTTTCAGGCAAAACGCCCTGCTTCCTCAGTCGCCGTTGCTCACGGGCCTATCGCCCTTCTTCCTCATGCCTCACAGCCGCCACACCGAGGTGCGCCGCCACGACATCGAGGCGCACGCCGACCAAGGCTTGCAGTTGCTCGCCTTTGGGCCTGAAAGCGGCGTGGGCCTCGTGGCCAGTGCCGACCTGCGGCGCGTCTTCGTGTCGGGCCATCTGGAATACGAGCCTTACACGTTGCACAACGAGTACCACCGCGACCTACGCAAGGGGCTGCCCATCGCCCAGCCCGAGCACTATTACGACGAAGCAGAGCACGTCATCTTCAGTTGGAAGACCGACGCCCTGCAGTTCTACCGCAACTGGGTGCTTTGGGTAAAACATCACGCACACGACAACGACTTATGAAAATCCTCTCAGCCGACTTCGTCATCAGCAACGGACGCGCCGACATGTGTCCGCACCACGAATTGCCCGAGTATGCCTTCATCGGACGCAGCAATGTGGGCAAAAGCAGCCTTATCAACATGCTCACGGGGCGCAAGGCGCTGGCCATGACTTCCTCCACGCCGGGCAAAACGATGCTCATCAACCATTTCCTCATCAACAAGGGCTGGTATCTGGTCGACCTGCCTGGCTACGGCTACGCCAAACGCGGCAAGCGCGAAATGGAGAAACTGCAGAACCTCATTGAGCATTATGTGCTCGAACGCGAGGAACTCACCCAACTCTTCGTACTCATCGACTCGCGTCTGGAGCCGCAGCGCATCGACCTCGCTTTCATCCGTTACCTCGGTGAGCACGGCGTGCCCTTCGGCATCATCTTCACCAAGGCCGACAAATCGAAGCCCGGACAGTTGAAAAGCCACATCAACGCCTTTCTTCACACCCTGGGCGAGGAATGGGAGGAACTGCCCCCGCACTTCGTGACCAGCAGCAACGACGGAACGGGGCGCGACGAACTGCTGAACTATATTGAACAAGTCAACCAATCGCTGTAATCATAGCACATGTGGAACGCTGACAGCCTGCGCCATTTCAAGTATGGCATGATTGTCGTGGCTCTGGCCATTGCCGCAGCCTCACTCTTCGTGTCGCACCGCCTGACCACCGAACTCATGCACGAGGAACGGGGGAAAATGGAGGTGTGGGCCGAAGCCATGCGCTCACTCACGGCTGCCGACGAGAAGACGGACCTCACCCTCGTGCTGAAAGTCATCAACAGCAACCACACCATACCCGTCATCGTGACCGATGCGCAGGGGCACACACTGGCTCACCGCAACCTGCTGCCCGAACCCTCAGGCAGCGACTCCCTGCAAATACTCGGCGAGGTGCTGGCGCGCCTCAAGCAGCAGGGCGAATGCATGCGCATGCCACTCACCCCCACCTCGGCCGCAGACGCCTCGCAGCCCGACGTGCTTTACATCTACTACGAGGAGTCGGTCATGCTGCGCCGCCTTTCGTGGTACCCCTACGTGCAGCTGGCCGTGGTGTCGCTCTTCGGTCTGTTGGCCTTGCTCACACTGCTGGCCTACAAACGGGCGGAGCAAAACCGCGTGTGGGTGGGCCTCTCGCGCGAAACGGCGCACCAACTCGGCACCCCCATCTCCTCACTCATGGCTTGGAGCGAAGTGCTCCGCGAGTCGTATCCCGACGATGCCTTGCTGCCTGAAATGGACAAGGACATACAGCGTCTGCAACTCATTGCCGACCGCTTCAACAAAATCGGGTCTGCGCCCGAACTCGAAACCGTCGACCTGCGCCAGGTGGCCGAACGCCTTGTGACGTACCTGCGCCGACGCACCTCGCACAAGGTGCAAATCTCCTTTACCGACGCGCCGCATCCCCTGCCCGCCCGCGTCAACGCACCGCTCTTTGAGTGGGTGCTCGAAAACCTTTGCAAAAACGCTGTCGACGCCATGCAGGGTGAAGGTAGCATTCACATCACCCTCAGCGCCACAGCACGCGGCGCGCACATCGAGGTGAGTGATACGGGAAAAGGCATTCCGCGTAAACACTTCAAGCAGGTCTTCAAACCCGGCTTCACCACCAAGCGCCGCGGCTGGGGGCTCGGTCTGTCGCTTGCCAAGCGCATCATCGAGGAATACCACCACGGCACCATCTACGTAAAAGACAGCGAACTGGGCCGCGGCACCACCTTCGCCATCGACCTGCATTAACATCTTCCCCACCCTAAGCTCCCCCTTACAAGCAAGCGAAGGTGCGCCCCCACCCACGGCGCACCTTCGCTTGCGTTGATAGCACCCATTCACCCACTGCCTGCGCCACCTTGAAACCGCCATCCGACGTCTGCCCCAAGCCAGTTGCCCACGCTTCCGCAAGCTGCCGAAAACGTATGGCTCGTATCCGTTTTCAGATGCTGACTGACTGTTCTTGGAACGGGCGAAATCATCTGCCACGCCGGCACGGCACGTCTGCCACGCCGGCCAGGGAAAACGCACGAAATTTAATCATCATTTTCTTTGTTATTTTCATTGATTTTCAATGTGATAAATTTGTTTATCTCATTGATTATTAGTAACT
>SFEP01000056.1 GCA_004557185.1 Bacteroidales bacterium
TACTACGTGCGTTTTTTTACGTAGCATCTCCTTTTTCCCATCCCCCACCCCGCCGAAAATAGATGCTACGTAAATTCTTCAATCAACCAGACGCAGACCAGAACCATATGCTTGCCGAGGTTTCTGAATAACCTCCTCAAGAGTCTATTTTTTGACAAAGGGGGCTTGTCCATAATAAGCCGAAAGCCACACTTCTGTCTCTCGGAAAGTTTGAGGTGCAGTCTTAGGGTTTAGCGGACAGTAATAATGATAAATGAATGATAGAGAACTTAAGGAGGAAAAGACGAGGGCGGAGGTATGACAAACAGGCCGAGTGGCGGGTGCCTCACATCCACACAGAACTTACAATGAGGCGGTCCCCTACTCACCCTACGCATTGCCCCTCCCCGCTGCTTTCAGTCAGCGCAGCAGTGCAATGCTGAAGTTTGCAAACCGCATTCGCCCAGGATGGCAGGCCACGCGCCGCCATCCTTTTTTTGGCGCCCCGCCCCGCCCTCTCGCCACTATGAGGCCTGCGGCACACGATGCAACGTGGCAGCCGCCACCGTTTGATGTGAAAGGGGCGGCACCGATCGCATGACCAGTGCCGCCCCTTGTGCGTTGACTGCGGTGAGAGTTCATAGCCTATCAGGCAAACCACCAGCTGCTTGGGCGAGCTTTAGGGGATTTTGAAGCCTTACGACGTATTTACCAAGAAAGCACTACGTTATGGACATTTGAAGAGAGAATAACATTTGAAGGGAGAATAAGGGGCGAAAGTGCGCAAATCGGCACGTTAGATGCTTGGATGTGGCGAGTGTACTGAAAAAGGGCGCAACCGCATGAAATACGGTTGCACCCTTGGCGTTATGCCTGGCTGCTCAGTGGGTGGCTGTGGCGGCGCACGCGGTGTGACGCGGCAAGGCGGGCGAGCCACCCGTGGGGCAGGATTGGCGAGAGATTAGATGCTCCAGTCTTCCTTGGTCTTGCGAACGTAGGAAGCATAGCGGCGCTGTGCGGCTTTCTTCGTCTCGTCGAAGAGTTCCTGTGCCTGTTCGGGCAGGGCCTTCTTGAGGGAGAGGAAGCGGACTTCGTGGTCGAGGTAATCCTGGAAGAGGTCCCAATCGGGCTCCTTGCTGTCGAGGGTGAAGGGGTTCTTGCCTTCGGCTTCGAGAGCGGGATTGTAACGCCACAGGTGCCAGTAACCGCAGGCTACGGCGCGGGCCTCTTCGGCCTGGCTGCGACCCATACCGCCCTTAATCTTCAGGCCGTGGTTGATACACGGTGCGTAGGCGATGATGAGTGAGGGACCGTCGTAAGCCTCAGCCTCGCGGATGGCCTTGAGGCACTGTGCCATGTCGGCACCCATAGCAACCTGAGCCACGTAAACGTAGCCGTAGGTGGCCTGCATGAGACCGAGGTCCTTCTTGGTGACGCGCTTACCTGCTGCGGCGAACTGTGCGATGGCACCTACGGGCGTAGCCTTGGAAGCCTGGCCACCGGTGTTGGAGTAAACCTCGGTGTCGAGCACAAGGATGTTGACGTCTTCGCCCGATGCAAGCACGTGGTCGAGGCCACCGTAACCGATGTCGTAGGAAGCACCGTCGCCACCAATAATCCACTGGCTGCGCTTGGTGAGGTAGTGGCTGAGTTCGTCGAGCTGCTTGGCCATTTCATGACCTGCCTCAACGCCCTTCTGGATGTAGGGCTTCATCTGCTGAGCCACTTCCTTGGTGATGTCGGCGTCGTTCTGGTTGTCAATCCAGCGCTGTGCGAGTTCCTTCATTTCGTTGCAGGAGCAGTCGCACATGATGACCTTCTTGAGGAGTGCTTCGAGGCGGGCACGCATCTTCTTGTTGGCCATGACCATACCGAGACCAAATTCGCAGAAGTCCTCAAACAGGGAGTTGGCCCAAGCGGGACCCTGACCCTTCTCGTTGGTAGTGTAAGGCGTAGAGGGGATGGAGCCGGAATAGATGGAGGAGCAACCCGTAGCGTTGGCAATCATCTGACGGTCGCCGAAGAGCTGCGACACGAGCTTGACGTAGGGCGTTTCGCCACAACCTGAGCAAGCGCCAGAGAACTCAAAGAGCGGCGTAGCGAACTGCGAGTTCTTGGGGTTGAGCTTGATGTCGACGAGGTCCTGCTTGCTGGTGACATGCTTCACGCAGTAGTCCCAGTTATCGGCTTCCTTCATCTGCGTTTCGAGCGGCACCATTTCGAGCGCCTTGTTGCCCTTGATGCCAGGACAAACGTCGACGCAGTTGCCGCAACCCAGACAGTCGAGCACATCGACCTGCTGCACAAAATGCATGCCCTTGAGGGCGGCAGGTGCCTTCATGTCCATGGTCTCGGCGCCGAAGCCCTTGAGTTCTTCGTCGTTGAGCACGAAGGGACGGATGGCAGCGTGAGGACAAACGAAGTCGCACTTGTTACACTGGGTGCAGTTCTCCTTGTGCCAAACGGGAACGAAGGCAGCCACGCCACGCTTTTCGTATGCAGCGGTGCCCTGCTGCCAAGTGCCGTCCTCGCTCACTTTGTAGGCGCTAACGGGAAGCAGGTCGCCGTTCTGGGCGTTGATGGGACGTACGAGTTCGCTGATGTAAGCGGGCTCGTCGCGCACCACCTTCTCGTCGGCAGGAAGCTGTGCCCAAGCGGGGTCAACAGCCAGCTTCTTGTATTCGCCACCGCGGTCAACAGCCTGATAGTTCTTGTCGACCACGTCCTGACCCTTCTTGCCATAAGACTTGACGATGAACTTCTTCATCTGCTCTACGGCGAGGTCAACGGGAATCACCTCAGTGATGCGGAAGAATGCGGACTGGAGAATGGTGTTCGTGCGGTTGCCGAGACCGATTTCCTGCGCAATCTTCGTGGCGTTGATGTAGTAAACGGTGATGTGGTGCTCGGCGAAATAGCGCTTGACATCGTTGGGCAGGTTCTGAGCCAGTTCGTCGCCCTCCCAAATGGTGTTGAGCAGGAAGGTGCCGCCGTCGCGCAGACCGCGGAGCACGTCGTACATATGCAGATAAGCCTGTACGTGGCAAGCCACGAAGTTAGGCGTCTTAATCTGATAAGTGGAACGGATGGGGCTGTCGCCGAAACGGAGGTGCGAGCAGGTGAAACCGCCCGACTTCTTAGAGTCGTAGGAGAAGTAAGCCTGGCAATACTTGTCGGTATTATCGCCGATGATCTTGACGCTGTTCTTGTTAGCACCCACCGTACCGTCGGCACCGAGACCGTAGAACTTGGCTTCGAAGATGCCTTCGCCACCGAGCGCCATTTCCTTCTCCAGAGGCAGGGAGGTGAAGGTCACGTCGTCCACGATGCCCAGCGTGAAGTGGTCCTTGGGCTCGGGCAGGGCGAGGTTCTCGTAGACGGAGATAATCATGGTCGGCGTGGTGTCGGCCGAGCCAAGACCGTAGCGGCCGCCCACGATGAGGGGACGCTCGGGCTGGTTGTAGAAGGCATCCTTCACGTCGAGATAGAGAGGTTCGCCGCTTGCGCCGGGCTCCTTGGTGCGGTCGAGCACAGCAATCTTCTTGCAGGTTGCGGGCACGGCAGCGAGCAGGTGCTTCACGCTGAACGGACGATAGAGGTGTACGCTGACCATACCCACCTTCTCGCCCTTGGCGTTGAGGTAGTCGATGGCCTCGCGTGCGGCCTCGGTGACAGAGCCCATACAGATGATGACGCGCTCGGCATCGTCGACACCGTAGTAGCTGAAGAGCTTGTACTCACGGCCGGTGATCTTGGAGATTTCGGCCATGTACTTCTCAACAATGGCGGGCACGGCGTCGTAGTAGGCGTTGCAAACCTCGCGGTGTGCGAAGAAGGTTTCGGGGTTCTCGGCCATACCACGAGCCACGGGATGCTCAGGGGTGAGGGCACGGCTGCGGAACTCGCTGACCTTGTTCATGGGCACGAGGGGACGGATGTCCTCCTGGTCCATCACCTCAATCTTCTGATACTCATGCGAGGTGCGGAAACCGTCGAAGAAGTTGATGAAGGGCACGCGGCTTTCGAGCGTGGCAAGATGGGCCACTGCCGAGAGGTCCATCACCTCCTGCACGGAGCCTTCGCAGAGCATGGCAAAACCCGTTTGGCGGCAAGCCATGACATCCTGGTGGTCACCAAAAATACAGAGCGAGTGACTTGCCAGCGTACGTGCACTTACATGGAACACGCAGGGCAGCAGTTCACCCGCAATCTTGTACATATTAGGAATCATCAGCAGCAAGCCCTGTGAGGCCGTGAAAGTGGTAGTCAGGGCTCCGGCCTGCAGCGAACCGTGCACGGCACCAGCGGCACCGCCTTCACTCTGCATTTCCTGCACTTTCACCGTATCGCCAAAGAGGTTGATACGACCCTGTGCCGACCATTCGTCCACATGTTCGGCCATAGGCGAAGAAGGCGTGATAGGATAGATGGCAGCCACCTCGGAGAACATATAGGCTATGTGCGCCGCAGCCTGATTACCGTCACAAGTAATGAATTTCTTGTTTGCCATAATTGTTGTTTTGAGTAATGGCGCACGCCGTGTCACATCGTGCCATCGGTGTGCGCCGGTAGAATATGTTTTGAAGATTATTTATCGTTTCGATGGGCATGAGCCTCATGCGGCATGCCCGCCGCTCCTTGCTGCCTGCCTCCGCGGTGCTTAATAAAGGAAACCGAAGAGCCAGAGGGGAATTTCGCGCTCGCGACCAACGTCGGTGTTATACTTCACATAAATGGTGTCGGGCGCGGTGCGCACGCGGCGCAACTTGTCGCACACACAGATTTTCGTGTGGTTGTTGATGAGGAACAGTCCCTCGCGGCGCTCCTTGTTCACCGTGTGATGCCTCCACAGCGTGTTGACGAAGAACGTCTCCATGATGTGCTGCTCGGTCATGTCGGGCGTGTAGACAGAGTAGAGCAGGTTGGCATCGTGCAGGTAGACGGCGGCGGGCTTCTTGGGGAACTGGTCGCCCTCGCGATACACCATGTTAATGAGGCGTGCTTCCTCCAAGTATTTCAGGTAGTTCATCACCGTGGCACGCGAAGTGCCGATTTCTTCAGCCAGTCTGCTCACATTGGGCGCCTCGGGGTCGCCGATGGCCAGCAGATAGAGCAACTTCTTGATGCGCGCCAAATATTTCAGTTCAATCTGCTTACCCAGCAGCAGGTCCACTTCAATCATGTTGTTCATGGCCTTGAGCAGGGCTTCGGTGAAGTTCCTGTTTTCAAGGAAGAAGGGGTAGTAGCCGTGCTGTAGGTACTCCTGGAAGTAATGCCAAGGATGCACGCGCGGCAGAATGCTGCGCAAGATGCGGCTGTGGTCGTTCATCAGTTCGTCGAACGTATAAGCCTCGAAGGGCTCATTGGTCTGCAGCGAGATATACTCGCGGAACGAAAAACCATGCAGCACATACATGCGACTGATAGACGAGAGTTCGGTGGGGTCGTCGTCGTCGCCCTGGTTCACCGACGTCGTGGTGTACACAATGCGCAGATAGGGATATTTGTGGTAGCACTCACAGAGTTGCTCGCGCCAGTCAGTCAGCTTGAAGGCTTGGTCAATGAGCAGTACCTGTCCGCCACCAGCCACAAAGCGTCCTGCGAAGTCGACAATGCCTCGCGCCTGAAAGTAGAAGCTGTTGACGTTGATATAGAGACACTGTCGCAGACGCACATCGTAGTTTTCCTTGGCATACTGCAAAAGGAACGACGTGCGGCCTACGCCTCGCGGGCCTCGGATACCTATCATGCGGTAACTCCAGTCGATGGTGTCCATCAACGAACGCCGCACAGGGGCATTGCAATGCTCCACCAGGTAGGCATGCGATAGAAAGAATGTCTCCATACTATTATATAATAAGGTTGGTGAGTGTAAGGCTGCTTGGACACCCGCCCAAACTACGACGAGTGCGCAGCAAACGTTTGACGCACAACAGATAGCGGCGCCACGCGTGCCACGTGCATCTACCAAGCCTTGCAAAGATACAAACTTGTATTTGAAACTGCAAAGCCCACTTATCATTTTTATAAATACCGTGGGAAATATTGCACACAAAATATTGCACACCCACCCTTCCACGCAGCAGCTATTAAGGCGGCGGGCGGTACACTATGAAATAAGAAAAGCCAGAGCGCGGGGCGGGTGCTCCACGCTCTGGCTTCATTCTTACCAATTGGTCAATGTCTCGACCATTTGCTTTACCAGCACCTTGCGGGTGGTACTTACCAGTTGGTCGATGTGTCGACCTTTCACTTCACCAGCACCTTGCGGGTGCTACCGTCGGCATAGCGGATGATGTAGAGGCCGGTGCTGAATGTGGCGCTGTGCAGGGAACCGGAATAGATGAGCATGCCGGAGGGGGTGTAGATGTCCACGTGGCCATCAGTCTGGCTGGGCTGCAGAGTGGAGATGCCCACGGGAGCGGGGTCGGCGTCGTTGTCCAGACTGGGAGCCGTCCAGCGCAGGTAGGGATAACCGTCGTTGCGGTCGTTGCGGCGTCCCCACACGTTGGCGAAGTCCCATCCCTCGTAGGTGGCCATTCTCTTCATCTCGTCCGTGGTCAGTCCCCTACCTTTGGCGTAAGCTATCGGTGCGAAGGTCTCGTCGAGGGGAGCGAAGGCGGTGGCGAGCAAGTCGTGGTTGTAGATGCCGGGGTTGACGGTTGTGTTCCACGGTGCAGAACCATAGGCACCGCCCACGTTTTGGGCGCTCTCCGAGAGGGTGGCAAAGTCGGCGGTCAGAGCCGAATAGCAGTTGGTGAATCCTTCGCCCTCGAAGTTGCACACCACGCCGCCGAATGCGCTGGCTGCACCATAGCGCACGCTGCCACGGGCAAAGCTATTGTCGAGCGCACCCTTCAGCCTACCTACCAGGCCGCCGCAGTTGTCATAGCGCACGTCCATATCTATAAGGGCATAGCACTGCGAAATGCTCGAACCAGTTTCTGCCACGCCAATGAGACCGCCGTTGACGGTGTAGTCTGCGAAGATGGGGCTGATGATTTTTCCCTCCACGCCGCAGCGGCTCACCTTGCCCTTGCTGCTCATGGCCAGCAATCCGGCATCAAAAGCACGATCCTTGACGATGCAGGCTTTTTCCAAGACCACGTCGTGCACGTCAGCATCGGCACCGAGGTAGCCGAAGAGGCCGTACGTGTTGTTGTCGGAGTTGGGGCAGGTAATGAAGAGACCACGAATGGCGTGTCCCTGTCCGTCGAAGGTACCGTTGAAGGGGTAACTCTCGTTTTGGGCGATGGAGGGGAAACGCTGCGGCGTAACGGAGTTGCCCCACAGTTCAAACCAAGTAGCGTCGTTCAGTTCGATGTCCGCACCGAGTTTCACCATCTTGCCAGTGAAGTCGTTCTGGTCCACGCCCTCGGCGGTGCCGTTCACAATGTTCGCCAAGGCGTGGAGTTGTGCGGCAGTGGTGAGGGTATAGGTCGTGGCAAAGCGGTTTTTGAAAACTTCATAGTCTGCCTCTACGGGCTGCGTCCAGCGGGCGTACAGGGTGATGGGTTCGTTGACGAGGCTCACGCCGAAGTGGAATGCCTGGCTGAAGTCAGCATCGGTGTACCAGCCTTCCAGCGTGTAGCCCTCACGCTCGGCGGTGGGCAGTGCCAGCGAGCTGCCAGCGAGCGCCAGGAAGGTGACGGGGGCGGAAATGCCATCGTCTATCGTGACTTGCACCGTGGGCTGCTCGCCAGCGAACGAGGGGTAGGCACCGTCTTGGTAACTCCATCCGCCCTCAAAGCCCTTGACGGCAGCGGCATAGTTCAGTTCGTTCACAAACTGCTTGCTCTGCATCTCGGCGGTGTGACGGCCGAAGGGATAGTACTGCGTGTCCTGCTCCCTCACGGGGTTCTTGTCGCAGTCCACGTAGGTGCGGTAGTAGCCGTCGGTGTTGACAAAGGCAAAGGCGTTGCCGTAGCGGGTGGGCACTTTGCCACCGAACCAGCTGCCAATGACCTGCGTGCCCGTCGTTCCGTTCTCGCCAATGAGGCCGTGGTTGACCTCGGCGATGGAGTAGCATGCCACCATCGTGAAGTCCTCGCCGGTGTTCGCCCACGAGCGTCCCACGATGCCGCCGTTAGCTTCGCCGCCGTTCACCACGCCCGAGGTCCAGCATTGCGAGATGGTGCGCGAACCCTCAGCGCAGGGGTCGTTCTGCAATTTGGTGCTTCCCACCAGAATGCCCATATTTTCGCTGCCGCTCATCCAAGCGTCCACCACGCCGAGGCGGCGGATGACGGCGCCCGAGCCCAGCACGCCGAAGAGACCGGCATACGAGCCTGCGTTGCCGTCAACATACAGGTTCTGCACGGTGTGTAAACCGCCGTCGTAGCAGCCCGAGAAGTGGTGCGACCATTCGTTCATAGTGTTGCCCGCGGCGCAGGCGATGGGTGTCCACATCGTGGGCATCTGCTCGCCCCAGTTCTCCTTGGGGGCGTTGAGGGCAATGTCGGCAGTTTGCAACAGATGCTGCCCGCTGAACTCCCAGTTGCGGTTGGCAGCGTAGGCCACGTTCTCCAGGTGCTGCTTGTTGTCCACGAGGAAGGGCGCAGCCTCCGTGCCGTGGCCGCCGCCAAGGAAGGGTACCACGTCGGTGGCCAGCACATCGGTGGGTGTGGGATAGTCGCCTTCATTATATTGCCAGAGGTGCGTGCCCATGAGCGCAGCCATGAAGTTCAGCGAGTCCACAAATTCGCGCGACTGCAGGTCGGCGGTCGTCTTGCCGTATTCGCCCGGTCGTCCTGGCGTTTCGATTTCCGGCACGATGGTGCTGTTGTAGTAGCAGTTCGCCATGTAAGCACCTGCGCTCGTGTAGTTTGCCATGCAGAAACCGCACAGATGCGTGCCCGTGCTAATGACGTCGGCAGGCGGTGCAGGAGCATAGACTTTGCCCACGCCGTAGCAGTTCATGATGGTGCCGCCCTCCTTTTCATAGCCCACGTCCAAACCGTTGTTTCCCACAAAGACAGCCAAATAGCAGCCGTAGTCGTCGGCGGTGACGTCGGTGGTAGAGCTACAGGAAGCGATAAGGCCGCGGTTGTCATAGCAGAAACCTGCAGCGGCATCGGCCTTCAGGTTCACCTTGCCCGTGGCGCTGCACTGCGTGATGGTGCCCTCGTTCAGTCCGATAAATCCGGCACCGCTGTTCCCTTGGTTGCGGCCGGTGATGATGGTCACGGTGGCGGCCGACGAGCAGAGGCGCACCTCGGGCGTGGCACCCGTTACGTCGCCCTCGATTTTGGCACTCACACCGATGAGACCGCCCACACTCACACAGCCTGTGACTTCACCGTTGGCCGAGCAGTTCACCACGGTGCTGGCGCCGCTCACTTTACCAATCAGACAGCCCGTGTTGCTGCTGGCGAAGACGCAGGCCGACGAGGTGCAGCCCTCAAAGTGGCAGTTTTCTGCCTCCACCACCAAGCCGGCAGCCGAACCGCCCTGCTCGATGGAGCCCGACTTGATGTGACCGCTCACGTGGATGTTCGTAAAGGTGCTGTTCTTGGCACGGATAACCAGACCGCCAATGAGCGCCGTGCCTGCCACGTTGGCATTCTCCAGACGCAGGTTGCGTATGTCGGCACCATCGGTCAGTCCGAAGAGCGCCTTGTACCACGCGGTGAAGTCGAGTTGGCCCGAGCCGAAGGGGTCGTTCCAGTCGTCAAAGTCGGTGACACCCGTGTACCACAGGTTGTGGATGGTGTGGCCTCCGCCGTCGAACGAGCCCTTGAACCAATGCTCCCGAGCGTAGAATTCGCCGGGGTTGTCTTCGTCCTCACCGTTTTGCAGTGAGTAGGAGCCGATGGGCTCCCACAGCGGCTTCTTGTCGTCGGCCGTGGCGGGGTCGCTGAGATAGATGTCGTCCGTCAGGCGGAAGTGAACGCCCTCAAACGTTTCGTCGGCGTTGGCACGCTTCGCCAATCCAGCGAGTTCGGCTGCCGAGGTGATGAGGTAGGGCGACTCGGCCGTACCCTGTCCCTCCCACTCCGTGTCGCTGCTCCCGTCCCAATAGGTCTGGGCAGGCAGCACGGCAGGCAGTCCGCTGAGGCTGAGCAGAGCGCAGACCCAAGCGCAGAAAGTAAATTGCTTCATAGTGATTCTTGTATTAAATGATGAAAAATGGAATAGCGCAACATGGCCGCTACACGTGGTAGCTCCACAAAATTAGAGGGTTGCGGCTGAACTATAAGCAAGTTTTCTTCTGTTTCGGCTCAAAATCACGGTTTTCCGTGAGGCTTTTTCCGCACTGAGCAAGGGGCAGGGACGAGAAAACGCGGGAAAGGCGCAACGGCGGGGCTACCTATATAATTAAGGAGTGGAGGCTGTATAGAATAGGACGGGAAGAAGGAGCGTGGAAAAACAGAAAAAAGGGAAAACAACATGCACAGCCACGGGCTACCGGCGATGTCACTGGCAGCCCGTGGCTGTGCTTATTCCTTATATATTATACCACCTGCATCACTTCTCAACCCACCGTGCCACGCGGATGCTCACCTCGTAGAGCACATACAGGGGCAGTGATACGAGCAGGAGCGTCATGAGGTCAGGCGGGGTGATGATGGCAGCCACCACCATGATGACGAGAAAGGCGTGCTTACGATAAGTGGCGAGGAGGGCGGACGAGACGAAGCCCAGTCTGGCCAGTACAAACACGATGACGGGCAACTGAAAAACTACGCCCATCAGCAGCAAGGCGGTTGGGTTGTAATGCTGGATGATGTTCTGGCTGGTTTTTATGCATTGCTGCTACTTTTAGCAGGAAAATCATTATTCCTGTGAAAATGTCTTGGTAAAAAATGCACAGTCAAAGAAATTCAAGTAATTTCGCAGCAACAGATTCCGCCACGCTTCCCATTTGAACAGCGAACCAGGGCGGAACTTCGTTTTTATAGAGCTATGGATTACACAAAGGATGCTCTAGCATTGCCTATCAAAGTTGAACAGACAACGTCAGAGCTACAGCATCAACACTGCTGTCGACGCAGGAGTTCCCTCTATAACTAAGGAGTAAGGGATAGAATAAAGAGTGGAGGTCGGCGCGGCATAGGCCAAAACATAATTCGATAACCAATCCATTGGTCGTGTGAAGAGGATGCTACGTAAAAAATATCACGTAGTACGTAAAAAAAATCACGTAGTACGTAAAATTTTTTACGTAGCATCTATTTTCAGCGGGGCGGCGGGCCGTAAAAGCGGGGTGCGGGCCGGGGAAAAAAGGATGCCGTGGAAGAAAGTTCCCACGGCGGGGTAAGTTTCTTCCACGGCGGGGTAGGTTTTTCCCACGGCGACATGATTTTTCGTTTGGGGCACGTCGCTTCAGGCGGCGGGATGGAGGGGAGCGAACACAAGCTCTTGGGCTGCCATTTTTCACTCTGTGCAGGAAAAAGGGCGGTGCGGCAGGCGGTTGGCGGTTTTCCCTCTCCCACCCTATGCAAAAAGCGGAAAGGACGCCGTTGAGGTGCCTTTCCGCTGTGCTGAGAGCGCGTGAGGGGGGGCTTTTACGCTCTGTGGGGGCATGGCCGCCGCGGTAGGGCGGTCGTGCAAAGGGGATTGATTAGTAAGCTGCGTTCTGCGGGTCGAAGTTTGCCCAGCCAGCCGTCCAGTTGTCGGTGGCATTGAATGCACCGACGTAGGTGCCGGGGGTGAGGAAGGAGCTGCTGATGCCTGTGAAGGAGCCGGCGGTGAGGAGTGGACTGCCTGCCGAGGGCATGAAGTTGAAGCCTGCGAGTGCATTGCCCGTCAGTTGCAGTTGGGCAGAGGTGGTGTTGACGTTGCCGCTCTGTGCGAGGAAGAAGGTGGACGAGAAGGAAGGTTTCGTAGCGTCCTTCACGGGGTTCTTGTCAGCATCGTAGCCCGTTACGAGCACGTCCTCATAGAGTTTGTTGGCGTCGGAGCCCAGGATGCCCATGTCGGCAAACCAGATGTTCTGCAACTTGATGTTGCCCTGCTGTGCCTGCTGCTGGGTGTTGCCCTTTTCGCCATCGAGCATGATACCGATGGGGTAGCCCACAGCCACGGAGTTGATGCAGTTCAGGCGCGAGCCGCGGCGTATCTGCATGGCTGCCTGGAAGCGTCCCAGTGCCGAACCGTTGTTGGGGTTGTAGCCGCCTCCGTTGATATAGTCGGTGGTGTTCTGGAACGTGGCGTCGGTAGCCTTTGGACCGATGAAGGTGATGTTGCTGAAGAGTGCCGTGGTGTAGGGTGCTACATCGGCACCGTCGGCGCAGTTGTCGCTCTCGAAGCTGTTGCTCTGGCTCTTGTCGGCCAACTTACCGTTGCGCACCACGAGGCCATACTGCACGGTGCCGCCGAAGCCGTTGTCGGTGTCGAAGTCGTCGTCCCAGCCGTTGTAGCAGATGAGGTGGCTGCAGTTCACCGTACCGCCGAACCATTCGAAGCTGTCGTCGTTGGAGTAGGACACCTGCACGTGGTCAATCTGCGTTGCATCGCCCACGCTGCCCAGGGTGAGACCGTTGATTTCCTTGTCGGTCTGGAAGGGGTAGCCTGCAAACTCGATGCGCACGTAGCTGAGCACGCCGGAGTTGTCGTGCACGTCGGTGCCGCCGTGCTTGGTGCGCGGACCGCCCTCAATCTGCATGGTGGTTTGGTTGTTGGGCGCCTTGCCACAAATGATGAGGCCGCCCCAGTCGCCGGGCTTGCGGCTGCCGGCAGGCTGTGCCGAGGTAAAGACGATGGGCAGCTCGGGTGTGCCCTGGGCTATGAGTTTAGCACCTGGTTCCACAATGAGGGCGGCCATGGTGGCCTTGTCGCCCTTGATGATGGTGCCGGGCTCAAGGGTGAGTGTAGAGCCAGCACCCACATAGACCCAGCCCTTGAGGGTATAGGTGCCACGCTTGATGGTTTGCGTGCCTTTGAACACGAACTCGTTGTCGCCGTTGCCAATCACGTTGCCCTCGAAGAGGAGGTTGTTGCACGTTTTGAGTCCGTCTTCATTGCCCCACACGTAGTCAGGGGTGGTTACGTCGTTGTCGTCACTGCATGCGGTGAACATGCTGCCCAGGGCCAAGCCGAAAACGGCTGCCGGCACGAGGGTCTTGATGAAATGCTTACACATATAGAGATTGATATAAATAAGGGTTTTCGATTTTGACACTGCAAAATTCCGAACTCTACGTGACAAGCTTGTAACGAGGGTGTGACGATATAGTGACAATTGGATAGTGGGGAAAGCGACCGACGTAAGGGTATGGGAAATGGCGGATAGCCCCATCCCGAAGCACTTAGGCTGTGGCATGCGATTGTCTACCCGCTGTTTTATTTCCCCCAAATAACAAGGCGCGGCCTGGCTCGCCGGGCTGGTGGGAAACGTGGCGAAGTGTGGGGCTGCCAAATGTTGGATTTCATCCGACCTTTTCTCGCCATGGCATCGCTCAAATCCTCTCGGCTTTGGGCGAGCTCATTTGGCTTAACGAAAAGGTTGGAGTTCATCCGACCTTTTCTCACCATGGCATCGCTCAAATCCTCTCGGCTTTGGCGTTGCTCATTTGGCTTAACGAAAAGGTTCCCATCAGAAGTCGCCAAGCACGCTGCTAACACCTTTGAGGACAAGCCAGCCTTCCACCGTCTGCCTCTCCCAATAGGAAGAAAATTATCGAATTCAAATTCTGTTATTCTGGATTCATGAAGAAAAATTGACCTATGGGTCAAGAAGTTATTGTTTAGAACCCTTACCACCCAAAAGCTTCTTCTGCTCTCGCTCAAAGTTTTCGAGGAAGTGTATTTCTACAGGGGAGAGTTCATTCTTGGTGCGCTCCTTGAACTTGTCGTATTCTTTGTCTGCCTTTTCCTTTGCCAATTTTGCAGAAATCTTGCCAGCATGGGTAAGAATGTCTTTTCGGGAGATGCGGAGGAAGTCATCGAGAATGTTAATCCAGTCCTTCATATACATTGGACGATGTTCTTCTGCCTGCATTTCGGCAAAATCGAGATAGAGGCTTACTATGCGGTTCAAGGATGTTATCTCTTCTTTCGTCAAATAGTTCTTTGCAACTTCTGCTTCGGGCTTGGTGGGCATAGCTCCGACCCATGTAGTTAGTCCCATGAAGTCTTTTTGTGAATCAGCTCGCTCGTAGATAATTTCGGCTGCCGTGTGCCCATGGACAGAGTAGTGCATCTTGTTCTGTACCGTTTTGAAGAACTGCTGTGTCATTTCCACTCGTGGGTCGTAGTCGATGCTGAGGGCATATATTTCGAGCACCTTACGGTAGAACACCTTCTCACTTGATCGAATGTCTCTGATACGGGCAAGCAGTTCGTCGAAGTAATTCCCACCGCCAGCACGTTTCAACAAATCATCATTCAGGGCAAAACCTTTCACGATATATTCCTTTAGCACCTTGGTTGCCCAAATCCTGAACTGAACCCCACGATAAGAGTGAACCCGATAACCGACGCTTATGATCATGTCGAGGTTGTAGAAGGCAATTTTCCTCTCCACCTTTCGTTCGCCCTCGTTTTGAACAGTTGCAAAAAATGCAACAGTTGCCGCTTCTTCCAACTCACCATCCTCCAACACATTCTTTATATGTCTGGATATGGTAGATTTGTTTCTCTGAAAAAGTTCCGCCATTTGGTCTGCCGAGAGCCACACAGTGTCGTTCTCCAGCCTGACCTCAATCTTCGATTCTCCATCGGGCGTTTGGTATAATATGATTTGTCCTTTATCCATTGTGCATTATTGTTTATTTCTTCCGTTCAGCAATTCTCGTATATCAATCTCCAAGGCATCCGCAATCTTATCGAGTGTCTGTAGTGACGGTTGAGTAGTATTACTGCACCATTTTGAAAGCG
>SFEP01000057.1 GCA_004557185.1 Bacteroidales bacterium
TGCCGAGGTATCTGAATCACCTCCTCAAGAGTCTATTTTTTGACAAAGGGGGCTTGTCCATGATAAGCCGAAAGCCACACTTCTGTCTCTCGGAAAGTTTGGGGTGTAGTCTTAGGGGTTAGCGGACAGTAATAATTGGTTATCTTCGCTTGGTGATTGAAATGTCGCTCAATTACTAATCATTTCGTGACATTTTAAAAGGTCACGGGAGATGAGTTTTGTCTCCGAAAGGTCTCTTGAAGGTCACTAATAAAAGAAAAAGCAGTTAAGTTCTTGGCTTAACTGCTTGATTTTTAATGTGGACCAGCTAGGGCTTGAACCTAGGACCTCCAGATTATGAGTCTGTTGCTCTAACCAACTGAGCTACAAGTCCAACATCGGACATTTTGCCCTTTGTGGGTGCAAAAGTAGGGATTTGTAGGGATATGAGCAAGAGGGAGGCGGATTTTTTGTGGAGGGGAGAACGTGGGAGAATGGGGGCGATAGAGCAAGTTACATAACTTCGGTGTCAACTTCTTCATGAGCGACCTGCACAGTTACGCATAGCAGCCCCGCTCCTACCCTCCCCCTTCGGCCGGGCTTAGGAGTAGCCCCAAATAGATGCTACGTAAAAAAGTTTACGTACGACGTGATTTTTTTTACGTACTACGTGATAATTTTTACGTAGCGGCCCGTTGTTCCACGGTTTGTGGGCTACGGGGTGGCGGGCGGAAAGCGTGGGCTGAGAAAACGCAGACGAGGCTGTACCGGGTTGCGGTACAGCCTCGTGGCGTGTTGAGTATGTCAGTGACAGGTAGGGGGGGCCGTGGGCTCAGAGGAGCGGGGCGCACCCTTACGCTGACGCGGCGCGATTAGAGCTGAGGACCAGCGGCTACGAGAGCCTTGCCAGCTTCGTTGCCTTCGTACTTGGCGAAGTTCTTGATGAAGCGTGCTGCGAGGTCCTTGGCTTTCTCTTCCCACTGGGCAGCCTCTGCGTAGGTGTCGCGGGGGTCGAGAATGTTGGGGTCAACGCCGGGGAGTTCGGTGGGCACTACGAAGTTGAAGAAGGGGATAACCTTCGTGGGTGCCTTGTCGATAGAACCGTCGAGGATGGCATCGATGATACCGCGGGTGTCGCGGATGGAGATGCGCTTGCCCGTGCCGTTCCAACCGGTGTTTACGAGGTAAGCCTTGGCATCGTTGGCTTCCATCTTCTTGACGAGTTCCTGTGCGTACTTCGTGGGGTGCAGTTCGAGGAAGGCCTGGCCGAAGCATGCCGAGAAGGTCGGCGTGGGCTCGGTGATGCCGCGCTCTGTGCCTGCGAGCTTAGCGGTGAAGCCGCTGAGGAAGTAGTACTGAGCCTGGTCGGAGCTGAGGATGGAAACGGGAGGCAGTACACCGAAAGCGTCGGCAGAGAGGAAGATGACCTGCTTGGCAGCGGGACCCTTGCTGACGGGCTTCACGATGTTCTGGATGTGGTAGATGGGGTAGCTTACGCGTGTGTTCTCGGTAACGCTCTTGTCGGCGAAGTCAATCTTGCCGTCGGCAGCTACGGTTACGTTCTCGAGGAGGGCGTTGCGCTTGATGGCGCCGTAGATGTCGGGTTCGCTTTCCTTGTCGAGGTTGATGACCTTAGCGTAGCAACCACCTTCGTAGTTGAAGACGCCGTTGTCGTCCCAGCCGTGTTCGTCGTCGCCGATGAGCTTACGCTTGGGGTCGGTGGAGAGGGTGGTCTTACCCGTGCCGCTGAGGCCGAAGAAGATAGCGGTGCTGGTCTCCTCCATGTTGGTGTTGGCCGAGCAGTGCATGGATGCGATGCCCTTGAGGGGGTTGTAGTAGTTCATCATGCTGAACATACCCTTCTTCATTTCACCGCCATACCAGGTGTTGATGATGACCTGCTCGCGGCTGGTGATGTTGAACACTACGGCGGTTTCGGAGTTGAGGCCGAGTTCCTTGTAGTTTTCAACCTTAGCCTTGGATGCGTTGTAGACGATGAAGTCGGGCTCGAACTCGGCGAGTTCTTCAGCCGTAGGACGGATGAACATGTTCGTCACGAAGTGTGCCTGCCATGCCACCTCCATGATGAAGCGTACGGCCATGCGGGTTTCCTTGTTGGCGCCGCAGAAACCGTCGACTACGAAGAGGCGCTTGTTGGAGAGTTCCTTCTGTGCGATTTCCTTGACTGCCTTCCAGGCTTCCTGGCTGGCAGGCTTGTTGTCGTTCTTATATTCTTCGCTTGTCCACCATACGGTATCCTTGGAGTTCTCGTCCATCACGATGAACTTGTCCTTGGGCGAACGGCCGGTGTAGATGCCGGTCATTACGTTCACAGCGTTCAGCTCGGTGTTCTGGCCTACTTCGAAGCCTTCGAGGCCGGCTTTGGTTTCCTCTTCGAAGAGTACTTCGTAGGAGGGGTTGTGTACGATTTCCTTTACGCCGGTGATGCCGTACTTGGTTAAATCTAATGTTGCCATAATGTTTTATTGGTTAATAAATTTGTTTGCTTTCTCTCTTGGCTTCCAGGCGCTTGCAGGCAAGGGCTGAAGGTTGCCGCTTGTGCCTAGGATTAGCCGTAGCAAAAGTACGAAAAAGTAATATACATCAAAAGCATTTAGGTTTTTTTATTCTGCAGGTGATATGGGGCGGGGGCTGAAACGGGGCGTGGCGGAACTTCGACGCTTGGAGGAGGGGATGAGGCGGATGGCTTTGGGCTTGACAAAAAGGTGGAATGAAGTAGGCAGAAAACCAACCTTTTCGTTAAGCCAAATGAGCAACGCCAAAGCCGAGAGGATTTGAGCGATGCCATGGCGAGAAAAGGTCGGATGAAATCCAACGCCTGCCACCTTCGCGGCGCGCTGTGGCGGGGCTGAAGGTGGCAGGCGTAGGGGTGAGAGACGGGCGCTATTCTTTTACTTTTGGTAGTTGTCGAGTCCCGTCTTGAGGAATTTTACGAATTTGTCGACATCTTCGTCGTAGGAGTAGGAGTGGTTGAGGGGCTTGCCCTGGTTGTCGATGAGGACGTAGAAGGGCTGTGCGTTGGCGCCGAACTTGCTGCGCTGCAGGTAGCTCCACTTGTCGCCCACGGTGCGGAGTGTGGTGGTCTGTCCGCCTTCCTGCACCTCGATGGGCTCGGGGAGGGGGGCTTTTTCGTCGACGTAGAGGGAGATGAGCACATAGTCCTTCATGAGGAGGTCGCGCACCTTGGCGTCGTGCCACACGGCGAGTTCCATTTTACGGCAGTTCACGCAGCCATGGCCGGTGAAGTCGACCACTACGGGTTTGCCCACGCTCTGAGCATAAGCCATGCCGGCTTCGTAGTCGCGGAATTTGGCCTCAATCTTGACGGGGTCGAGGTTGAAGTCCTGCGTGGAAATGGGCGGGGCGAAGGCGCTGACGGCCTTGACGGGTGCGCCCCACAGACCGGGCACCATGTAGACGGCAAAGGAGAGCGAGGCCAGGGCCAGGAAGAAGCGAGGCACCGAGGTGTGGTGCTCGTCCTCGTCGTCGTGGGGGAACTTGATGCCGCCCAGCAGGTAGACGCCGAGCAGGGCGAAGAGCACTATCCAGAGGGCGAGGAAGGTTTCGCGGTCGAGCAGATGCCAGCCGTAGGCGAGGTCGGCCACAGAGAGGAACTTGAGGGCGAAGGCCAGTTCGAGGAAGCCCAGCACCACCTTCACCATGTTGAGCCAGCCGCCGCTCTTGGGAGCACTCTTGAGCCACGTGGGGAAGAGGGCGAAGAGGGTGAAAGGCAGAGCCAAGGCTACGGCGAAACCGAGCATGCCGATGGTGGGAGCAAGCGCCGAACCCCCGCTCGTGCTGACCTCGACAAGCAGGAAGCCGATGATGGGACCCGTGCACGAGAAGCTGACGAGCGACAGTGTGAACGCCATGAGGAAGATGCTCAGCAAACCTGTGGTTTTCTCGGCCTTGTTGTCGACAGCATCGCCCCACTTCGAGGGAAGCGTGATTTCAAAACCGCCAAAGAAGCTGGCGGCAAACACCACGAGCATGAGGAAGAAGAGGATGTTGAAGATGGCGTTGGTGGAGAGGTCGTTGAGCGCATTGGCGCCGAACAGGGTGGTGATGATAAGGCCCAGCGCCACGTAGATGACAATGATGCTCACGCCGTAGGTGATGGCGTCGCGAATGCCCTTGGCACGGTCGCCGGCTCGCTTGAGGAAGAAGCTGACCGTCATGGGGATGATGGGCCACACGCAAGGGGTGAAGAGGGCTACGAGGCCGCCCACAAAGCCGAGGAAGAAGATGTACCACCAAGCCTTGCCGGCCACGTCGCCTGTGTCGCCGCCGAAGCTGCGAAGTTCGTCGATGACGGGTGTCCAGAGCGTTTTGGCAGCCGCGCTGTCGACGGCCACCACGGGCAGTGCGTCGGTGGCGGCAGTGTCGGCGGCAGCGGGTGCCTCGGGCTGTGCGGCAGAAGCCTCGGGTGCGGCGGGTGCCTCGGGCTGTGCGGCGGATGCGGCAGCCTGTGCAGCGGGACCGTCGGTGCCTTGCAGCTTGCAGTCAACCGAGGTGGGAGGCAAACAGTTCTCGTCGTTGCAGGCGCCGAATTTCAGGTAGCCCTTCAGTTCGTATTCCTTCTCGGTCAGTTCTACACGTTGGGTGAAGGTGGCCTGGTGTTCGAAGAAGGTGACGGGCATTTCGAAGATGGGGTCCTGCATGGTCTTGGCGCCCAGTCCGGGCTTGAGGCTGCCCTTGAGACGTGCGCCCTTGATGCGGTCGACGCCGAAGGTGGCCGGCGTAGGACCGCCCTCGCCGATGTTGGTGGAGTAGATGTGCCAGCCTGCGTCGGCCTTGCCGTGAAACACGATGTCGACCGTGGTAGCATTCACGCGCTTGTACTGAACGCTGAAGTTGACCTGAGCCTGCACTGCCGTCACAACGGTGAGCAGCAGCACGAGCGTGCTGAATAAAATCTTTTTCATGAAAAGGTATGTAACGAAGTATTAAATGCGTTTTTCACCTCCCTGGCACCACACCGTGTAGCCATGCCGAGGCTGCCGCGACCCTTTGCCGCAGCATCATGCGGCTGCAAAAGTAGCAAAATGCCCTTGAATGAGAAACGGATAGCGGGAAAAGGTGTGCGGCGACGCTTTCTGCCCATCCCTCTATTTCCTCCCGAAGTCGGCGGGCACTTCGCCCCAGGCACGGGTGTTCCATTTCAGCAGGGGGATGTCGTCCCACTGATGCGTGGCGAGCCAGTTTTCGGCGCGGGCTATGAGTTGGAAGAGGGGTTCGGTGCGGGGTGTGCGGGCCAGGCGGGTGCGGCATTTGCGGGCCTTCACCCAGAGCATGGCGTTGCGTGAGTCGGAGTAGACGGTGCGCTTGATGCCTTGCTGCTTGAGGAGGGCTAAGGCGTGGACGATGGCGAGAAATTCGCCGATGTTGTTGGTGCCGTACACGGGACCGTAGTGAAAGAGCGTGGCCCCCGTGGTGAGGCATACGCCGCGGTATTCCATCGCACCGGGATTGCCCGAGCACGCCGCATCCACGGCAATGGCCTGCGCCTCGACGCCCTGGGGGAGCGGCAGCACCGTGTCGTGGCGCCACGATGGCGGATTGGGCGGCAGTGCTGCCGAATTGCCGCGCTGGCGTGGCTTGGCCGCTTTTCGGGCTTTGGTTGGGGTGGAAGATGCCTTTGCTTCGGGTGTGGCAGCCGTAGCCTCGCTGCCTGCCTTGACCTCGGGAACTCCTGCGGCAAAGGCGGCCTCGGCTTCGGCCTGCGTGGCAAATGCCTTGTAGCGTGCGGCAGGGAAATGCAGCACCTGGGCACAACAGGTTTCCCAGTCGGTGTAAATGCCCGGCACATTTCCCCGCCACACCACGTAAAACTTCTTCTTCGGCATATCCTACAATGAAATGAAAGGAGATGTTTTCAGGAAAAGGGGGTGCCGCAGTTTGCGCACTCCTTCGTGGCACACCGCGTTGCGCCCCCTTTTATTTCCTCATTCGCCGCGTTCTTCTGCGAGGAATTGCAGGAGCGTCTGCCCTACGCCTTGCAAGGTGGCGGTCGAAATGTTTTCGGGCGTGTCGGCCGTAGTGTGCCAGGTGGCTCCAAAGGTTTTCTCTCCCTCCACGCAGGGAATGATGTCGACGGTGGGAATGCCCGCTATTTCGTTCATAGGCACGTGGTCATCCTGGGCCCATCCACCCTCTTCGGGACTGAAGAGTTGGGCTGCGCCGGCCCGTTGTGCCACGTCCCAGAGCCTCACCATCAGTTCGCGGGCAAAGCGCATGGAGTAGCCCTCGTAGCAGTAGCGTGCATCGCTGCCTCCCACCATGTCGAGTAAGATGCCGTAGCGTGCGGTATAGCCGGATTTGTGGGGATGCTGCGCCCAGTAGCGCGACCCCATGCACCAGTCGGAGCCGTCGGCAGGTGCCCGGTCGTCGGCCCAGTAAGGTGCGCCGTAGTCCTCGGCGTCGAAGCAGATGAAGTCGATGCCCACGGCCGGCTTGAGTTCGTTGAGCAGCCGCGCCACCTCCAGCATCACGGCCACGCCGCTGGCCCCGTCGTTGGCGGCCATCACAGGTTCGCGGTGCTTGGCTGAGTCGGGGTCGGCATCGGCCCACGGTCGGCTTTCCCAGTGGGTGCAGATAATGAGGCGCTCCTTGCGTTCGGGCTTGTAGGAGGCTATGATGTTGCGGGCCTTCAGCGTGCGTCCGTCCCATGCTTTCAGGTCGGCGTGCTGCTCCTGCACTTCCAAGCCCAAGGCTTTGAAGCGTGCCACGATGTAGTTGCCGCAAGCGCGGTGTGCTTCGGAGTTGGGCACACGTGGTCCGAAGGCACACTGGGCCTGTATGGTGGCCAACGCGGAGTCAGCGCAGAATTTCACCTGCGTCAGGGCCGCGGTGTCGGCCTCGGAGTCGCCGCTGGTGGCTGCGTGCGGATTTTTGCAGGCCACGGCCAGTGCGAGGAGGGGTAAAAGGAAAAGATGCTTGTAAGAGAACATGTTGTTTTCGGGAGGAATAAATAGGAAATGGCGGGCGTAATAAAAATGGCCTCTTCGGTGTGCTGACTAATGCAGGGCCTGCTGCTGCACTTGCCTCATCACGCGCAGGAAATTGCCGCCCCACACCTTTTGCAGGTCGTCGTGCGTGAGGCCCTCGGCCAGCAGGCGGCGTGTGAACTGGATGAGCTCTGAGGCATTGGCGCAGCCCACAATGCCGCCGTCGCCGTCGAAGTCGGTGCCTATGCCCACGTGGTCGATGCCGGCCACGTCGATCATGTGCATGAGGTGGCGCACGGCGTCGCGAATGTCGGCCGGAGCCTCCGTTTCGTCGAGTTTCAGAAAACCGTGGTAGAGCGTCACCTGCGCCACACCGCCTGCAGCGGCCAGGGCGCGCAGCTGGTCGTCGGTGAGGTTGCGCGGATGGTTGCACAGGGCGCGGCTCGAAGCGTGTGAGCACACGATGGGCAGTTGCGAGGCTTCGATGGCTTGGTAGAACGACGACTCCGCGGCGTGGCTCATGTCCACCATCACACCCGTGCGGTTCATTTCGGCCACCACGCGTCGCCCCAGGTCCGAGAGTCCGCCGTGCTCGCCCTTGGAGCGTCGGGCCGAGTCGCACAGATCGTTGTCACCGTTGTGGCACAGGGTGATGTACACCACGCCCTTCGCGCGAAATCGCGCCACGTTCTGCACGTCGCGTCCCAGGGCATAGCCGTTTTCGATGCCCGGCATCACGCTCAGCAGTCCCTGCCGTTTGTGCAGTAACACCTCGTCGGGCGTAGTGGCCAGCGCCACGCCGGGAGCAGCCTTCACGCGGCGTGTAATGTCGTCAATCAGGCGGTGCGCCTCGGCCGTAGCGGCTTGCAGGGCTTGCGGCGTGCGCTCGCCTTGCGGCAAATAGGCCACCATGATGCTCGCGTCGAGGTGTCCCTCGCGCATTTTCGTGAAATCGACCAGCACCTTGTCGCAGCGCTCGGCCAGGTTGATGGGGTGATGAAACCACATGGGCGTGTCGCAGTGGGAGTCGAGCGTCACGATGCTGCGGTGCACCCTGCGCGCTTCGGCAAAGGAGCGTGCCTCGTTCACCAAGTGCTTGAAGAGGGGCATCATGCTCGCATCCCCCTCAAGGGCGAAGCATTCGGGGTGCCACTGCACGCCCACGATGCTCTTCAACTCAGTGCTCTCCACAGCCTCCACCACGCCGTCGGCGGCACGTGCCGTCACCCTGAGGTGGGGGCCTGGCTCGTTCACAGCCTGGTGGTGAAAGGAGTTCACGGCGAACGTGCGTCCCAGCAGTTGCTCCACCACGGAGCCTTGCTCAGCCGTCACGCTGTGGGTGGCCTCGCCTCGCGGTGCGTCCTGGCTATGCTTCACGAGTCTGGTGTCGGGCAGGGCAGCGTGCAGGTCCTGGTGTATGGAGCCGCCCAAGGCCATGGCCAGCACCTGTATGCCGCGGCATATGCCCAACATCGGCACCTGGCGGTGGTAGGCTTCGCTGGCCAGTTTCAGTTCAAAGGCATCGCGCACGGGGTTGATGCCGTGCAGCTGCGGCAGCGGTTCCTCGCCGGCCCACAAGGGGTTGACGTCGGCCCCGCCCGAGAACAGCAAACCGTCGATGCGCTCGAGCAGCTGCACAATGACCTCGTCGCTCACCTGCCCTCGGGGCGGAATGACGAGCGGAATGCCGCCGGCCTGCTCAATGGAACGGAAGTAGCCGGGCAGGAGTTTCAGTTGCCCTTCGTCGAAGTTGCCTGTGATGCCTATCACCACGCCGCGCGCATCGCATCCGTCGGCCGGAGCGGTGCCCGAAAGGAGGGAGTGTAGATGAAAAGGTTGCATGTGTAAGGGTTAAAAAAAGGGGGCTGCCCGAGTGGGCTCAATGCCTCAGCGGCGGCCTGCCGTGTTGCTAAGGCTTCAGTCGCGGTGGCCGGGACCTTTCGGAAACCAGCCTTTCTTCACACGGGTGCGCTGCTCAAAGAGTTCGAGAATGGTCCAGAGTGAACTGAAGCCCGTTACGCCCAGCAGGGCGCTTGCCACCACGTGCTGCACCAGCAGGGCACCCACTATGCAGACCACGCCCAGCAGCAGGAACACCCACCAGGGGCGCGTGCCGAAGTAATACTCCGTTTTGATAACGATGGGGTGAAAAAGGCCGATAATGCAAAAGGTGGCCAGCCCTATCAACGGTCCGGCCAGGCAGAGTTCATTCATATGTGGTAAAACAGATAGAACTTAAGGGCAGGTTCTACTTCGTGCTCTTACGCGCCAAAGCCAAGCTGACTGATAGAACCGTCTTTACAGAACAAGGCGCAGCCCACACCCCGCAGCACCTCACCCGCCAAGCCGCTGTGAGCCGCCTGACGGGTGAGCCTGCCCTGCGCATCACAAGGTGACGTCGACGGGTACGGTGCGGTTGATGCTCTGGTCGAGCGAGATGAGGGTTTCGGTGGATATGACGCCCTCAATCTGCTGTATTTTGTTGTTGAGCAAATCCATGAGGTGCTCGTTGTCGCGCGAGAAGAGTTTGAGCAACATGGTGTAAGGACCTGTGGTGAAGTGGCATTCCACAATTTCGGGAATGTGCTGCAGCCTTTCGGCCACGCCTTTATACATGGATCCGCGCTCCAGTTTCAGTCCCACATAGGTGCAGGTGCTGTAGCCAATGCTCTTGGGGGACACGGTGTAGCCCGAACCTGTGATGACGCCGGCATCCACCAAACGCTGCACACGTTGGTGAATGGCAGCGCGCGACACGCCGCACACGGCCGCCACGTCCTTGAAGGGGATGCGGGCATTCACCGATATAATCTTGAGAATTTTCAAGTCGAGTTGGTCAATCTTTTCCATGGTGGTAGTTGAGGGGTTAAGGGTTTTCATTTTTCACGTCGGCCAGCACGGCTGCTGAGCGCCACCGTGGGGTAGCCCAGCCTGACTGCCGAAACGGAGCAAAGATAGGCATTTGCAGCGAAAGCCGCCAACATTGCGCACAAAAAGCAAGCAATCACCCCGTTTTTTTAGGCTTTATTATTTTCCACAGACTTATTTATAGAAATAATGCCGTTTATCACTGCGCATTGTGTTAGCCCCGCCCTCCCCCACCCTACTTACTGGGTGCTGCACGCCAGTCGTCAAGAGTCAACGCATGAGCGGGTTGAAAAAAACGGGCCGCCGTGGGAAAAACCTTCCACGCCGTGGAAGAAACTTCCCCCGCCGTGGACGTTTTTTCCCACGGCATCTGTTTTCCGCGGGGCGGCGGGGCGTAAAAACAAGGATGCTACGTGAAAGGAGAACGCAGGTGTGCGCTTCTTTTACGTAGCATCTTTTCTGTGTATCCTCGCAGGGTGGCGGGTGCACGGGGGGTGTTAGCCGAGCAGTTTGTCGGCGAAGTAGGGGAGCTGCTGGCGCCAGAAGGGCCAGTCGTGGTCTACGTCGTGACCCCAATAGTCGAACCAGGCGTTGTGGACGCCTTTTTCCTTGAGTATGCGGTCCATTTCGCGGGTGCTCCATAGCAGGTCGTCCTCCCAGCGTCCCTGGCCTACGCAGAAGATGATTTTGCTGTGGCGGTAGGCTTGCATCCAGGGGTGGTCGGCGGGCATCTGCTGCAGGAAGTCTTGCGGGGAGTTGGCATAGACGAGGTCGTCCATGTAGCCGTCGAAACCGTAGGCGGCGTGGTAGAGGCCGCTCATGGCGAGCATGCCGTTGAAGAGGTCGGGACGGCGGAAGAAGAAGTTGGCAGCGTGGAAACCGCCCATGGAGCAGCCCGTGGTGATGAACATTTGCTGGGGGTTGTGCTTGATGTTGGGCAGGAGTTCGTCGGTGACGTAGCGAAACCAGCTTTCGTGTCGCTCGATGCGCCAGCGCTTGTCGCCCCACTTGTTCGACCATGTTTCCCAGTCGATGCCGTCGACGCAGATAACGCGCAGGCGGCCTGCCTCGATGAAGGGTGCGAGTACGTGTATCATGCCGTAGTTCTCCCAATCGAAGAAGCGGCCGTCCTGGCAGGGAAAGGCGAGCAGGGCCTGTCCGTCGTGGCCGTAGACTTTATATTCCATTTCGCGGCAGAGGTTGTGGCTCCACCATTTGTGATACTCTATGTTCATATAGGATGAGGAAGGGTGTGCGTTTGTTGGGTATTGCATCCTGCCTTTTTCTTGCCCTTTGCTGGCTCCAAAGTCGGCAGGCTTGGGGGCCGTCACCGGGCTCTACGAAAAGGCTGCAGAGCAAGGAGGGACGGTGCTACACACGGTGGCAGGCGTCGGCCAGGAAGGCGTCGCGCTCGGCCTCGGTGCGGAAGCGGGCAATGTAGGCCTGGTTGCCCATGGCGCCGGCGAGGGCTTCGTCGATGCGGGGTGCCATCATCATGGCCTCGCCGTATTTGCTGAGCATGGCCTGGTGGTCGAGGGCATAGCGCACGTTGTCACGACGGCCTGCAAAGACGCAGTAGTAGTCGTCGTGGGGGTCGGGCGTGGTGCGGCGGTCGAAGGCTATCATGTCGGCCCATATCTTGAACATCGAGATGTTGTGGGCGTAGTTAATCATGTCGGGCGTGTAGCCTCCGCCGGGCCGCATGTTGACTTCGAGGGCTACAAAGTCGCCGGGCTCGCCGAGGCCTCGGTGGGCCTTGTTAAGACGGAAGAACTCGAGGTGCACAAAGCGCGACTTGACACCGAAGGCCTCGACGGTGCGGCGGCCCCAGAAGCGCAGGTTCTCCGACATTTTCTTCTCGACGTAATAGGTGGAGTCGAGGTTGTTGTTCACAATGTCGGCAATGCTGGGCGGACATACGCACATGGACTCTACGAGGAGTTCGCCCTGTGAGTTGACAATGGCGTCGTAGGTGCAGATGTCGCCGGTGATGAACTCTTCAATCACATAGCACTCCACCTGGGGGGTGTGGGCGAAGAAGGCTTCGAGTGCGGCTTCGTTTTCAATTTTGTGTGCTCCGCCTGCTCCTACGCCCACGTCAGGCTTGGCAAAGAGGGGAAATCCGGCATCGCCCGAGAAGCGGCGCACGGCTTCGAGCCCTGCCGAGCACTTGATTTGGCGGGCGGTGCGAATGCCTCCCTTGGCATAGTACTTCTTCATCTCCGACTTTTCCTTGAAAGCCTCGATGCCGTCGGTCTTGATGCCTGTGTTCACGTTGAAGTCGGTGCGCAGGCGTGCATCGGTTTCGAGCCAGAACTCGTTGTTCGACTCAATCCAGTCGATGTGTCCGTATTTCCATGCAAAGTAGCCCACGGCTCTGTACATTTGGTCGTAGTCGGCAATGCTGTCGACGTGATAATACTCCGTGAGCGCTCGTTTCAACTCAGGCGAGAGTGCTTGCTTGGGTGCATCGCCAATGCCGAGTACCCTGACGCCGTTCTTCTGCAGTTCATCGCAAAATTGCCAATATTTCTCGGGAAAATTGGGCGAAATAAAAACGAAATTCTTCATAACGCCAACAGTTTAAGTTTTTGTGAAAACGAACATGCGGCCCTTTACGAAGCCGCCGTACATTGTATAAAAGCGTATGTAATCTGTCAGATTGTTTGCAAAACTAAGAAATTATAATAACTTTGCAAACTCTGTATGAGAAAAAGCTCAACCAGCATAACATTTCCGCATGAAATACTTTCTTACCAGCAGCCCGAGCGTGTCGATGGACGGCGCTATCAATCCGGCCAATGGTTTTCTGGATAACCTGAAACTATCGCTCGCCGATCCTGTGCGGGCCTTGTTCGTAACCACCTATCCCGACGATGCCGCCTTCAGCGACCACTGCTCGCAGTGCATGCGCGAGGCTTTTGAGCAGGCGGGCTTGTGGTTTGAAAGCTACACCCTGCTTGACCGCCGCACGGCTGCACAAGTGGCCGAGCTGGTGGCGGAGAGCAACTTCATCATTTTGGGCGGCGGGCACGTGCCCTCGCAAAACGCCTTTCTGCACGAGCTGCACCTGAAGCGGCTGCTCAAGCGCTTCAAGGGCGTGGTGCTGGGCATTTCGGCCGGCAGCATGAACGCCGCACACGTGGTGTATGCACAGCCCGAAGAGCCCGGCGAGGCGGCCGACAAGGAATTCAAGCGCTTCCTGCCCGGACTGGGCATTACGGACGTGAGCATCCTGCCGCACTACTACATGTGCAAGAACCTGAAGGTGGACGGGCTGAAGGTGTATGAAGAAATAGCCATGCCCGACAGCGTGACCTCGGGTTCGCGCTTCTACGTTTTTCCCGACGGCACCTACCTCGTGGGCGACAACGGCAACGAAACCATCTACGGCGAGTTCTACCTCATAGAAAACGGCGTGATGCGCAAGGTGGCGAACGACGGCCAGCGCGTGGGCCTGCCCTTTGTGTGAACAGGGAAAGGCGCTGGACTGATGGCCTACGGCCGCACGGCGGCATCACTCACCGCCCGCCTTCTGCCCCACTCTGGTGGTGCGAAAGGCGGGCGGTAACATTTTCCCCCTACCTTATATATATATAGCGCCGGGCTTGCTCCCTCCATGCCACACTTGCGTGGTGAAAGGGGCAAGCCCGGCGCATGTGGTAGCGGTGGGTGTGCGGCGCGGCGCGAGGTTGTTTTCTATTACTGTCCGCTAAACCCTAAGACTACACCCCAAACTTTCCGAGAGACAGAAGTGTGGCTTTCGGCTTATCATGGGACAAGCCCCCTTTGTCAAAAAATAGACTCTTGAGGAGGTTACTCAGATACCTCGGCAAGCATATGGTTCAGGTCTGCGTCTGGTTGATTGAAGAATTTACGTAGCATCTATTTTCGGCGGGGTGGGGGATGGGAAAAAGGAGATGCT
>SFEP01000058.1 GCA_004557185.1 Bacteroidales bacterium
GCTGACATGTCTATTGAATCAGTATAGCCCTCAACAGGCTGTCTACTGTTTCAGATAATGCAAGCAAAAAGTGTCTAGTAAAATCAGGAAAAGTCAATGCTCATGCCGAGCATACAAAAATCCCCCGCCGTGGAAGAAACTTCCCACGGCGTGGAAGAAAGTTCCCACGGCGGCCTGTTCCGACGGCGCGCCGCCCCGCCGAAAATAGATGCTACGTAAAAAAGTTTACGAACGACGTGATATTTTTTACGTACGACGTGATATTTTTTACGTAGCATCTCCTTTTTCCCGTCTCCCGCCTCGACCAAACAGATGCCGTGCCGACGGATTTCATCGCAATCAGAGTGCCTGCAGCATGCGCTTGAGCACCACGGTGGCGCTGATTTCGCGGTTGGCGGCCTCGGGAATGACGAGCGAACGGGGCGACTCGATGACGGCGTCGCTCACAATCATGTTGCGGCGCACGGGCAGACAGTGCATGAAGCAGGCGTCGTTGGTGAGGGCCATGTGGCCCTCGTCGACAGTCCAGTCCATGTCGCGGCTAATGACCTTGCCGTAGTCAGCCGGCCGCGTCACGCCCGGGCAGCTCCAGTTTTTGGCATAAATGAAGTCGGCGCCCTCAAAGGCTCGGCGCTGGTCATACTCCACACGGGCATCGCCCACAAAGAGGGGGTCGAGCTCGTAGCCCTCAGGATGGGTCACTACCAAGTCGACATCGGCTGCGCGCATCCACTCGGCGAAACTGTTGGGCACAGCCTGCGGCAGGGCGCGGGGATGGGGGGCCCAGGTGAGCACCACCTTGGGACGAGGCTTGCGCTTGTGCTCCTCGATGGTGATGAGGTCGGCAAAGGCCTGCAAAGGGTGCGCCGTGGCACTCTCCATGCTGAACACGGGACGGCCAGAGTAGCGTATGAACTGCGAGAGGATGTGCTCGGCGTAGTCGGCCTCGCGGTCGGTGAGGCCCGCAAAGGTGCGCACGCCAATGAGGTCGCAGTAGGAGGCCATGACGGGTATGGCCTCGAGCAGGTGCTCGCTCTTGTCGCCATCCATCACCACGCCGCGCTCGGTTTCAAGCTTCCAGGCGCCTTGGTTCACGTCGAGCACCACGACGTCGAGGCCCAGGTTGCGGGCGGCCTTCTGCGTACTTAAACGGGTGCGCAGCGAATTATTGAAGAAAATGAGGAGCACCGTGCGATGACGGCCCAGGTGTTCGTATTGGTAACGGTCGGCCTTGATTTCGGCGGCCTCGGCCAACGCAGCGTCGAGCGGACCGATGTCAGAAACGTGAAGGAATGTGTGCATGTCAGTAGGGTTTTTGTGATTGTAGGCAAGCCACCCGCTGTGCTGCATGCGTCGGCGGCAGGGGTGGCTTGCGCGGACAAATGTAACGATTTAATCGGTATATTAACAAAGGTATGGGTGCATATAAGGGGGAAAGTCGTATTTTTGCAGTAAATGCAGGGCGGCAGAAGCGCCAGCCTGAGCATTTTCCTTTTTTACCTAAAACCATCAGAAAATGAAAAAGTCCCTCCTTATGCTGGCTGCGGCTGGCCTTATCACCGCCACAAGCTGCGCCAAACGACCCCATCGTGACAACCCAGCCCAGGCCGACACCGAAATGGCTGAGCCTGCCGACTCGAAACCTGTAAACTCTGTGGTGAAGACCCTGCCTGCCACCGTGCGCGGAGCCGACATCATGAAGGCCATTGCCGCCAACTACAAGGGCAAGGTGGCTCTCATCGACTTCTGGGCCACGTGGTGCGGTCCCTGCCGCATGGCCATGCGGCAGATTGACGAAATCAAGCCTGCACTCGAAGAGAAAGGCTGCGTGTTTGTGTATGTAACGAACGAGTCGTCGCCGCAGGACACTTGGGCGGAGATGATTAAAGACATCAGCGGCGAGCACTACCGCCTGACGGAAGAGCAGTGGGACGAGTTGTGCCAGCAACTGAACATTCCCGGCATCCCGTCGTACCTGCTGCTGGGCAAAGACGGCAAAACTGCCTACGACAACCTGAGCGAAGGCGGCTACCCCGGCAGCGAGGTGCTGAAAAACAACATTGAGGTGGCCCTGACCAAGTAAGCACCGCAGCATGACCCGACGCAAGCAAAGGGGTAGCCGGCACAGCGCTACGCTCACTCTGGCAGCGTGCCTCGTAGGCTTGTGCTTGGTGGCGTATTTTTCAAGCATATCCGAAACGCCTGCCGCACGCCCCGATACCGCTGGCACGCTGCCCACCGACACGGAGCAGCAGGCCGCCGCGGCCTACAACGAACTGGAACGCATGGCGTGCCCCACGTATGAAAGTGCACGAGGCGCCCAGGTAATCAAGCACGTGGGCTACACGCTGGCCTACGACGCCGACTTCAAGACGCCGCAGTGGGTGGCGTGGGTGCTGACGGACCGCGAGGCTGAGGGCACGCTGCCGCGCCACGACCACTTTGCCCCCGACCCTGAGGTGCGGGGAGCCAAGGCTTACCCCGACGACTACAAGCACGCTGGCTACGACCGCGGCCACATGGCACCGGCGGCCGACATGAAATGGAGTGAGAGGGCCATGCGGGAGTCGTTCTACATGACGAACATCTGTCCGCAAAACCGCAACCTCAACCGCGGCGA
The DNA here is from genome assembly GCA_004557185.1 of Bacteroidales bacterium. Classification (GTDB taxonomy): domain Bacteria; phylum Bacteroidota; class Bacteroidia; order Bacteroidales; family Bacteroidaceae; genus Alloprevotella. The sequence goes on from SFEP01000058.1 coordinate 2,621, forward strand.
CTGGCAGGACCTGGAAGAGGCTGAACGCTCGCTGGCCCGCCGCTTCGGCGCAGTGGCCATCACGGCCGGCCCCATTTACAGCCAGCCGCAGCCGCCACGCATCGGCGCTCACAAGGTGGCCGTACCCGACGCCTTCTTTAAGGTGCTGCTCGTGGGCTACCCCCAGCAACCGCAAGCCTTTGCCTACGTCATGCGCAACGAGGCCGACAGCCGCCCGCTCAGTTACTACCAGCACACTGTGAACGAGGTGGAGGAACTGACGGGCATGGACTTCTTTCCCAGTCTCGACGAGGACGTGGAAGCCGCCAAGCCCCATTTGCCGCCAGGCATACACTGACACCTGCATCGCCACTGCGACACACTCTTCACTGAACACGCTTCATCCCGTTTACAGCCTATGTCAAGCACTCCCCAAGCACAGCCCTCCGTACTCGTCGCCATGTCGGGCGGCGTCGACAGTTCAGCGGTATGCCTCATGCTGCAGGAGCAGGGCTACCGGGTGGTGGGCATGACCATGCGTGTGTACGACCTGCCGCAGCACTTCAGCGGCGGGCACGACGTGCCTGACTTCATACGCTCGGCACAGGAACTGGCCGAACGCCTCGGCATCGAACACCACGTGGCCGATGTGCGCAACGCCTTTCGCCACGACATTGTAGACTATTTCCTCGACGAATACGAACACGGCCGGACGCCCAATCCCTGTGTGCGCTGCAACAGGCATTTCAAGTTCAGACTGATGCAGGAGTGGGCCGACCGTTTGCACTGCGACTTGATGGCCACAGGGCATTATGTGCAACGCACGGAGGGTGACGACGGCCGCACCTATCTGCTGATGGGCGACGACGTGCGTAAGGACCAGAGCTACTTTCTGTGGCGCGTGCCGCAGCACACCTTGCGGCGTTGCCTCTTTCCGCTGGGACACCTGACGAAGCCCGAAGTGCGGGCCTACCTGCAGGCCAAAGGTTTTGCCGTGCGCGCCAGCCAGAGCGAAAGCATGGAGGTGTGCTTTGTGAGCGGTGACTACCGCGACTTTCTGCGCGAACAACGTCCGCTGCTGGCAGCCCGCGTGGCTGGCGGACGCTATGTGAACGCCGAGGGCCAGACGTTGGGCACACACCAGGGTGTACCCTTCTACACCGTGGGGCAGCGCAAGGGACTGGGCATCGCCTTGGGCAAACCGGCCTACGTGCTGCGCATGAATGCCGAACGCAACACCATTGTGCTGGGTCGGGAGGAAGAACTCGCCACCACGGCCTTTCTGGCTACCGACGAGGAACTGGTGCATGCCGATGCCTTCTTCAGCGAACCGCAACTGACGGTGCGCATACGCTACCACAGCCAGCCGGTGCCCTGCCGCGCCGAACGCTTGCCCGATGGCCGCCTGCTGGTGCGCACCGCCGTGCCCGTGTCGGCCGTCACACCGGGGCAGAGCGCCGTGTTCTACGTAGGCAAACGTCTGGTGGGCGGCGCCGTCATCGACAGCCAGCGAGGCATAGGCCAGTGGCTGGTGTGAAAAGCGCCTCGCGCCTCTTTTCAAAGAGCCATACGCCCTCCTTTTATATATAGAGAGCGCCGCCTGAGCGGGCATAGCGCATCGCCCTCACGCTCTACCTATCTACCGACATTCACAGACCGCAGATGCTTTTGCATGCTGCATCCAAATCCATTCAAACACCATGAAGCATTACGCCATTCCTTTTCGACACGCAGCCCGCACCTGGCACACACTTGCCCTGACGGTTTGCATGGGCCTCGCCACGCTGTGTGCTCCCGCACAGAGCAACAAGGCGGCCACCACGGCCCAGCAAACACAGCGCATGTACCGCTACCGCGTCACGTTTAACGACAAGAAGCACAACAACTTTACGCTGCAAAAGCCCGAATGCTTTCTCTCGCCCAAATCACTGCAACGCAGACAACGCTACGGGCTCTCCGTCGACGAGCACGACCTCCCCATTTCCGCACGTTACCTCAAGCAAATCAGGAGCAAGGGGCTGCGCCTGTGCTGCACGAGCAAATGGAACAACAGTGCCGTGTTCGAAACGGCCGACACCCTGCTGGCCGCACAATTGCGCCAGTTACCCTTTGTGAGCGAGGTGCGCTGCGTGTGGCGGCAGCCCTCCAAGGGGTTTCAGGCCAAAAGCCGTGAGGAGCGCGCGGAACTGCTGAAACTGGCCAGCTCAAAAAGCACAGCGCACTATGGAAAAGCCGACAAACGAATGGCGCAACTCAACCTCACCCCCCTGCACGACAAAGGGCTGCGCGGCAGCGGCATCACCATTGCCGTAATTGACGGCGGCTTCTACAACGCCGACCTACTGCCCGGCCTGACCTCGGTCAAGGTGCTCGGCACGCGCAACTTTGTGCGGCCCGAGGTGAGCGTCTATTCTGAGGGCGACCACGGCATGAACGTGCTCTCGTGCATGGCAGCCCACACGCCGCAGGAGTTGGTGGGCACCGCACCCGAAGCCTCGTACTACCTGCTCGTGTCGGAAGACAGCGAGTCGGAGCAACTCGTGGAAGAAGACTACTGGTGCGCCGCCATAGAATATGCCGACAGTCTGGGTGTCGACATGGTGACGTCGTCGCTGGGCTACCAGGCCTTCGACCACGCTGAAATGAACTACCGCTACGCCGACCTCGACGGTCGCACGGCCGCCATCAGTCGCGTGGCATCGTTGGGTGCCAGCCGCGGCATCTTCGTGGTGACGAGCGCGGGCAACAGCGGTTCGGGGCGTTGGAAGAAAATCACCATGCCTGCCGACGCTCCGCACGTGCTCACCGTGGGTGCTGTGGATAGCCGTGGGCGCAACGCCTTCTTCTCGTCGGTGGGCGACACCTCCGACGGCCGCGTAAAGCCCGACGTGATGGCTCTCGGCGTAGACGTCCCTGTGTATGGCAGCCAGGGCAACATCGAAGAGGTTGACGGCACCTCGTTCGCCTGCCCCATCATGTGCGGCGCCACCGCCTGCCTGCTGCAGGCCTTTCCCACCGCCAAGCCCGACGACATTATCCACGCACTGCAACGTAGCTCCAGCACAGCCGACGCGCCCAACAACGTGTTCGGCTACGGCATACCCGACCTCCTGAAAGCCTACCAACTGCTGCAAGAGCAGGCTCAATAAGTTTCACCGCCATGATCGACCCCTTCGGCCCCGCCCTCACCGACACCGACACCGCTGCCTCGCCCCAGGCACAGGCTCTGAGCCTCTTTGAACTGAATGCATGCGTCAGCGCCGTGCTGCGGCATGCCCTGCGCGAAAGGTACTGGGTAAAGGCTGAAATCAGCGAGCTGCACGTGGGCTCTTCGGGCCACTGCTACCTGGAACTGGTAGAGAAGGACAGCGAAGGCAGCGCCCTTGTGGCCAAAGCGCGCGCCACCATCTGGAAGCAGACGTTCCCCACGCTCTCGGCGCACTTTCGCCGAGCTACGGGTCAGCCCCTGCAAGCGGGCATCAAGGTGCTCGTGCAAGTGCAGGTCTCCTTTCACGAACTCTACGGCTACGCGCTCACACTGACCGACATCGAACCGACCTTCACGCTGGGCGACCTGGCACAACGCCGCGCGCACATTCTGCAGCAGCTCACCGACGACGGCGTCATCGACCTCAACAAGCAGTTGCCCCTGCCCTGCCCCATCACGCGGGTAGCTGTCATCTCCAGCGCCACGGCGGCAGGCTACGGCGACTTCTGCCACCAGTTGCAGAGCAGCGGCTTCACCTTCACCACGCAACTCTTTGCGGCCACCATGCAGGGCGAGGGTGTGGAGGAGAGCATCATCGCCGCCCTCGACCGCATCGCCTCTGAGGCCGCCCGCTGGGACGTGGTGGTTATTCTGCGCGGCGGCGGTGCCGTGACCGACCTGCACGGCTTCGACACCTATCTGCTGGCGGCCAACGTAGCGCAGTTTCCGCTCCCCGTCATCACAGGCATTGGCCACGAGCGCGACGACACGCTCATCGACCACGTGGCGCACACCAAGTGCAAGACGCCTACGGCCGTGGCCGCCTTCCTCATCGAGCAGCGCGCACGGCTGGCCGACGACCTCCGCTTGCTGCAGCGCCGCCTCGCGCAGGCCGTGCAGCAGTTCATGCTCCGCGAACACACGGTGCTCACAAGGCTCTGCGCCGACATGCAGCTGCTCGCCACCGACACCCTGACGCAGGCACGCCGCACCCTCATGCACACCGCAGCCCGCCTCTCGCCCACAGCCCATGCCTACACCGCCACCCAGCATGCCGTGCTCAGCAACCTGCTCAACCGCGCCGAACGGGCGGCACGCCGGCGCACGGCCACCGAGCGCCAGCAGTTGGCCACGCTGCCCCTGCAACTCTCGCACGCCACGCAGCACTTGCTGGCTCACAAGCGCCACGAGCTCTCCATGCTGCAGCAGGCTTGGCACCTGAGCGGCCCCGAGCGCATCCTCTCCATGGGCTACAGCCTCACCCTCCACCACGGCATGCCTGTAACGCACGCCGCCCACCTCACACCGGGCGACGAGGTGCGCATACTCCTGGCCAACGGCGCGGCCACTGCGCAGGTGACGGCCACCCAGGGCACCGAAGCCGAACCCACGCTATCTCATCATACGACATGAAGAAAACAACCATATCCTACGAGGCCGCTGTCGAAAAACTGCGCGCCATCATCAGCGAACTGGAGGAGGGCGTCATGAAGATTGACGACCTCACTGCCAAACTCGAAGAGGCCAAGCAACTGCTCGCCTTCTGTAACGCCAAACTGGAACAAACCGAGAACGACGTCAAGAAACTACTGGACAATGAGCAAGAATAAACTCGCCAAGTTTGCCGAAATGGAACACTACCCGCACGTGTTTCAGGCTGGCAGCATCGCCACCGCTACCGAGCCGCATCCCATGCGCGGCGCCTGGCACACTTTCTTCGGCAACCACAACCCCATCGTGCTCGAACTGGGCTGCGGACGCGGCGAGTACACCGTAGGGCTCGCACGCCTTTTCCCCGACAAAAACTTCATCGGGGTCGACATCAAGGGAGCCCGCATGTGGACGGGTGCCACCGAGTCGCTGCGCGAGGGGCTGCCCAACGTGGCCTTTCTGCGCACACACATCGAGTTCATACAGCGCTTCTTCGCCCCCGGCGAGGTGTCAGAAATCTGGCTCACCTTCTCCGACCCGCAAATGAAGAAGGCCACCAAGCGGCTCACCTCCACCTATTTCCTGGCGCGCTACCGCGAATTTCTGCAGCCCTCGGGCCTTATCCATCTGAAAACCGACAGCCAGTTCCTCTTCACCTACACCCGCTGCATGGTGCAGGAAAACGGGCTCCCCATGCCCATCTGCACCGACGACCTCTACGCCACGCTCCCCGGCACTGCCGACGACGTGATGCGCCGCATTCTCAGCATTCAAACCTACTACGAGCAGCAGTGGATGCAGCGCGGCATCGCCATCAAGTACCTGCAGTTCCGCCTGCCCGCCGAGGGCGCATTGCACGAGCCTGATGTGGAAATAGAACTCGACGACTACCGCAGCTACAACCGGCACAAGCGCTCCTCGCTCACCACGAGCCGCTGAGCGCCACGCACCTTTATATAATAAGGAGTGTGGGGAAAATGGGACAGGCCCGCCCGCACACCTTCCGTCTCACCCTCAAACGAATTCAAGCCTTATGTTACGACACATTGTCATGTGGAAATTCATCGACGGCGCCAAGGACCAGTCCGTAAGCCAGCACGCCGCTTGGATGAAGGAACACCTCGAAGCCCTCGTGGGCGTTATTCCCGAAATCCGCTCGCTCGAAGTGGGCATCAACCGCAGTCTTTCACCCATGGCCTACGACGCCGTGCTCACGCTCACCGTCGACGATGCCGACGCCCTGCAGCGCTACCGCCAGCACCCCGCCCACCAGGCCATCTCACAGTATTGCCACGAAGTGCGGAGTGCCCGCACGGTGGTCGATTATGACATCTGATTCTTATCCATGCAACTCTATCCCAAACTCATTACCGACGCACTCGCCACAGTGCGTTACCCCGGCACGGGCAAAAACCTCATCGAGGCCGGCATGGTGGAGGACGACCTCCGCATCGACGGCATGCACGTCAGCTTCAGCCTGATTTTCGAAAAGAGCACCGACCCCTTCATGAAGTCCGTGCTCAAGGCGGCCGAGGCTGCCATCCACACCTACGCCTGCAAGGAGGCTGAGGTGGAAATCAAAACGAAAACCGTGCAGGCCGCACGGCCCGAACCCGGCAAAATGCTGCCACAGGTCAAAAACGTCATTGCCGTCAGCTCGGGCAAGGGCGGCGTGGGCAAGAGCACCGTGGCCGCCAACCTGGCCGTGGCCTTGGCGCAGCAGGGCTACAAGGTGGGACTGCTCGACGCCGACATCTTCGGACCCTCGGTGCCCAAAATGTTCCACCTCGAGGCCGAAAACATCTTCGCCGAAATGCGCGACGGACGTCAGGTGCTCATTCCCGCCATGAAGTATGGTGTGAAAATCCTCTCCATCGGGTTCTTCGTCAAGCCCACCACGGCCACACTCTGGCGCGGCGGCATGGCCTCGAACGCCCTCAAGCAGCTCATAGCCGATGCCGACTGGGGCGACCTCGACTTCTTCATCATCGACACCCCTCCCGGCACAAGCGACATTCACCTCACCCTGTTGCAAAACCTCGCCATCACGGGTGCCGTCATTGTCAGCACACCGCAGCAGGTGGCCTTGGCCGACGCACGCAAGGGCATCGACATGTACCAAAACGAGAAGGTGAACGTGCCCCTGCTCGGACTGGTGGAAAACATGGCGTGGTTCACGCCCGCCGAACTGCCGCAAAACCGCTACTACCTCTTCGGCCGCGAGGGGGTGAAGCAGTTGGCTCACGAAATGGGACTGCCGCTGCTCGCCCAGATACCCGTGGTGCAGAGCATATGCGAGAGTGGCGACGAGGGCGAACCCGTGGCGCTCCACACCCACACCATGACGGGCCTTGCCTTCAGCCAACTGGCCGAAGCCGTGGTGAGCGCCACCGAGCGCCGCAACCGCGAACAGCCCGCCACGCAGATTGTGGAAATGCACAAATGACCCTCGGAAATCACCCCCAGAACAATGCTGAAAATAGGAACTAAAGTACGCTTTCTGAACGATGTGGGAGGCGGCGTAGTCACGGGTTTCCAGGGCAAGGACGTGGTGCTCGTGAGCGATGCCGACGGCTTCGAAATTCCCACGCTCATCAAGGACGTGGTGGTGGTCGAAACCGACAACTACGACAAGCACCCCGCCCAGGCCGCTGACAAGAGCACACAGGCTGCACCAGCGGCGCAGCCTGCCACGCACACCTCCGTACGCCAGGCACTGGCCCACACCGACAGCCCCGACAACGACGAGCCTGAAACCGATGTGGCCGACCTCACCCTCACCTACCGTCCCATGGCGCAGACGCGCCGCGGCGCCGACCAGCTGTGTGCGCTGCTGGCCTTCGTGGTCGACCCCAAGATGCCGGCCGACGGCGAACCCGCCTTCGACGTCTACTTCATCAACGACTGCAACTACTATCTGCACTTCACGCTGCTCACCCACCACGATGACGTGTGCCAACTGCTGGCCGACGGCGAGGTGATGCCCCACACCAAGCAGCACCTGGCCACACTGCACCGTGCCGACCTCGCGCTGTGGGAAAAACTCACCTGCCAGGCCTTGGCCTACAAGCGCGAAAAGGCCTTCAAGCCCAAGCCCGCCGCCCACGTGCCCCTGCGCATCGACGGCAAGCGCTTCTACCGCCTCGCCACCTTCCAGTCATCACCCTACTTCACCGCCCCGGCCTATCTATGCCACGTGCTGCGCGACGACGCTCCCGTGCACGAGCCTGACATCGATGCCGAGGCCCTGCACGAGGCCCTGCACACGCACCCAGCCACCCATGCCGCCACCTTCACCTCCACGGCCACGAAGGCCGCACCCACTCCCGGCAAGCAGAGCAAGCCCGGTGTGGTGGAGGTGGACCTGCACGCCCACGCGCTGCTCGACACCTTGGTAGGCTTGGAGGCGCGCGACATTCTGGACTACCAGCTCAAGGTGTTCAACGACACCATGCGTGCCCACCTCAAGGCACGCGGCACGCGCATCGTCTTCATCCACGGCAAAGGCGACGGTGTGCTGCGCCACGCCCTGCTCAGCGCCCTCAAGCAGCGCTACGCCTCGTGCCACGTGCAGGACGCCTCGTTCCGCGAGTACGGCTTCGGTGCCACACAGGTCACCATTGCCTGACGCCAGGCTCTGCACCCCCTGCAGCTGCATTCACCTAAGAAAGAGGCTGTGTCGTAAACAACCTTTTCGTTAAGCCAAATGAGCAGCGCCAAAGCTGACAGGCTTTGAGCGATGCCATGGCGAGAAGAGGTCGGATGGAATCCAACCTTTTCGTTAAGCCAAATGAGCTCGCCCAAAGCTGACAGGCTTTGAGCGATGCCATGGCGAGAAAAGGTCGGATGAAATCCAACCTTTTCGTTAAGCCAAATGAGCAGCGCCAAAGCTGACAGGCTTTGAGCGATGCCATGGCGAGAAAAGGTCGGATGTAATCCAACGGTTTTTACGGCGCAGCCTCTTTCTTGTGCTTGATGGTTGAATTGCCTCCCATAAGGTGCTACGCGTGAATTGGGCGGTGAGCACTCGGAGGGGCGGAGTGCTGTGTATGACTTACCAAACGGCAATTGTGTGGTCATGGCTCATAAAACAACGACCCCCGATTGGAGCCTTGTGAAGAGGCTTGGGGGTTCTATCGCTGCAATGCTAAGCCATGGATTAAGAGGGTGCATGGACTTCGCTTGCAAAAATGTGGCAGGTGCGTGCCAACAAGCAAGTTTGCTCGTTATTATTGCCGAGCCGAAGCCCTTCTTATGCAAGCGTGTAAAAGGAGGCTCTCAGCAGATGCCGTGGGAATAAGTTACCCAGCCGTGGAAGAAAGTTCCCACGCCGTGGAAGAAAGTTCCCACGGCGGCCCGTTTTTACGGCTCGCCGCGCCGTCGAAAATAGATGCTACGTAAAAAAGTTTACGAACGACGTGATTTCTCCTTTTTCCCGTCCACCACCCCGCAGGAAGTAGATGCCGTGAAGTATTTTCTTCACCCCGTACGAGTATTTCTTCACGGCATCTGTGTCGGCGAGGCGGGGGACGGGGGTATCGGGAGGCTACGCAAATCGTACGTTGCAGGATGGCATCCGACCTTTTCTCGCGAAGCCAAATGATTTGGCAGGGCAAACCTTTTACACTTCGCAGGAAATCCCTAAGTTTGCACATTCACACGCATGCGCCATGCACCGCTGCTGCCATGCAGTGCACGCGGCTGGCCATGCACGCCACCATTGGGGACGGACCACCGCAGTCCGCTCCTTTCTTATTATACAGTGGGAATGATTCATCCCTTTTCGTCAAGCCCAATGAGCTCGCCCCATGTGGACAAACTTTGAGCGATGCCATGGCGAGAAAAGGTGGAACGAAGTTCACCCACCTTCATTCATCACACCTCTATGAAATTCATCTCCTGGAACGTCAACGGTCTGCGTGCCTGCATGGGCAAGGGCTTTGCCGATGCCTTCAAGGCACTCGATGCCGACTTCTTCTGCCTGCAGGAAACGAAAATGCAGGCGGGCCAACTCGACCTGGCCTTTGAGGGCTACCAGTCATACTGGAACTATGCCGAGAAAAAGGGATACTCGGGCACGGCCATCTTTACACGCCACAATCCACTGAGCGTGCGCTACGGTTTGGGCCTGGAAGAGCACGACACCGAGGGACGCGTCATTACGCTCGAAATGCCCTCGTTCTTTCTCGTCACCGTCTACACACCTAACTCGCAGGACGGGCTGCGCCGTCTGGACTACCGCATGCAGTGGGACGATGCCTTCAGGGAATATCTGCAAAAGCTCGATGCCGAAAAGCCTGTGGTGGTGTGCGGCGACCTGAACGTGGCGCATCAGGAAATTGACCTGAAAAACCCGAAGACGAACCGCCGTAACGCGGGCTTTACCGACGAGGAGCGCGCCAAGTTCACCGCCCTGCTCGGCGCAGGATTTACCGACACGTTCCGCTTTTTCAACCCCACGCTGGAGGGCGCCTACTCCTGGTGGTCGTACCGCTTCAGGGCACGTGAGAAGAACGCGGGCTGGCGCATCGACTACTTCCTCACGAGTCAGGCACTGGAGCCCCGCCTGCAGCAGGCCGCCATACACAACGAAGTGATGGGCTCGGACCACTGCCCCGTGGAGGTGTGCATTGATTTGTAAAGATTGCGCGTAGCAAACACGGTCTACGGCAAGTCAAACCAGCATAGCCTTTCTGACCGCCACATCCACAGCATTCATTCACTCCATGCCGCACCCCCCACAGCTGGCTGCGGCGTCACTAACACCATTGCAATTTATGAAAGACTTTTTGAAGTACATGCTGGCCACCATCGCTGGCATACTGTGTCTGGGGATATTTGCTTTTATAAGCAGCCTCATGATGATGATTACGGTGGCTGCCGCGGGCAGTCAGAAACCCACACTCGAGGACAACAGCGTGCTCCACATCTCGCTCAACGGCTCCATTGAGGAACGCTGCGCCGAGGATCCCTTTGCCGCCTTCATGGGCAAAGACGAGATGCAGACGCAAGGACTCGACGACCTGCTGGCTGCCATCAAGGTGGCCAAGGACAACGACGACGTGAAGGGCATCTACCTGGACGGCGGCACGCTGAGCGCCGACTTTGCCACGCTGCAGGAACTGCGCAAGGCTCTGCTCGACTTCAAGCAGAGCAAGAAGTTCATCATTGCCTACGCCGACTCCTACATGCAGAGTGCCTACTACATAGCCTCGGTGGCCGACAAGGTGTATTGCAACCCCTCGGGCATTGTGGACTGGCACGGCATTGCCGCACAGCCCATCTTCTTCAAGGACTTGCTTGAAAAACTGGGCGTGAAAATGCAGGTGTTCAAGGTGGGCACCTACAAGAGTGCCGTGGAGCCTTATATCCTCACACAAATGAGCGACGCCAACCGCGAACAGGTGCAGGCTTACATCAGCGACATCTGGCAGTGCATCTGCCACGACGTGTCGGCCTCGCGCAAGGTGCACGTGGACTCGCTCAACGCCATGGCCGACCGCTACGTGACACTGGCTGCCGCCGAGGTACACGTGAAGAACCACCTGGTGGACTCGCTCTCCTACATTGACGGCGTGCGAGCCAAACTCCGCTCGCTCACAGGCGAGGACGAGGTGACGCTGGTGGAGGCTGCTGAGATGGCCCGACTCTACGAACCGGGCAAGGCCAAGGAACAGGTGGCCGTGTACTACGCTCAGGGCAGCATTGTGGACGAGGCTACGTCGAACCCCTTCGGTGGCAGCGAATCGGAAATCGTGGGCTCGAAGGTGGTGAGCGACCTGGACAAACTGGCCAACGACGACGATGTGAAAGCCGTGGTGCTGCGCATCAACTCGGGCGGCGGCAGTGCTTACGCATCCGAACAGATGTGGCACGCCATACAGCTGCTCAAGGCCAAGAAGCCCGTGGTGGTGTCGATGAGCGGCATGGCCGCATCGGGCGGCTACTACATGTCGTGCGGCGCTGACTACATCTTTGCCGAACCCGGCACGCTGACGGGCAGCATCGGCATCTTCGGCATGATACCTGACGCCACAGGGCTGCTGACCGACAAACTGGGTCTGCACTTCGACGTGGTGAAGACGAACGCGTCGTCGGACTTCGGCGCTACAGGCCGCCCCTTTAATGCCGAAGAGAGCCAGGCCATGCAGAACCACATCAACCGCGGCTACGCCCTCTTCCTGAAACGTGTGGCCGACGGACGCGGCATGAAGACGGAGCAGGTGGACGCCATTGCCCAAGGCCGCGTGTGGACGGGTAACCAGGCTCTGCGCATCAAACTGGTGGACAAACTCGGAACGCTGGACGATGCCGTGGCCGAAGCCGCACGCCGCGCCAAGGTGAAGGACTTCACCGTGGCTGCCTATCCCGCCAAGGCTTCGTGGATGGACAACCTGCTCGACAAAGCCTCGGGCGACGACTACATGCAGCGCAAGGTGCACACGCTGCTCGGCGTGTACTACCGTCCGCTGGTATTCGCCACTTCCTACGACGGCAAGCCCTCGGTGCAGGCACGCATCATGTTTGAACCCAACTTCAAATGATGAAACGGGCACTGCTCTCGCTGCTGGCCCCGCTGTCGTGGCTCTTCGGCGCGGCGGTATGGGTGCGCAACCGCCTGTTTGACCTGGGCTGGCTACCCCAGACGCGCTTCGACCTGCCCGTGATAGGCATAGGCAACCTGGCGGTGGGCGGCACGGGCAAAACGCCGCACGTGGAGTTTGTGCTGCGACTGCTGCATGCCAGGGGCTACCGCGTGGCCATGCTCTCAAGGGGCTATGGCCGCCGCACAAGGGGCTTCGTGATGGTCAGCGCGGCAGCACGTGCCGACGAGGTGGGCGACGAACCCCTGCAGGTGGCACGCAACTGCCCCTTTGCTCGGGTGGCGGTGTGCGAGGACCGCGTGAAGGGCATCAAGATGCTCCGACTGGCCTGCCCTGAGGTGGAGGTGGTGGTGCTCGACGATGCCTATCAGCACCGCTACGTGCAACCGGGGCTGCAAGTGCTCCTGACCGACGCCGCACGCCTCTACACCCACGACCACCTGCTGCCATGGGGCAGACTGCGCGAACCGGCCTCGGCCGCACGGCGCGCCGACCTCATCGTGGTGACGAAGTGCAGCCCCGGGCAGAAGCCTGCCCTACCCCTGCTGCCTCACCAGCAGCTCTTTCACAGCCGCATCGGCTACGGCCAACCTTACGCCTACGCCCCGCAGGCTGCTCAGGCCGTCGACATGCCCGTGGCAGAGCACGTGCTGCTGCTCACAGGCATTGCCAACCCTGCCCCGCTCAAAGCCCACGTGGCGCAAGGCGGCCAGGTGAGCATCGAGGAGTTGCATTTTCCCGACCATCACCGCTTCAGTGCGGCCGACGCCGCCACCATCAACGCCCGCTACGAGGCACTCGCCGCAAAGGGCTGCGCCGTGGTGCTCACCACGCAGAAGGACGCGGCACGGCTGGCGGGCATCGAAGCACACCTGCTGCCCGCACTGCTGGCACACCTCTACGTGCAGCCCATCGCCGTTGACATTTCACCCAACGAAATTTTCACCCAACATATCATCAACTATGTTCAGCAAAATCAAAGAAACCGCGGAATGGATTAAAGCCCACACCGCGCTCCGTCCCACCACCGCCATCGTGTTAGGCACAGGACTGGGACATCTGGCCAACGAAATAGAAATAGTGGACGCCATGCCCTATAGCGACATTCCCAACTTTCCCGTGAGCACCGTAGAGGGACACAGCGGCCAGCTCCTCTTCGGCCGTCTGGGCGGCAAGGACGTGATGGCCATGCAGGGACGCTTTCACTACTACGAAGGCTACGACATGAAGCAGGTGACCTTCCCCATTCGCGTCATGCACGAACTGGGCATCAAGAACCTCTTCGTGAGCAACGCCTCGGGCGGCATGAACCCCACATTCCGCATTGGCGACCTCATGCTCATCACCGACCACATCAACTTCATGCCCGAGCATCCGCTGCACGGCCCAAACCTGCCCGTAGGTCCTCGCTTCCTTGACATGCACGAAGCCTACGACCACGAGTTTCTGGCCATGGCCCGCAGCATAGCGCAGGAAAAGGGCATACGCACAGTGGAGGGCGTGTACCTCGCCACGCAAGGACCCACCTACGAAACGCCGGCCGAATATAAGATGTACCACATTCTGGGCGGCGACGCCGTGGGCATGAGCACCGTGCCCGAGGTGATTGTGGCCCGCCACTGCGGCATCCGCGTGTTCGGCGTGAGCATCATCACCGACCTCGGCGTAGAGGGCCAGATAGTGGAAGTGAGCCACGAAGAGGTGCAGCGCGCCGCCGACGCCGTGCAGCCCCTCATGGCCGACATCTTCCGCGAAATGGTGAAGCGCATCAGCTAACCGCCACCCCCTTCTTACCACAAAGCCTCCGAAGCACGTGCTCCGGAGGCTTTGTGGCAAGAAGGGGTGAGAGGCCGTTGGCATCAGGCTGAATGGTGGAAACGCCCTATTGAACTGTAGCCTCGAAGGCAACAAGAAAAAAAAGAAAAACAGGCTTTGCCACACGCCCCACTTTTCGGCTTCGTATAAATGCGCGCTTTTCGTACCTTTGCATTTCCTAAATCACAACTACATGCTTCACGACGCCCCCCAACATCTGCGCATCGCCGACTACAACTATCCCCTGCCCGACGAGCGCATTGCCAAATATCCCAAGGCGCAGCGCGACGAGTCGAAACTCCTCATCTACCGTCATGGAGAGGTGAGCGAAGGGTGCTTCTGCGACCTTCCCTCGCTGGTGCCCGCCGGCGAACTGATGGTTTTCAACAACACGAAGGTCATTCAGGCACGTCTGCATTTTCACAAGGCCACAGGCGCACTCATCGAGGTGTTCTGCCTCGAACCGCACACGCCCCACGACTACCAGGTGAACTTTGCCACCACGCACCGTGTGACATGGACATGCCTCATCGGCAACCTGAAAAAGTGGAAGGAGGGACGCCTGGAACAGCCTGTGCAGGTGGGCCACCGCACGCTGCTGCTCACGGCCGAACGGCTGGGGCTGAGCGGCACGGGGCACGAGGTAGTGTTCGACTGGGGCGATGACGGCGTAACCTTTGCCGACATTCTCGATGCCATTGGCGAACTGCCCATTCCGCCCTACCTGAACCGCGACACGGAGGAGGCCGACAAAACCACCTACCAGACGGTTTACAGCAAGGTGAAAGGGTCGGTGGCGGCTCCCACGGCGGGCCTCCACTTCACCCAGCGCGTGCTCGATGCCCTCGATGCCCGTGGTGTGGAGCGGAATGAAATCACGCTGCACGTGGGGGCCGGCACTTTCAAGCCCGTGAAGAGCGAGGAGATAGGCGGACACACTATGCATGCCGAGTGGGTGGCTGTGCGCCGCGAGAGTGTGGCTGCACTGCTGGCACATGGCGGTCACTGCACAGCTGTGGGCACCACGTCGGTGCGCACGTTGGAGAGCCTGTACTACCTCGGCGTACTGGTGCACAGCAACCCGCGACTCGCCCCCGACGACCTGCACGTGCCGCAATGGATGCCCTACGAATATGCTGCCCGGCACGACGCGAAACTCACCACCTGTGAGGCCTTGCAAGCCGTGCAGCACTACATGGATGCCCACGCGCTTCCCGTGCTGCATGCTTCCACGCAAATCATCATTGCGCCGGGCTACGACTACCACATTGTGCGCGCCATCGTCACCAACTTCCACCAGCCGCAGAGCACATTGCTGCTGCTCGTGTCGGCCTTTGTAGGCGATGACTGGCGGCGCATCTACCGCTACGCGCTCGACCACGACTTCCGTTTCCTGAGTTACGGCGACAGTTCCATCCTTATTCCTTAATAAAAAATGAAAGACAACCAAAACGAGTGGCTGCCGCTGGTGGATGCTGACGGCCACGTGGTGGGCAAGGCCACGCGCGGCGAGTGCCACGGCGGCGCCAAACTGCTACACCCCGTGGTGCATCTGCATGTGTGGAACTCGCGCGGCGAACTCTACCTGCAGCACCGCCCCGCATGGAAGGACATACAGCCCGACAAATGGGACACGGCCGTAGGCGGTCACGTAGACTTGGGCGAAGACATAGCCACAGCCCTGCGCCGCGAGGTAAAAGAAGAACTCGGGCTCACTGACTTTGAACCCGAGTTCCTCACCCAATATCTGTTTGAAAGCGAACGCGAACGTGAACTGGTGCACGTGTTCCGCACGGTGACCGACGTGCCGCCCGCACCCACGTCCGAACTCGACGGCGGCCGCTTCTTCACAGTAGCCGAAATTGAAGCCCGCCTTGGTACGGACTTTTTCACGCCCAACTTCGAGGGCGAATGGCGCCGTCTACAGGCGCTTGCCTGAGGGTCCGTTCGGCAAAGGGATTTGATGCCTGCGCTGCCCGTTAGAATCCGTAGGGGTTCATCTGGCGGTAGCGGGCATTCATTTCGTTCTCCACGTTTGTGTAGGAGCCGTCAATCTCCGCGGCCTTTTCGGGTGCCAGCGTGAGGGCCTGCTTCAGGTCTTCGGCCGCGCCCGCCTCATCCTTCAGGTGGTGCTTCACGCCGCCGCGAGCCTTGTAGGCCGCCGCAAAGCCGGGCTGCAGGTCGATGGCCTCGTCGTAGAGCGCCAGCGCCTTGTCCCACTGCGTGGCCTGCTCGTAGAGTGCGCCCAGCAGGAGCACTGCCTCCTGCGCAAAGGGGTTCTGGGCACGCACGGCCTCGCAGTCGGCCACGGCCTCGTCGGTGCGTCCCAGTGCGGCGCAGGTTTGTGCATGCAGCATGCGGTAGGTTTCCTCCTCGGGTTCGAGAGCCACGAGCTCCTCGGCATCGGCCAGCACCTCGGCGTGCTGCCCCATGTTCTGCAGCACACGGGCACGAAGCAAACGTGCTTGGGCAAAATCCTCCTTCAGCGCAAGGCACTGCGTGAGGCAAGCAATGGCCGCGAGGTCGTTGCCCAGTCCGTGCTCAGCCTCGCCGCAGCAGTAGAGCACTGCGGGCTCGTCGGGCTGCAGCGCCTTCATGCGTTCGCACGTTTGCTGCTCGCCGGCATAGTCACCCGTCTCGCCCTGCGCCTGTGCCATCAGCAGGAGGGCGTGCAGGTTGTCGGGCTCGTCGCGCAGATAAGCCTCGAGCAGCGGCAGGGCAGCCTCGAAGCGCCGCTGACGCAGATACACCTCGGCCAGCAGAGCCGTGACGCGGCTGTCGGAGCGCAGGGCGCGGGCCGCCACGAGGCATTTCTCGGCATAGGGCAGTTCGCCCATCTGCATGGCGCGTACACCGTCGTCGCGCAGGGTTTCAAACTTGCATTCGTCGCTCGGCTGTCCCGAGCCAAAGAGTGAGGAAAAGAGTCCCATAGTGAGTTGGTCGTAAATAGTGGCAGTTCAGTAGAAAAAATAGCAGCAGAAAGGCAGAAAGCCAAACGCTTCCCATCGCGGCAGCCATCCCGCGGCTTGCATGCGAGGAGGATGTGACGCGACAGGCATGCAAAAATAGCACGGAAATGCATGATGGCCAAGGCTGCGCCTGCATTTATCCTGCCCCTTTCCCCTACGAAGCCGCCCTATATATATAAGGAAGCAAAGCGAAGCCAGGCGGCCATTTCACTTGCACTACGGGTGTTACCTAAGGCATTTTTCTTACCTTTGCGCAGCGGAGCGCCACGCCCCGAGCACGAGCCACCCTGCGTTTCCGCCACGCCACACGGGCAGCCCGCTGAGCTGTGCGGGGCAACGACATGCAGCATACAATACCCCAACCACATGTTTGACGAAAAAGCCGAATTTATGGATGCGCTGGCCGCCTACGTAGGCGACATGCTGGAGCGCGACGGACTGGCCGACGAGCCGGGCACCGCTGCCCTGCGCATTGTGGACGCCCGCAACCACCTGTTTGCTCCCGCGGGGCGGCACACCACCGACGAGGAGGAGGGCATCTACGCCCTGCGCGACCTTTGCCGCCTCGACGAGGATACGCTGCGGCACGTGCCCAACCGTCGCAAACTGGCGGCGTTGGCGCACGACATCTTCGGCTAAGCACGCGGCCTCAGCTTCAACCACCTTGAATGAAAAGAACCCTATGGACGAACCTAAAGAAACTCCTGTGTACAAACACAGCATGCCTGTGCAGATACGCTTTAACGACGTTGACCAGTATGGGCACGTCAACAACAACGCTTACTTTGCCTACTACGACCTGGGCAAGCAGGACTACCTGATGCATGTGCTGCGAGTGAACTACCGCACGTCGGAGGTGGTGCCCGTGATTGCCAACATCAACGCCGACTTCATCATCCCCCTCTTTCATGGCGACGACATTGTGGTGGAAACCCGCGTGTCGCACTTGGGGCACAAAAGTTTCACGCTCCAGCAGCGCGCCATCAACCGCGCCACGGGGCTCGAGGTGTGCCGCTGCGCCACGGTGATGGTGTGCTTCAACCAGCGCACCAAGCAGAGCGCCGACATCCCCGCCGAGTTCCGCCAAGCCATCGAGGCTTTCGAGGGCATAGCAAGCCAATCATAGCACACCACCACACTCCCCACGCCATGCAGCAAATTCTTTTCACCTCACCCTGCCAGCCCGACGTGCTGCGCCTGTGCCGCGAGAGCAGGGCCGACCGCATCTTCCTGCTCACCGACGAAACCACACACCGCCTGTGCCGCCCCCTGCTGGCATCGTGCCTCGACGAACTCGGGGTTACCGACATCGTCATACCTCCCACCGACGAGCACAAGCACATCGGCACGCTGCAGCAGGTGTGGCACGCCTTGAGCCAGGGCGGCGCCTCGCGCCACAGCATGCTGGTGAACCTGGGCGGCGGCATGGTGACAGACCTGGGCGGTTTTGCCGCGGCCACCTTCAAGCGCGGCATACGCTTTCTGCACGTGCCCACCACGCTGCTGAGCATGGTCGACGCGGCGGTGGGAGGCAAAACGGGCATCAATTTCGAGGGGTTGAAAAATGAAATCGGCGCCTTTGCCGAGAGCGACGCGGTGTGCATCGACACCGCCTTCCTGCAAACCCTCGACAGCGAAAACCTGCGTTCGGGCTACGCCGAAATGCTGAAGCACGCCCTGCTGAGCGACGAGGCCATGTGGGCCGAGCACGTGGCCTTCGACCTCGCCCAGCCCAACTACACGGCCCTGCAGCACATGGTGCGGCAAAGCATTGAGGTGAAGCGCCGCATTGTGCAGGAGGACCCGCACGAACACGGTCTGCGCAAGGCGCTGAACCTGGGGCACACCGTGGGGCACGCATTCGAGAGTCTGGCGCTGGAGCGGCACACACCCGTGCTCCACGGCTACGCGGTGGCGTGGGGCTTGGTGTGCGAACTCTACCTCAGCGCCGCGCTCACGGGTTTTCCCACCACGCAGATGCGCCAGACGGTGGCCTTCATTCGCCACACCTACGGCCCCTTTGCCTTCAGTTGCAAGGACTACGACGCCCTGCACGCACTCATGCTGCACGACAAGAAGAATGTGAGCGGCACCATACGCTTCACGCTGCTCGGCGGCATAGGGCAGGTGCAACTCGACCAGCAAGTGCCGCGCACCCTGCTCGACGAAGCCTTCGACTTTCTGCGTGAGGGCTGAACGGCGCATACCTTATTATATATAAAGGAGAATATCTTCAAAAGAAAAACGGATGAACCGACTCTTGCAAACGCTCTCGCAAATGCTCTCGCTGCTCGTGGTGTGCCTCATGCTGTGCGCCGCCGCTGCTTGGACGGGGCATCTGCTGGGCCACGAAATCGGAGCCGAAGCCAAGGCCGGCGCACCTGCCTCGCCGACGCAGGCGGCCACGGTGCCCGCCGATGTGCTGGCAGCGCTCTCGCTGCAAGGCGCCAGCGTGGAGCAGCACGACTCCGCCGTGTGGACCGTGCGGCACGCCGACGGCACGCCGGGCGGCGAAATCGTGACGAGCGCGCCCTTTGCCAAGCACGTCGAGGGCTTTGCTGGTCCCACACCCGTCTTCATTCACCTCACCCCCGAGGGCAAGGTGGCCGCCATTGCCGTGGGCGAGAATGCTGAGTCGCCCGACTTCCTGGCGCGCGCCGTGCAGGGCACCCTGCCCCACTGGCGCGGCCTCACGCCTGCCGAGGGCGCGGCGCTGCAAGTCGATGCCGTGAGCGGCGCTACCTACTCGAGCGCGTCGCTCATCACCCATGTGCGGCAAGCGCTGGCCGCCTACGCCGCCACGCGCACCACCACCTTGCAGGCGCCGGCCATAGGTTGGCTGCACACAGGGCTCGTGGCACTGGTGCTGGCTCTGGGCGTGGCAGCGCGCCTGCTCCTGAAGCGGCACCGCGCGGTGCGCCTGCTGGTGTGGGCGCTCAACGTGGGCGTCACCGGCTTTTGGTGCGGGCAGTTCCTCTCGCTCAGCATGCTGCGCGGCTGGGCGGCCTACGGTGTCGACCCCCTGCTGGCGCTTCCCGCCGTACTCATGCTGCTCGTAAGCGTGTGCATGCCCCTTTTCAGGCAGAAGCAGCACTACTGCACCTGGATTTGCCCCTATGGCAGTGCGCAGTCGCTCCTTGCAGCCCTGCCCACCCCCAAGGTGCAAGTGTCGGCCCGCATAGCCCGCATCATGGGGCAGGTGCGTCAGGGTGTGCTCATGCTGCTGCTCTTCACGCTGTGGATGGGCACGGGAGCCTGGCTGCTCGACTACGAACCCTTCACGGCCTTCACCCCCTCGGTGGCCGCCCCCGCCGTACTGGTGTTGGCGGGCACGTTTGCCCTGGCCAGCCTCTTTGTGCCCCATCTGTGGTGCCGCAGCCTGTGCCCGCTGGGCGCGCTGCTCCAGTTGGCCGAACACGACACGCCAGGGCTCTACGACGCCCTGCGCAAGCCCCACGCCGGCAGGCAGCCGTCGGGGCAGGCGCCGGCTTCACACAAGCCATAACCAAGCCTCTTTCAACCTATGAACAAGTATAAAATCGTATCTATAGTACTCTCCGTTGCCCTGCTGGTCCATATCGTGCGACTGGCGTGGGTATTTGTCGCACCCAGCAGCGGCGACGGAGTTTCTTCAGCCTCCCAGACTGTGCTGCACAACATACTGCAACGCAAAAGTGTGCGCGCCTACACCGACCGCGCCGTGAGCCACGAGCAGCTCGACACGCTCATACGCGCTGCCATGGCGGCTCCCACAGGGCGCGACATGCGGCCCTGGCACTTCATCGTGCTCGAGGGGCGCCACCAGCTGAGCCCACTGGCCGAACAGCTGCCTTATGCCAAAATGCTGGCCGAGGCGCAGGCCGCGGTGGTGGTGTGCGGCGACATGAGCGTGACCGACAAGGAGGGCAACCCCTCGCGCAACTGGACCTTCGACTGCTCAGCCGCCACCGAAAACCTGCTGCTGCAAGCCGAGGCCATGGGACTGGGCGCCGTGTGGACGGGCGTATATCCCTACGACGAACGCATCGAGGCTGTGAAGCAGGCTCTCCACCTACCCGACCACCTCATTCCGCTCAACGTCATTCCCATAGGCTACCCCAAGGGCGACCCGCAGCCCAAGGACAAATACGACCCCACCAAGGTGGAGTACAGAAACTGAAGGCTCCCTCGTTAGGGTAGGAAAATGCCATGCCGACTTGCCTATCCATGCACATCAAGACAGGCAGTGTGCCGTATTTGGCTTTTTTTGAAGGGTTTGTTGCTCCGTGTTGCACATACTTCGTAATTTTGCGCATCATTTTTACAGAAGAACAGCGCCCACCACATCCTGCCGCGGGCAGGCGGTGCGCACAACGCATTTTAATAAAACGACATGACGCACAATTTACTTAAAGGGAAGCGCGGTATCATCTTTGGCGCGCTCAACGAAGACTCCATTGCCTGGAAGGTAGCCGTACGCGCTGCCGAGGAAGGTGCCCAACTCACCCTCAGCAACACGCCCATGGCACTGCGCATGGGTACGCTCGACAAGCTGGCCGAACAGATTGGCGCTACCGTCATTGCAGCCGACGCTACCAGCGTAGACGACCTGCAAAAGGTCTTTGAAGAGAGCATGAATGTGCTGGGCGGCAAAATTGACTTCGTGCTGCACTCCATCGGCATGAGCCCCAACGTGCGCAAGCACCGCACCTACGATGACCTGGACTACGGCTACTTGCAAAAGACGCTCGACATCTCGGCCATCTCCTTCCACAAAATGCTGCAGGTGGCCAAGAAGATGGATGCCATCGCCGAGTACGGCAGCGTGGTAGCCCTCACCTACGTGGCTTCGCAGCGCACCTTCTTCGGCTACAACGACATGGCCGACGCCAAGAGCATGCTCGAGAGCATAGCCCGCTCCTTCGGCTACATCTACGGCCGCGAAAAGAACGTACGCATCAACACCATTTCGCAGAGCCCCACCGCCACCACGGCCGGCAAGGGCATCAAGGACATTGACAACATGATGGACTTTGCCAACAAGATGTCGCCCCTGGGCAACGCCGATGCCGAGGATTGCGCCAACTACTGCGTCATGATGTTCAGCGACTTCACGCGCAAGGTCACGATGCAGAACCTCTTCCACGACGGCGGTTTCTCGTCGATGGGTATGAGCCTGCGCGCCATGAACCAGTACGCCAAGGACATGACGCCCTACGAAGACGAAAACGGCAAGGTGATCTACGGCTAAGCCGACCCCTATGCCCCTCACCACAAGCCCGGTACGCAGCAGTGTGCCGGGCTTTTTCTGTGCCAACAGCCGAAGGGCCGGGGCAAAACACGGCGCCGGCACGCTCGGCAGTGGGCTGTGCTGCTTCGCGCCACGCCTGCTCGTTTCGGCAAGGCATGCCGCCGTTTCAACAACGCGCTCCGCTCGTAGCTGCCCATTGACGGCAACGACCCATCGCTGGTTTTGAAAGATGGGTGTCCGGTAAACTTGTTTGAGCGCCCCTCAAAAAGACAAGTGTTCGGTAAACGCATTCTACGGGAAGCCGTGGGAAAAAGTTACCCCGCCGTGGAAGAAATCTACCACGCCGTGGAAGAAAGTTCCCACGGCGGCCCGTTTTTACGGCTCGCCGCGCCGTCGAAAATAGATGCTACGTAAAAAAGTTTACGAACGACGTGATTTCCTTTTTCCTGTCGCCGGCCCCGCTGGAAATAGATGCCGTGATGGCGAATGGCCGCCCCGCCGGAACCAGATGCCGTGAAATGGCCGTAGGGTTAGCGTTGCAGACTTTCATCGGATGCACCTGCTGTGAGCAAAAAGCAGGGATGACGGGGAGGCCTCGTAAAAAGCACTCTTCAGCAAATACCGATGCTTCAAGCATTCGCAAAAGAGCGTTTCACGAAGCCTCATTTATCAAAAAAATTCTCCTCGACAAAACCTTTCGCCTCGGCCTCTTCACCCGGCTTTATCTATTTCACACATGCCTCCGCTTGCACAGAACTGCGCATGTTGCGCTGAAAGTGTGGGCAAAAGGGGCATTTCGCTTGGTTCAGTTAGCAGAAAACGGTAAATTTGCCGTGCCAGTCACCCCGCCTCAGGCTGCCCCAGAGGCACGCCGCCGAGCGGAAAGGCTGCGCACCTAAGCCGAACAACACCAACATAATTTACTGAAATATGGGTTTGAAAATTGTTGTGCTTGCCAAGCAAGTACCCGACACCCGCAATGTGGGTAAAGATGCCATGACACCCGAAGGCACAGTGAACCGCGCAGCGCTTCCTGCCATCTTCAACCCCGAGGACCTCAACGCGCTCGAACAAGCCCTGCGCCTCAAGGACCAGCACCCGGGCACCACCGTACACATTCTGACCATGGGCCCGCCGCGCGCCACCGACGTCATTCGCGACGGACTCTACCGCGGCGCCGATGGCGGCGTGCTGCTCACCGACCGCGCCTTTGCCGGCGCCGACACGCTGGCCACGAGCTATGCACTCTCGCAAGCCATCAAGAAGATGGGCATGCCCGACATCGTGATAGGCGGCCGCCAGGCCATCGACGGCGACACCGCACAGGTGGGCCCTCAGGTGGCACAAAAGCTCGGCCTGAACCAGGTGACCTACGTGACGTGCGTGGAAAAGGTGCACGACGGCAAAATCAACCTGCTGCGACACATCGACGGCGGCATGGAGCGTGTGGAAGCCCCGCTGCCCATCCTGCTCACCGTGAACGGCAACGCAGCGCCCTGCCGCCCCCGCAACGCCAAGCTCGTGATGAAGTACAAGCGCGCCATGGCTCCCCTGGAACGCCCTGCCGACGGCACGCTGCCCCACGCCGAGGAGTATGACAAGAAGCCTTACCTCAACGTGACGCAGTGGAGCGTGGCCGACGTAGACGGCGACTTGCAGCAATGTGGTCTGGCAGGCTCGCCCACCAAGGTAAAGGCCGTGCAGAACATCGTGTTCAAGGCTAAAGAAAGCAAGCGCCTCACTGGCTCCGACGCCGATGTGGAGGACTTGATAAAGGAATTACTCGACAGTCACACCATAGGATAATATCATGAACAGCGTATTCGTTTACTGTGAAATAGACAAGTGCACCGTGGAAGAGGTGTCGTTTGAACTCCTCACCAAAGGACGCAAACTTGCCAACGAACTGGGCGTAGCACTCGAAGCCGTGGCTGCCGGCAGCGGCATCACGGGAAAAGTGGAAAAGGACATCCTGTCGTATGGTGTCGACAAGTTGCACATGTTCGACGCACCGGGCCTCTACCCCTACACCTCGAAGCCTCACACCAGCATCTTGGTGAACCTCTTCAAGCAAGAGAAGCCGCAAATATGCCTGATGGGCGCCACCGTCATAGGCCGCGACCTCGGACCGCGCGTGAGCTCGTCGCTCACCAGCGGCTTGACAGCCGACTGCACCGCACTCGAGATAGGCGACTACGACGACCGCAAAACGGGCAAGCACTACGAGGGCCTGCTCTACCAGATACGTCCCGCATTCGGCGGTAACATCGTGGCCACCATTGTCAACCCCGACAACCGGCCGCAAATGGCCACCGTGCGCAGCGGCGTGATGAAGGCCGAGAAAGTGGCCGAATATTATAACGGCGACATCGTGTACCACAAGGTGGAGGACTTCGTGCCCGACACTGACTACGTGGTGAAGGTCATTGAGCGCCATGTGGAGAAGGCCGCCAACAACCTCAAGGGCGCGCCCATCGTTGTGGCCGGCGGCTATGGCGTGGGCTCGAAGGAGGGTTTCGACCTGCTGCGCAAACTTGCTGCCGAACTGCACGGTGAGGTGGGCGCCAGCCGCGCCGCCGTGGATGCCGGCTTCTGCGAGCACGACTTGCAGATAGGCCAGACGGGCGTAACGGTACGTCCCAAGGTCTACATTGCCTGCGGCATCAGCGGTGCCATACAGCACGTGGCAGGCATGAAGGAGAGCGGCATCGTTATCTCCATCAACACCGACCCCAACGCGCCCATCAACCAGCTCGCCGACTACGTCATCACCGGCAGCGTGGAAGAGGTGCTCCCGAAAATGATCAAGTATTACAAGGAAAACAGCAAATAACATCGGAACATGGCTAACAACTATACTGACCACGAAGAACTGCGCTTTGAGTTGAACCACCCGCTCATGAAGCGCATTGTGGAACTCAAGGAACGCGGCTTCAGCGAAAAGGACACCTGCGACTACGCGCCGCTCGACTTCGACGATGCCATGGACAACTACGACCGTGTGCTCGACATCACTGGCGAACTGGCCGGCACCGTCATAGCCGACAACGCCGAGGGAGTGGACCTTGAAGGACCGCACCACGTGGGCGACCGCGTAAACTACGCCTCGGGCACCGCCGCCAACCTCGATGCCATGGTGAAGGCTGGCCTCAACGGCATGACCATGCCGCGACGCTACGGTGGCCTCAACTTCCCCATCACGCCCTACACCATGTGCGCCGAACTCGTAGCCGCCAGCGACGCCGGCTTCGGCAACATCTGGAGCCTGCAGGACTGCATCGAAACACTCTACGAATTTGGCAACGACGACCAGCACGCCCGTTTCATTCCCCGCATCTGCAAGGGCGAAACCATGTCGATGGACCTCACCGAACCCGACGCGGGCAGCGACCTGCAGAGCGTCATGCTCAAGGCTACCTACGACGAGGCAGAGGATTGCTGGCGCCTGAACGGCGTGAAGCGCTTCATCACCAACGGCGACGCTGACCTGCACCTGGTGCTGGCGCGCTCGGAAGAGGGCACGACCGACGGACGCGGCCTCTCGATGTTCATATACGACAAGCGCGACGGCGGTGTGAACGTGCGCCGCATCGAAAACAAACTCGGCATTCACGGCAGTCCCACCTGCGAACTGGTGTATAAAAACGCGAAGGCCGAACTCTGCGGCAGCCGCCGCATGGGCCTCATCAAGTATGTCATGGCCCTCATGAACGGCGCCCGCTTGGGCATTGCCGCCCAGAGTGTGGGCATTTCGCAGGCTTGCTACAACGAAGCACTCGCCTACGCCACCGACCGTCAGCAATTCGGCAAACCCATCGTGCAGTTCCCCGCCGTGGCCGACATGCTGGCCACCATGAAGGCAAAACTCGACGCCGGCCGCGCCCTGCTCTACCAGACGGCACGCTGCGTCGACATCTACAAATGCCTTGACGACATTGCCCGCGAACGCAAACTTACACCCGAGGAGCGCGCCGAGCAGAAGCTGTATGCCAAGATGGCCGACTCCCTCACACCGCTGGCCAAGGGCATGAACTCGGAATACTGCAACCAGAACGCTTACGACGGTCTGCAGGTGCACGGCGGCTCGGGCTTCATGCTCGACTACCCCATTCAGCGCTACTACCGCGACGCCCGCATCACTTCCATCTACGAGGGCACAACGCAGCTCCAGGTGGTGGCTGCCATTCGCTACGTGACGAACGGCGCTTACCTGCAACTGATGCGCGAATACGAACAGCAGGCCGTGGCCGACGACCTCAAGCCCCTGCAGCAGCGCGCCAAGGCAATGGCCGACAAATTTGAGGAGGCCGTGGCTCACGTCAAGGAGGCTGCCGACCAATCGCTGCTCGACCTCTGCGCCCGTCACCTGGTGGAGATGGCTGCCGAAACCATCATGCTGCACCTGCTGCAGTACAACGCCACGCAGCGCCCCGACCTCTTCAGCAAGTCGGTGCGCGTCTACGCCAACCTGGCTGAGGCCGACGTGGCCAAGCACCACACCTTCGTGATGCAGCTCACGCCCGACAGCGTGCAGCACTACATGTAACCGCACCACGCGCTCTTCACCACCGCTGTCTGGCACGCAGCCATGGCTCTAAGCAGCCATGGCAGTGTGCCAGACAGCGGTGTGTTGGCACGTGGCGGCGAAGGGCAAGCGCGGCTAATGGGCAAGCGTGCATTGGGCTATGAACGATTTTTCGTAACTTTGCGCCGATACATTCATCCGACGCCTCATGACAAAACATATTTTCACCCTCATCCTGCTGGCCGCCGCAGCCTGCATGCCTGCCATGGCGCAGGCACAGCTTCAGTTCGACCAGGTGGCGCAGGAACTGGGCACCGTGCTGTGGCACACACCGCGCACCGCCACCTTCAAGTTTACCAACAAAACGGCCAACCCCATCAAAATTAAGGACGTGCGCTCCGACTGCGGATGCACTGCCGTGAACTGGACACGCATCTCGGTGGAACCCGGTGCCACAGGCTTCGTGACGGCAACCTACGACGCCGAACTGCTGGGCCGCTTCGACAAGAGCCTGGCCGTGTACACCGACATCAAGGACGAGCCCTACATACTGCGCATCATGGGCGAAGTGGCCATGACGCAGAAAGAGCCCAGCAGCGTGTACCCCTACCGCATTGGCGACTACTACCTCAGCACCGACGACATTGAGTTCGACAACGTGAACCGCGGCGAAATGCCCGTCTACACGCTGCACATCTACAACGGCTCGAAGAAAACCTTCTCGCCCGAACTCATGCACCTGCCCAAGTACCTCACTGCCCACGTAGAGCCTGCCGACATACGGCCGGGGCGTGTGGGCATCATCGAACTCACGCTCAACAGCAACCTGCTCAGCACCATGGGACTGACGCAGACGTCCATCTACCTGAGCCGCTTCATGGGCGACAGGGTGAACAAGGACACCGAAATCAACGTGAGCGCTACGCTGCTGCCCGACTTCCTGGAAACGCCCACGCAGAAGGCCTTGGCACCCGTGGCACAAATTGACAGCACGCACATCACGCTCGGCCCGTTCAACAAGAAGGGCAAGGCCACAGGGCAACTGCTGCTGCGCAACGCGGGCAAGACGCCCCTCATCATCAGCGCCTTGCAAGTGTATAACCCCGGCATCAGCGTGAGCATAGGCAAGCGCACCCTCCTGCCAGGAGCCGTGGAGAAACTCAAAATCAGCGTGAGCGACAACAATAGGTACTTCAAAGGCAAACGCAGCATCCTGCTCATCACCAACGACCCCGAACGGGCCAAGATGGTGATTGACGTCACGATAAAAAAGTAAGGCAAAGTTTTGTCTTCTGAAAAAAACACGGTATTTTTGCACCGCAAATCGGAAAGTAGCGCAGTTGGTAGCGCACTACGTTCGGGACGTAGGGGTCGGGCGTTCGAGTCGCCTCTTTCCGACCACACGGGGCTGGCAAGCACACACGCTTGCCAGCCCCGTTGGTTTACACAAAGGCGGCCGCTTTGGGCAAAATGGAACAGCACATGGCAAAAATATCAGCATGTGCGGTGGCCGTTTGTGGTATTTTTATAATTTTGCAACTACAAATAGCAACGCTTCTTGCTGTTTTACTTTCATTTGTTTTGACGTGCCCGCCCCACACGTGCCCAACTGAGGCCGCCGGCGGGACGGGAACTAAACCAGACGGCTGCGGCCACCCACTGCATTGCCCTGCGCAGAGGGCACTCCTTTATATATATAAGAGAGCCAACCCTGACAAACGCAGAGGGCACGCCTTCATTTATATAAGGGCACGCCTTCATTTATATAAGGGCACGCCTATCCCTGCGATAGCCCCAAGGGCATGCCGCACCCGTACGCTACAAGCAACCATCATGAGCGACAGACTTTACATTTTCGACACTACGCTGCGCGACGGCGAGCAGGTGCCCGGATGCCAACTGAACACCGTGGAGAAAATCCAAGTGGCGCGCCAACTCGAGAGCCTCGGGGTGGACGTCATCGAGGCGGGCTTCCCCATTTCAAGTCCCGGCGACTTCAACTCCGTCATTGAAATTTCGAAAGCCGTGACGTGGCCCACCATCTGTGCCCTCACACGTGCCGTGCCCAAGGACATTGACTGCGCGGCCGAAGCGCTGGCCTACGCCAAACGCAAACGCATCCACACGGGCATCGGCACCAGCGACAGCCACATACGCTACAAGTTCAACTCCACCCGCGAGGAAATCATCGAACGCGCCGTGGCCGCCGTGAAATATGCCAAGAAGTATGTGGAGGATGTAGAGTTCTACGCCGAAGACGCCGGCCGCACCGACAACGAATACCTGGCCCGCGTGGTGGAAGCCGTCATCAAGGCGGGCGCCACGGTGGTCAACATTCCCGACACCACGGGCTACTGCCTGCCGCGCGACTACGGCGCCAAAATCAAGTATCTCATGGAGCACGTCGACGGCATCGACCGCGCCATCATCTCCACCCACTGCCACAACGACTTGGGCATGGCCACAGCCTGCACGCTCGAAGGCGTACTCAACGGCGCAAGGCAGGTGGAGGTCACGGTGAACGGCATTGGCGAACGCGCCGGCAACACCTCGGAGGAGGAAATTGCCATGATTCTGAAATGCCACCACCTGGACATACAGACGAACATCAACACGCAGAAGATTGCCGCCACCAGCCGCATGGTGAGCTCGCTCATGAACATGCCTGTGCAGGCCAACAAGGCCATTGTGGGGCGCAACGCCTTTGCGCACTCCTCGGGCATTCACCAGGACGGCGTGCTGAAAAATGCCGAGACCTACGAAATCATCAACCCCAAGGACGTGGGCATCGACGACAACGCCATCATCCTCACAGCACGCTCGGGGCACGCCGCCCTGCGCCACCGTCTGGAAACGCTCGGTGTGGAGGTCGACGAGGAAAAACTCAACGACATCTATCAGCGCTTCCTAGCCTTGGCCGACAAGAAGAAGGACGTGACCGACGACGACATTCTCGTGCTGGCCGGCAGCGGACGCACCGCCTCACACCGCATCAAGCTCGACTATCTGCAGGTGACGAGCGGCCACGGCGTGCGGCCCATGGCGGCCATCGTGGTCGACATTGCTGGCGAGAAGTTCCGCGCTGCAGCTGAGGGCAACGGCCCCGTTGACGCGAGCATCAACGCCCTGAAGGAAATCATCAAGCGCCGCATGACGCTCAAGGAGTTCACCATTCAGGCCATCAACCGCGGCAGCGACGACGTGGGCAAGGTGCACATGCAGGTGGAGTACGACGGCCAGCTCTACTACGGGTTCGGCGCCAACACCGACATCGTGGCAGCGAGCGTCGAAGCCTACATCGATGCCGTCAACTCCTTCAAACATTGAGGCCGCAAGCCTTTCGTTTTTCACAGATAATTCCCCAACAACCATAACCCTATGAATACGCTTTTTGACAAGATATGGGATAAGCACGTCGTGTCGCACGTCGACGACGGTCCCGATATGCTCTACATCGACCGCCTCTACGCCCACGAGGTAACCAGTCCGCAAGCCTTTGAGGGACTGCGTCAGCGCGGACTGCAATGCTTCCGCCCCGAACGCATCTTCTGCATGCCCGACCACAACACCCCCACGCACGACCAGGACAAGCCCATTGCCGACCCCGTGTCGAAGAAGCAAGTTGACACCCTGGCGCGCAACGCCGCCGACTTCGGCGTGACGCACTGGGGCATGCTGCATCCCAACAACGGCATCATCCACGTCGTAGGTCCGGAGCAGGGCCTCTCGCTGCCGGGCATGACCATCGTGTGCGGCGACTCCCACACCTCCACGCACGGCGCCGTGGGTGCTGTGGCCTTTGGCATTGGCACCTCGGAGGTGGAAATGGTGATGGCCTCGCAGTGCATCCTGCAAGCCAAGCCCAAGAGCATGCGCATCAACGTGGAGGGTGAACTCAAGCCCGGCGTCACGGCCAAGGACGTGGCCCTCTACCTCATGAGCCAGCTCACCACGAGCGGCGCCACGGGCTACTTTGTGGAATATGCGGGCAGCACCGTACGCTCCCTGAGCATGGAGGGCCGACTCACGCTGTGCAACCTCTCCATCGAGATGGGCGCCCGCGGCGGTTTCATTGCTCCCGACGAGAAGACCTTCGCCTACCTCAAGGGCCGTCCCTACGCGCCCACCGGCCAGGCCTGGGACGAGGCCGTGGCTGCCTGGAGCGAACTGCGCAGCGGCGACGATGCCGTCTTCGACAAGGAGGTCACCTTCCAGGCTGCCGACATCGAACCTATGATAACCTACGGTACCAACCCCGGCATGGGCGTGGGCATCACGCAGTGCATCCCCGCTCCGCAAAATGCCTCCGACGAGAAGGCCCTGCGCTACATGCAGTTTGCCGCAGGCGAGGCCATGCTGGGCAAACCCGTTGACTACGTTTTCCTCGGGGCCTGCACCAACGGCCGCATCGAGGACTTCCGCGCCTTTGCCTCGGTGGTGCGCGGCCGCCACAAGCACCCCGCCGTCACCGCTTGGCTCGTGCCCGGCTCGTGGCACGTGCTGCAGCAAATCAAGGACGAGGGCATCGACCAAGTGCTGCAGGAGGCCGGTTTCGCCCTGCGCCAGCCCGGCTGCTCGGCCTGCCTGGCCATGAACGACGACAAGGTGCCGGCTGGCAAACTCGCCGTGAGCACCTCCAACCGCAACTTTGAGGGCCGTCAGGGGCCCGGCTCACGCACCTGCCTGGCCTCGCCGCTCACAGCAGCAGCCGCCGCCGTCACGGGGTGCATCACCGACCCGCGCGAACTCCTGGGCCTCTAACCGCCGACCCAGGCTTTCCTCCCCCTCTCCCTCCATCTCCATTATTATCCCTTCTCTCATGAAACAGAAATTTTCCACCCTCATAAGCACGTGCGTTCCCCTGCCTCTTGAAAACGTCGACACCGACCAAATCATTCCGGCCCGCTTCCTGAAAGCCACCGACAAGGAGGGCTTCGGGCAGAACCTCTTCTACGACTGGCGCTACGAGAGCGACGGCACACCCAAGCCTTTCGTGCTCAACGACAGCCGCTACTCGGGCTCCGTGCTGGTGGCAGGGCGCAACTTTGGTTGCGGGTCGAGCCGCGAGCATGCTGCCTGGGCCATTGCGGGCTACGGTTTCCGCGTGGTGGTGAGCACCTTCTTTGCCGACATTCACAAGCAGAACGAACTGAACAACTTCGTGCTGCCTGTGGTGGTGAGCGATGACTTTCTGCAGCGCCTCTTTGCCTGCATCGAGGCCGACCCCGCCACACAGGTGGAGGTGAACCTGCCTGAGCAAACCATCACCAACCTGGCCAACGGCGACAAGGAGCACTTTGAAATCAACGGATACAAAAAATACTGTCTGGAAAACGGCCTCGACGACATCGACTACCTCGTAGAACACAAGGCCGCCATCGAAGCCTACGAGCAGCGCGCCTGACCGCAGGCCACCTGCATTTCCCCCTAAACATCAATCCCCGTGCCTATGGAAATAATGGACACCACCCTGCGCGACGGCGAGCAGACCAGCGGCGTGTCATTTCTGCCCCACGAAAAGTTGCAGATAGCCCGCAAACTGCTTGACGAGGTGCACGTCGACCGCATCGAAGTGGCCTCGGCGCGCGTCAGCGAGGGCGACAAGAAAGCCGTGGCCGACATCTGCCGATGGGCCGAACAGCGCGGCAAACTCGACCGCGTGGAGGTGCTCGGATTTGTGGACGGACACGTGTCAATCGACTGGATAAACGGTTGCGGCGGCCGCGTCATCAACCTGCTTTGCAAAGGCTCCGAGCGCCACTGCACGCTGCAGCTGCGCAAAACACCCGACGAACACCTGGCCGACATACGCCGCGAGGTGGAATACGCGCAGCGCCTCGGCATCAGCGTCAACGTCTATCTTGAGGACTGGTCGAACGGCATGCGCACCAGCGAGGAATACGTCTATAAAATGGTTGATGAAATACTCACCATGGACGTGCGCCGCATCATGCTGCCCGACACCCTCGGCGTGCTCGACCCCCTGCTGGCGGTGAGCTACTTCCGCAAAATGCGCAAGCGCTACCCTCACGCCCACTTCGACTTTCACGCTCACAACGACTACGACCTCGCCATCGCCAACGTGTCAGCGGCCGTGCTCTGCGGCTGCCAAGGCATCCACACCGCCGTCAACGGCCTGGGCGAGCGCGCCGGCAACGCACCGCTGGCCAGCGTGCAGGCCATTCTGCACGACCACTTCCACATCGTCACGCACATCGACGAGAGCAAACTCTTCGACATCAGCCGCCTCGTCGAGAGTTACAGCGGCATTGCCGTGCCCGCCAACAAGCCCATTGTGGGCGAGAGCGTCTTCACGCAGGTGGCCGGCGTGCACGCCGACGGCGACAACAAGTCGAACCTCTACTGCAACGCCCTGCTGCCCGAGCGCTTCGGACGGCACCGCGAATATGCCTTGGGCAAGAACAGCGGACGTGCCAACATTCTCAAAAACCTCGAAACCTACGGCCTCGAACTCACGCCCGAACAGACGCGCCGCGTCACGGCACGCATCATCGAACTGGGCGACAAAAAGGAGGTCGTCACCGCCGACGACCTGCCCTACATCGTGAGCGATGTGCTCAAGCACGACATTCCCGACGAACGCATACGCCTCGTGAGCTACTGCGTCACCACAGCCTACGGCCTCAAACCCACCGCGAGCGTCAAAATCAGCATCGACGGCGTCTGCTACGAGGGGCACGAAACGGGCGACGGCCAGTATGACGCCTTCATGCGCTGCCTGCGCCACATCTACCGCGACCACCTGCACACACCGCTGCCCATGCTCACGGGCTACTACGTCACCATCCCGCCGGGCGGACGCACCGACGCCTTTGTGCAGACCGTCATCACCTGGGAGCACGAGGGCAAAACCATACGCACCCGAGGCCTCGACGCCGACCAGACTGACGCCGCCATCAAGGCTACCATCAAAATGCTTAACCTCCTCTTTCCAGCTGTCAAGCAGACGGAGGAAACGGACCAATAGATATCGACAAACAAAAACATAACCTCTCATGAAACTCTCCATTGCAGTGCTCGCGGGCGACGGCATCGGTCCCGAAATTTCCCGCGAAGGTGTGGCTGTCATGCAGGCCGTGTGCAGCAAGTTCGGCCACGAAGTCACCTTCACCCCCGCCCTGTGCGGCGCCGCCGCCATCGACGCCGTGGGCAACCCCTTCCCGCCCGAAACGCTCGCCATTTGCCAGCAGGCCGACGCCGTGCTCTTCTCCGCCGTGGGCGACCCGCGCTTCGACAACAACCCCAACGCTCCCGTACGCCCCGAGCAGGGACTCCTGGCCATGCGCAAGCAGCTCGGCCTCTTTGCCAACATCCGTCCCGTGCAAACCTTCGACTGCCTGGTGCACAAGTCGCCGCTCAAGGACGAACTCGTGCGCGGCGCCGACTTTGTGTGCATACGCGAACTCACGGGCGGCATGTACTTCGGCGAGAAGCTCGAGGGCGACGACCGCGCCTACGACACCAACGCCTACACCCGTGAGGAAGTTGAGCGCATTCTGCACGTGGCCTACGCCTACGCACGCCGCCGTCGTCGTCATCTCACGGTGGTCGACAAGGCCAACGTCCTCGCCTCGTCACGCCTGTGGCGCAAGGTGGCACAGGAGGTGGCACAGCAATATCCCGACGTCGAAACTGACTACATGTACGTCGACAACGCCGCCATGCGCATGATTCAGGACCCCAAATTCTTCGACGTGATGGTGACCGAAAACACCTTCGGCGACATCCTCACCGACGAGGGCTCCTGCATCACGGGCTCCATGGGTCTGCTGCCCTCGGCCTCCACTGGTACGGGGACTCCCGTGTTCGAACCCATCCACGGCTCGTGGCCGCAGGCCGCCGGCAAGAACATTGCCAACCCGCTGGCGCAGGTGCTCTCAGTAGCCATGCTGCTTGAGCACTTCGACCTGGCCGACGAGGCTGCTCTGGTGCGCCACGCCGTCGACGCCAGCCTCGACGAAAACGTGCGTACGCCCGAAATTCAAGTGGAGGGCGGTGCTCACTACGGCACGCACGAGGTGGGCCAATGGCTCGTCAACTACATCGAGAACGCCTAACCCTCTATCCGCCACAAGCAGCGGCCATCATACATGCAGAAGGAGGCTGTGTCGTAAGCAACCATGTTTACGGCACAGTCTCTTTTTTGTGTCTCATGCTCAGAAGCCATTCAACCCTTTCCTCGGCTCTGTCACTGCTCCTTGGCTTGACGAAAAGTAGACGACCCGATAAGGTGCTCTGCGTGAAATGAACGAAGCGCACTTAGAGGGGCGGGGAGTAAGGAATGACAGAGGTGAAAAATTTTGACATATTGGTGTCCGGTAAACTTGTATGAGCGCCCCCAGAAAAGACGGGTGCTCGGTAAACGCATTGAAGGCGTTGCCTCCAACTGGATGCCGTGGAAGAAAAATCCCCCGCCGTGGAAGAAAGTTCCCAAGGCGTGGAAGAAAGTTCCCACGGCGACCTGTTTCTACGGCCCGCCGCCCCGCCGAAAATAGATGCTACGTAAAAAAGTTTACGTACGACGTGATATTTTTTACGTACGACGTGATATTTTTTACGTAGCATCTC
>SFEP01000097.1 GCA_004557185.1 Bacteroidales bacterium
GGCGGCGGGACAATTGCAAAACAGGAACCATGATACAGGTAAAAAACATTGATTTCAGTTACGGGCGTCGCAAGGCGCCGATATTTACAGGTTTCGACCTGGAACTGCACGCAGGTCGTGTGTACGGATTGCTGGGCAAAAACGGAACGGGCAAGAGCACGCTGCTCTACCTCATGGCAGGCTTGCTGCGGCCGCAGAGGGGCGAGGTGCTGACGAACGGCTGGCCGGCTGTGGAGCGCAAGCCCGAAATGCTGCAGGACATTTTCTTTGTGCCCGAGGAGTTCTTTCTGCCCAATGTGAGTCTGCAAGCCTACGTGAAGAGTATGGCTTCGCTCTATCCGCGCTTCGACATCGCACTGCTGGCCGAGTGTCTGGCCGAGTTCGGCTTGCCCGAGATGCTGCAGCTGGGTACGTTGTCGATGGGACAGAAGAAGAAGGTGCTGATGAGCATTGCCCTGGCTTCGGGCTGCCGCATTCTGCTGATGGACGAGCCTACGAACGGGCTTGACATTCCGTCGAAGAGCGTGTTCCGCAAAGTGGTGGCGCGCTGCATGACGGACGAACGCCTCATGGTGCTCTCCACCCACCAGGTGCGCGACGTGGAGATGCTGCTTGACCACGTGGTGATGATTGAGGGCACGCGCCTGCTGCTTGACCGAAGCATGAACGACATTGCAGCCGCCGTACGCGTTGAGGAGCGTCCGACCTCGGCTTCGACCGCCGACGCCCTGATGGTGCAACCCTCGTTGCAGGGCAACCTGGTGCTGGTGCCCGCTGAGGGTGAGACTGACGAGTCGGCCGTGAACCTGGAACTCGTGTTCTGCTGTGCCGAGCAGGGCAAACTGCCCGCCAGCCTTTATGGCGCAAGCAGCAGCGAGGAGGTGTAGCACAGCCTGATGAGAATTTGAAGATACCGTATGTTAACCACCGTCGCGATGCGGCGCAGGCACGCTGTTGCCATTGACCGAAAGTGCGTGACCTGCGCCGCCCACGACACCAACCTGACATTTTTATATATGAAATCGTTTGACCTTCACCGTTTTCTGAATATGATGCGCCTCGACATAGCCCAGCGCATCAAAACCTACCGCAGCCTGCTGCTGGGTGCCTTTGTGGGCCTTTCGTTTGTGTGCATCGGTTGCCTGTCAGACCGCTTTATGTACCCCGATGCGCGCCAATTCTATCGTTTCACACTGAGTGAAATGCTGCAAGTGGCGTTTTGGCTGATTGTCATGGTGTGCGCTTCGCTGCCCTTTCAGGACCTCGCTATCAAGCAGCAGCGCATGAACTTCATGATGCTGCCCGCCAGCCAGATGGAGAAGTATGTGGGTCGCCTGCTGCAGACCCTTGTGCTGCTGCCCCTGTGCATGGTGGTGGTGCTTGCCTTTGTCGACACCCTGCAATGCGTAGTGATGTGGCTGCGCGGCGTGCCCACCGGCTGGGTGACGCTCGATGTGCTGCGTGGCATGCTGCCCTCGCTGAGCATAGGCCAGGAGGCCCGCATCATGTGCGGCGAGGTGGCCGACACCTGTCCCGCGTGGCTGGCTTATATGGCTGAGATACTGATGCACCTGAGTTTGCTGAGCTTCTATGTGCTGGGCAGTGCATGGTTTCGCAAGCACAGTTTCATCAAGACGTCGATGGCGTTAGTGGTGCTCGGCTTTAACCTGGTTTTGCTGCTCAATGTGCAGTGGCCCTCTGTGGTATATACCGCGCTGGGTTACCTGGCATCGCCCACGGCACTGGTAACTGCACTGGTTGTGGTGTGCGTGCTGGTGCTGACCTTCAGCCTGTGGGGTGCCTACCGCCTGATGACCCGCATGCAAGTGATTGAACCTTCGTTGTCTGAAAAATACCTGAAGCGATGAACTTTAAAGACGGAATGCCTATTTTCCAGCAGATAGCGGAGCGCCTGAGCGACGAGATACTGTGCGGCGAATATGCCGCCGAGGCTCGAGTGCCGGGCGTCAGAGAATACGCCGCGCTGCTCGAAGTGAATGCCAACACCACCGTGAAGGCTTACGACCTGCTCGCCGCCCGCGGCGTGATATATGCCAAGCGTGGCATGGGCTACTATGTGAGCCCCGATGCGCAGCAACGCATCCTGGCGGAGCGGCGCACCTACTTCCGCGAGCATGCCATGCCCGATTTCTTTCGCCAGATGCAGCTTCTCGGCATCAGCGGCGAGGACATTGCCCGCGACTTTGC
>SFEP01000059.1 GCA_004557185.1 Bacteroidales bacterium
AATACGGTTTTTGGCGAAAGACAAGCCCCCTCTTAAGAGGTAACAACGGCTGTCCGCTAAAAATTCCGTCTCTCACACGACATAAACCTAACCGTGGATGGCTATATTTGCTATTTTGAGGCATATTCTGTCCCTTTACAGCAACCAAAAGACTACTTGTGCGTCCAGTATATTGGCTGTCCGAGAAAATAGAAGTCCCTGAAATTACCAAAGTTTTTTTTAGCGGACACCAATAATTTTTTGACAAAGGGGCTTGTCCATGATAAGCCGAATACCACACTTCTGTCTTTCGGAAAGTTAGGGGTGTAGTCGTAGGGTTTAGCGGACAGTAATAGATGCTTACGTCTCTGAGCATGCTCCAAATCCGTGTTAGTTTTACTAATGCGACTTAAGGAACATGTTCTTGTTGAGAGAAGGTGTCGTCATAAAACATTATATTGACGACACCCTCTTTTTGGCCTATCCGAATGTCTGTTGCCGGATGGAAATCTATAGAGCGCGAATCTCACGAATCACCCTCGTGAGATTTCTTTTTGGTGATCAAAAAGTTTTAGCGGACAGCAATCATTTGTAACACATCACATAGCCGCCGTGTTCCCAATGAAGAATTCTCCTCAGCTGTCAGTTGTGTCCCACGATGATGAACGCATTCTCGTTTGAAGGGTTGAGCCCAGCCTTTCAGCCCTTTCCTCACCTGCCGTTTACTCTGGTGTGCTTGTCACTTCTGTGTGAATTACCGTTTCACCCCAAGCTCGTAACGTCAGTCCATGCGCCTTTGTTCGTTGTTCACGGGCGTGGATAACGTTGCACGTGGCCGTGGGCGACGTTGCACATGGCCGTGGGCAACGTTGCACGTGACCGTGAACAACGAATAAAGCGGCTTTGAGAGTGGTATTGGAGGTTTCAGAAGATGGCTATGCTTGTGGTGGTTACGTGTGGTAGCATGAGCCGTGATGGTGGGGCTGATGGGATGAGGAGGCGGGGTGAGGTGGTGCGAGGTGCATGCCATGTTGCGGTGGGCTGACCAGGGGAATTGTGGATTTGCCGCTGGGCATGCTGTGGGGCATTGATGCGGTCAGAGAGGGGAGAAGGAATCAAGAAAAGGGTTGGACTCTTGGAGATTTCAACAATAAGCAGAGGCGGCAGAACTGTATGAGACAAAGAAAAAGGGTTGAACCCTTGGAGAGTTCAACCCTTTGTTATGGTTTTCGCGTCTGTCGCGAAGGTTTGTCAATTACTGAACCTTAACCGTAGCACGGCGGTTGTAAGAGAACGGAGAGAGGTTGTCCACACCGCCCTTAGCCTCGATGATGATGTTGTCGCGGTTGACACCCATCTTAACGAGCTCGTTGGCCACAGTCTCAGCACGCTTCTGGGAGAGCTGCTGGTTGTAAGCTGCGGAACCGGTCTTGCTGTCGGCATAACCACTGACAACGATCTTGGCGTTGTTGGCCTTAGCGTACTCAGCGATTTCCTTCACGTTAACCAGATCCTTGCGGCTGGCCACCTTAGCAGAGTTGATGTTGAAGAATACGCTGGCAGCGGTAGCTACGAGTTCCTTCTTGGTTTCGACGACGGCCTGAGCAGGCTTCTGGTTGGCGAGCATCTCGCGGAGACGAGCTGCTTCAGCCTTGCTCTCTTCGAGCGACTGGTTGAGGGCGTCCATCTGCTCCTTGTTCATAGCGATGAGGGCGTCTACGTCAGGAGTCTTCTCCCAAGTGCACTTGCCGAGGTTGTAAGTAACACCTACGCTGGCACCTACGTACTTGTCCCAGTGGCGGAGCGAGTTCTTGCCGTAAGCTCCCCAGGGGTCAGGGTTAGCGGCATCCACAGTGCCTTCGAATGCAGCAGCGTACAGGTCGAGGAAGATCTGGAAGTGCTTGCTTACGCGGAAGTTGTTGAGCAAACCAACGTTGTAAGAGAGGTCGCCGTTGCCGATGGTGAAGTTGTGGATGTAACCAAGACCTACGTAAGGAATGAAGTTCCAGATACGCTTTTCGTTGTAGCCACAGAACATGTTCGAGAGGTTGAACATAAGGTCCTCGTGGATGTTGTAGAACTTGTAGGAGGGGTGTACATCGCGTGTGTTCACCTGCTTGAGCCAGAGACCGTCGAACTTGGTGCGGAGACCGATGCTGGGGGTGAACCACTTACCAACGGACACGTTGAAACCGAGGGTTCCGCGGTCTACGCTGAAGGGGTTCTTGTTGCAGCAATCCTCCTGGGAGGTGTAAGAACCGTTGGCTGCGAAGCCAGCGCTCACGTACCAGTTAGCCCAGAAAGAGTTGGTGGCAACACTGTACTTTTTGGTCGGGACTTCAACGTCCTGAGCAAAGGCCGATGCGGACGAGAGGCCCACAAAGGCAAGTGCAATCATTAACTTTCTCATAACTTGATGATTTGTACTATTAATAAGTTGTTTGTTTCGCTGTTTGTTACGTTACGCATGGGCGGTATTTCGCGCTTCTACGCCGTAATCCGTTGCAAAGATAAGCATAACAATTTCATGTGTACAAATTTTTAAGATAAAAAGATTGCACAAAAAGCTATGTTTCCCTTGATTTTCTGCTTTGTTGCGCATTCAAGCGGCGGTTTTACGCTGAGTCGGTTTGCAAAATCGCCTAAAAAATGTTTGTGTATGCGTATTTGAAACGTGTGCGTTGGTTGGGGCCCTTTATTGGTTGGCTGTGTGGGGTATGATACTCGTGGTCGGGTTAAGGCAGCCACTTATCGGCTTGTGTATCGGTCAGAACTCTTTTTCTATCTGTTCTTGCTTGAGGATGATGAGTGTGGGTGCACCGCCCGGTGTGAGATTGGGGGTGGAGCAGGTGAAGAGTTGCTCGATGAGCGCGGCCATCTCGGCTGTGCTGAGATATTGCCCCACGGGCATGGCCACCTTGTGGGCCAGTGCATTTGCCACGAGGTGGTGTGTGGCCTCGGCGGCATTGGCCTGCCCCTGCATGGCGTCGCTGAGGATGCCTTGCAGAATGGCTTGCGGTGCGAGGCCCTCGGTGGCGAGCGGTGTGCCGAGTATTGAGAAACTGCCGCCGCCGAGCGGCGAAATGTCGAAACCGACGGCTTGCAGTTCGGGCAGCAGCGACTCGAACACGACGCTCTCGGAGGGCGAGAGGGTGAGCATCTCGGGAAAGAGCAGGTGCTGGCTGGGGGCCTTGTGGGCGGTGAGCTGCTTCATGTACTGCTCATATAATATACGTACGTGAGCTCTGTGCTGGTCGATGAGGGCCAGACCCGAGTTGAGGGGCGTGACGATGTAGCGGCCGTGGTATTGCAGAAACTCACTGGGTGCACTTTGCCAGCCCTCTTTGTTGGCTCCTGTGGGCAGGTTGTCGTAGAGTTGGGGCTGGGGGGTGTCGTGCGTGTCGGCAGGCTGCGAAGGCGCTTGCTGTGCCATATGGTAGGCATCCTCCCAGTGAGCAGGTGCTTGTGGGGTTTGCACAGTGGGGGGAGGGTGGTTGGCAGCTGTGCTGAGTGTGGGTGTGTGGGGCGCATCGTGCTCGTCCCAATGCAGGGCGGCAGACTGGAAACTGCCCTCTACTTGCGCATGCCCGGTGTGGGGGGCATCGGACGTGGCTTCGGCAGAATGGGTGGTGTGGAAGGGGTTGTACTGCGGATTGAGATGCAGTTGTGGCGGCTGCGGTGCGAAACCCTCGGTGCGGGGCGTGAAGGCCGGAATGTCGGGGCAGCCCTCTGTGTCGAAATCGATGGCGGGCGTGGCACCGTATTTACCCAAGGACTCCCGCACGGCAGCCAGCAGGATTTGCCAGATGGCACTGTCGTCCTCAAACTTGATTTCGGTCTTGGTGGGGTGAATGTTCACGTCGATGCGTGCGGGGTCAACCTCAAACTGCAGGAAGTAGGGCACCTGCTGGCCGTCGGGTATGAGGCGCTCGAAGGCGGTGAGGACCGCCTTGGTGAAGTAGGGGTGTTTCATGAAACGGCCGTTGACAAACATGAACTGGTGCGGGCTCTTGCGTCGTGCCGCTTTGGGCGTGCCCACAAAGCCCGAAATGCGAGCCAGCGTGGTGTTGACCTCGACGGGTACGAGCAAGGCGTCCATTTTGCGGCCAAAGAGTTGCACGATGCGCTGGCGGAAGTTGCCCTTGGGCAGGTCGACCATGAGTGTGGTGCCTTGGTGCAGGGAGAATGCGCGGTCGGGGTTGGCCAGGGCAATGCGTTCGAGCTCCGTCATGATGTTCGAGAGTTCCGTTTGGTTAGATTTCAGGAACTTGCGTCGTGCCGGGATATTGAAGAAGACGTTGCGCACGGCAAAGTTGGCACCTACGGGGCAGGCTATGCTCTCTTGACTGATGAGGCGCGAGCCCTCCATCAGGATGCAGGTGCCCAGTTCATCTTTTTCTTGGCGTGTGCGCAGTTCGACCTGTGCCACTGCGGCAATGGAGGCAAGTGCTTCGCCACGGAAACCCATGGTGCGCAGGCCGAAAAGGTCGTGAGCTTTCGCTATTTTGGATGTGGCGTGGCGCTCAAAACTCAGGCGGGCGTCGGTGCCGCTCATACCGCAGCCGTTGTCGATGACTTGCACCAGCGATTTTCCAGCATCCTCCACTACCACTTGAATGCGTGTGGCGTGTGCATCGATGGCATTTTCCACCAGTTCTTTGATGATGGAGGCGGGGCGTTGTATCACTTCGCCAGCGGCAATTTGGTTGGCTACGGCGTCGGGCAGGAGGTGTATGATGTCAGGCATGAACTTGAGGGCTATGGTGTGGTGAAAAAGGTAAATGCTCAGCGCAGTGCGGGTACGGCGAGTGCATCAGAGGTTCTGCAGCGGCGCGCTCCGTCGTATCGACGGTTTGAGCGTAGTGCCAGCGCGTTTGCCGCGCCAGTTGAATACATCGTCAGGCGAAAGCGGGCGGATGTAGTCGAACCATGCGAAGCCAGGCAGGAAGGTGCGCTCCTTGGGCGCCAGACCGATGGGGTAGAGGGCACACTGGGAGGCTGGTGCCCAGATTTTCTGCAACTTTTTGTTGGCCATGAACATGCGGGCCTTGGCCGTTTCCACATAGTTCTGGTAAAGAATGAGGCTGTCCTTTTCGAGGGGGAAATTGACCACCATCACGTTGCCCAAGGCTTGGTTTTCGCGCATCTCGCCGTTTTCGTAATACGAGCGCATCTGGTTCGACGCCACTTGGTTGAAATGCAGGGAGTCCAGCCGCTCCACGAGGAGTGCCTGACGGTCGACGTAGGCCGAGTCGATGGTAGAGTCGTTGAGGAAGACGCTGATTTCTTCGCCCACAATCTGCTGCTTGTCGTTCCAGACAATGGGGTCGCGGTAGAGGGTGAGCACCTTGCTGCGTGTGGAGAACACCAAACTGTCGGCCACTCCCTGCACATCGGTGCGGTAGGCACGGGCGTGGAAGTAGCCGTGCAGGGTGCGGTAGACGGAGTCGGTGCGTATGTGGTAGGTAAACATGCGCAGGGTGTCGGCGTGCACATAGAGTGTGTCGTCGCCCTGCGAGAAGTCGCGTGCCAGGGCGTGCCCTGTGGCCATGGCTTCGCCGGTGATGTCGTTGCTCCAGGCATAGTCGCCCGTGAGCAGGTTCTTGTTCTTCGTGTCCTCGCACGACACGTGGCCGAAGGCCTCCATGAGCCCCGTGTGCTTGTCGTAAAACACGGTGTCGCCCTTCATGACGCGGTCTTTGCCGTAGGCTTGCGTCCCCTCGTAAAGGCGCACCTGCTCGGTGTCGGAGTTGTAGAAACCGTGCTCGGTGTACATGCGGTCCTGCCCCGAGTAGATGTTCGACTTGCCCACCACCTCGGCCCATTTCGTCTGGGTGTCGTAGTGCAGTGTATCGGTGAGTAGGCGGAATTTCGCGTTCAGGAGTTCCACGTTATAATTGAACGATGCCTTGCGCGTGTCGGTGTGGTATTCGCCCCAGTCGGCGGTGAGCGTGTTGTCGGCGTCGACCAGGCGTCCGCCCTCGAAGAAGTAGCCCATGCTGTAGAGTCGGTCGTAGTTCAGGCTGTCGGTGAAGAGTGTCTGTTCGCGGTGTTTCATCACCACGCCCTGACGCATTTCCGCAATCTGCGTTTCGCCGTCATAATGCAGGCGGTCTCCCTCGAGCGACAGGGTGTCGCCCTGGACGATGCGCACGTGGCCAAAGGCGTCGAACGTTTGTGAGGCGTTGTAGAGCACGGCGCTGTCGCAGTGCATCACCATGCCGGCGTGGCTGAGCACCACCTTGCCGCTGAGGCGTTGTGCGCCGCTCATTTCGCGTTCGTTGAACCACAGGTTGTCAGCATGGTTCAGCGTGATGCGTTTGTCGTCCGCCGGTTTGCGCGGGGTCTGCGGTGGGGTGACGTAGGGCAGTGCCCATACCGTTGTGGCGGCTAACAGTGCCACGTAAAGCAAGAGTTTTCTCACGGTTCGAAAAAGTGAATGTTTGCGGTGGTGCGGGGTAGAGGAGAGGTTGGCGGTGAGAACTCCGCCATCTTCAACGTAAGTATCCAACTACTAAATATTATTCGGAGGGAAAAATTGGCCCCGCCTTAAATAGATACGCGGGAGTGAAACCGGCCGCTGTGCAGGTTTCACTCCCGTGCGTTGTGTAGCCAGGCTGGCGTCAGGAGTA
The DNA here is from genome assembly GCA_004557185.1 of Bacteroidales bacterium. Lineage (GTDB taxonomy): Bacteria > Bacteroidota > Bacteroidia > Bacteroidales > Bacteroidaceae > Alloprevotella. The sequence goes on from SFEP01000059.1 coordinate 6,612, forward strand.
AGGCTGGTGGTGCCGTTACTTCACCCAGCCCTTGTAGCGGAAGTCGCAGCCGCGCCAGTTGGGGCTGATGCGCACGTAGGTTGAGGCGATTTTCTTTTCAATCCATTCTTCCACCTTTTCCTCGCGGCGTTTGTTTATCACCACGTCGCGCAGCACCTGGAAGTCCTCAGTCATGTTGGCCTTGTGTCCGTCGATGCGGTTTTTCAGTTTCACAATAGCGCACACCTTCTGGCCACGCTCGTTAGTGTACTCAAAGGCGCTCGACACTTGGCCCACCTGCAGTGTGTCGACCACCTTGGCAATGTCCTGGGGCAGGTCCTTCATCTGGAAACGCGAGCTCAGCGTGGCATCGTTGGCCATCAGGCCCTTGTTGTTGCGCGTGTCCTTGTCGTCAGAGAGCACTTGGGCTGCGGCGTCGAAGGTGAATTTGCTTGAGCGGATGTCGTCGGCTATGGAGTCGAGGCGTGCAAGGTTCTTATCCACCTCGCTTTGGTCGATTTTCGGCTTCAGCAGAATGTGTCGCACGTTGATTTTGTCGCCGCGCTTGTCGATGAGCTGGATGATGTGGTAGCCAAACTCTGTGCGTACGATTTTCGACACTTTCTTCGGGTCGTTCAGGCTGAAGGCCACATTGGCAAACTCAGGCACCCACTGGTTGCGGCCTGTGTAGCCCAGTTCGCCGCCGTTGCGTGCCGACCCGTCCTCAGAGTAGAACTTGGCGAGGGTTGAGAATTCGCTTTCGCCGCTGTTGACCCTGCGTGCAAACTCGCGCAGCCGGCTTTCGATGCGTTCCACCTCGGCGCGCGACACCTGCGGCTGTGCTGTGATGATTTGCACCTCTACCTGTGTGGGTATGAAGGGCAGGCTATCGGCAGGCTGGTGCTTGAAGTACTCGCGCACCTCGGCCGGTGTGGCGTTTACGTGGCTTGCAATGCCCTCTTTTACCTGCGAAATCATGTAGCCCTCGCGCTGTTGCGTTTTCCAGAACTCACGCATCTGCGAGAGTTTGCGGTGCATCACGGCTTCCAGCGCCTCACGCGAACCATACACCTGAATGTATTCGTTCACTTGCTCGTCGACGGCTGCAATGATGTCGGACTCCGACACGCTCACACTGTCGAGTTCTGCCTGGTGCAGAAAGAGTTTGTTCACGGCCAGCTGCTCGGGAATGGTGCAGTAGGGGTTGTCGATGGGGGTGCCGTGCATTTCCATGCTGATGCGGGTCTCTTCAACCTCTGAGAGGAGAATGGGCGAGTCGCCCACAACCCATATCACCTCGTCCACTACGTTCTTCTGTGCAGTGGCACTGAGGGCGCACAAGCCGAGTGCTGATAGAAAGAGTCTGATGTTCATGTTTGCAAGGTAGGGTGAAACGTCGGGCTTATTGCTTGGCGGCAGGCATCTCCTTGATGGTGCTCAGCACCTGCTCGTCGACGGTGAAGGTAAACCGGCGGCGGAGCGTTTCCACCCACAGTTTCTCCTTTTCGGCCTGGTAGTCATTTGTTACCTGGGCTTTCACGTCGAGGAACGATTTAGGCTGCTTCAGCTTTTTGCCATACACGCCAGTCTTCACAAAGCCGTTCATAGGTTTCGTCTCATTGCCTTTCTTGAAGCCGTAGGCATCGATGTAGCGGTTGTCGCCGGCTTTGCAAAGGTAGGGACCTGAAATGCTGACGCTTACGGAGTCTTGATTGAATGTTTCTTTCAGCAGTTTGCGCCATTCGCCGTCGGCGTGTTTCTTCAGGAATTTCTTCACATCCTTTTCCTGCTTCACGTTCTTTAGGTGGTACACGTAGCCCTTGAAGTGAGGTTCTGTCCAAGCATAGTCCTTTTTATGCTGCTTGTACCAAGCCGTCAGTCCCAGCGTGTCGGTGGCAGCGGCATCCCACACCTCGCGTTTGCTGATTTCGTAGAGCAGCAGGCCGTCGTGATACTCCTGCACAAGGTAGCGCAGAGACGGTTCGTGGTCGATGTGTGCGGCCAGCACGCTGTCGAGCACGGCCTCGCGGGTCAGACGTCCGTTCGAGGCATCCACTATTTGCTTGATGCGGTGCTCGGCCGATGCTTCCTCAATGTTGTTCTGCTTGAGCATGGCCATGATCTGCACCTTCACAGAGTCGTACGGGTCGAGGGGCTTGCGTTCCGTCATGCGTATGATGTGGTAGCCGAAGGGCGAGAGCACGGGCTGCGACGTTTCGCCCGTCTTCAGGGCGTAGGCAGCCTCTTCAAACTCTTTCACCGTAGCGCCGGGGCCGAGCAGGGGGAGCTGTCCGCCCTGTTCCTTGCTGCCCGTGTCGGCCGAGAATTGCTTAGCCATCTGTGCAAAGTCGGCACCTCCTTGCAGGGCTTGGTAAATGGAGTCGGCTTTGGCCTTGGCAGCCTGCTTCTGCACGTCGGTGGCTTTTTGTGCTACGGCAATGAGGATGTGCGCGGGGCGTATGAGGTCTTTGCCACCGAGCTGCTTGAGGGTACGGTCGTACACGCCGTGAGCGATGGAGTCGATGTAAGCCTGGTCCACCATGTAGGGCGTGAGCTGCATGTCGCGGTAGGTGCGAAACTCCTGCTTGAAGCTGCTGAGCGTGTCAAGCCCCGCGGCCTCGGCGGCTGCCACCTTGAGCTTGTAGTTGATGAACATCGGCACGTATTCGCGTACGGACTTCTGCTCCACAGCACCCTCTACGCTGCTGTTTTTATAATAGGAATACTCAAATTCGGCTTTTGTCACGGGCTTGCCGTTGATGGTCATCAGCACGGGGTCTGAGGCCGACTGCGCCCCGGCTGTCATAGCCAGGGCGAAGAGGGGGAAAAATATGTGTCTCATGATGCTTATTAGGAAAGTGCACCTGGCGGCTGCGCCACTGTGTGGTGTGGCTGTTGGGCCAAGACGCGAGCCGCACGGCTGGGAGTAAGGCGTAATTATTCGCCTCCGCGGCTGTAGTTGGGTGCTTCGCTGGTGATGGTAATGTCGTGCGGGTGGCTTTCGAGTACGCCGGCGTTGGTGATGCGAGTGAACTTGGCGTCGTGCAACTTCTCAATGGTAGCGGCGCCGCAGTAGCCCATGCCGCTGCGCAGGCCGCCCACCATCTGGTAGATGACTTCCTGCACAGTGCCTTTGTAAGGTACACGTCCGGCAATGCCCTCGGGCACCAGTTTCTTGGCATCCTTCACGTTGCCCTGGAAGTAGCGGTCTTTCGAGCCGTTCTCCATGGCTTCGAGGGAGCCCATGCCGCGGTAGGTTTTGAACTTACGGCCGTTGAAGATGATGGTTTCGCCGGGGCTCTCCTCTGTGCCGGCCACAAGCGAACCGATCATGACGCTGTATCCGCCGGCTGCCAGAGCCTTCACCACATCGCCGCTATAGCGCAGACCACCGTCGGCAATGAGGGGGATACCCGTGCCCTTCAGGGCGCAAGCCACGTCGTAGACAGCCGAGAGTTGAGGCACACCTACGCCAGCCACCACGCGGGTAGTGCAGATGGAGCCCGGGCCAATGCCCACTTTCACGGCGTCGGCACCAGCTTCGGCCAGCATGCGGGCTGCATCGCCCGTAGCCACGTTGCCCACCACGATGTCCACACCCGTGAAGCACGACTTGGCCTCTTTCAGTTTCTCGATAACAAACTTGGAGTGACCGTGGGCGGTGTCAATCACAATGGCGTCGGCACCGGCCTGTATCAGGGCTTCCATGCGTTGCAGCGTGTCGTTGGTCACGCCCACGCCGGCTGCCACACGCAGACGGCCTTTGGCATCCTTGCAGGCCATGGGCTTGTCTTTGGCCTTGGTGATATCTTTATACGTAATCAGTCCGACAAGGCGTCCTTCCTTGTCGATTACGGGGAGTTTCTCAATTTTGTTTTGCTTCAGAATGCTTGCAGCGGCGTGCAAGTCGGTCTGCTGGTCGGTGGTCACAAGGTTCTCGCTTGTCATCACCTGGTCGATGCGTTTGTCGAGGGCGTGTTCAAAGCGCAGGTCGCGGTTGGTCACGATGCCTACCAGGTGCATGTCATCGTCCACTACGGGAATGCCGCCGATGTGGTACTCGTGCATGATGGCGAGGGCGTCTCCCACCGTCTTATATCGCTTAATCGTCACGGGGTCGTAAATCATGCCGTTCTCGGCACGCTTCACAATGGCTACCTGTCGTGCTTGGTCCTCAATCGTCATGTTCTTGTGAATGACGCCGATGCCGCCCTCGCGGGCAATGGCGATTGCCATCGTGGCCTCGGTCACCGTGTCCATGGCAGCGGTGACAAAGGGGATTTGCAGGTCGATGTTGCGCGAAAACTTCGTGGCAAGCGACACTGTGCGGGGCAGAACTTCAGAGTAAGCGGGAACTAAAAGGACATCGTCGTACGTCAGACCGTCCATCACGATTTTGTCAGCAATAAAATCAGAAGTCATAAAAGTGGGGATTTTTATTGCGCGCAAAAATACGCATTTTCTCTCAACCACACAAGGTGCATACTTTTTTTCTCGGCATCGCAGTCGCTTGCAGCGGTGTGCGTGCCAGTGGTCGCGGCTGCTGCTTTTACAGGGGTAGCAGTTCGCGCAAGCGCAGCAGGTGCTGCTGTTGTGTAGCAGGGTCGAAGCCCTGTTCGTCCAGCCATTTGGCGAAGGCTTGGAGCGCCAGGGTGTGCATTTGTGCGCGTCCCGTTTTCAGGCCGCTCTGAAAGGGTTTGTAGGGAAGCAGGTTGCGGTTGTAGTTTCCGTCGCTCATGGTGTTGGGAGGTGTTGTAGGCTGCGTCCGCCGCTCCTATATGTGCTGAGGAGTGAGGTGCTGCCTGTGGGGTGTCATATATATAATAAGGAGTGCCGCCTGCCGGGCAGCGCCGTGTGCGCTCGCAGACGGATGTGCCCTAAAAGCCTTTTTCGGGTACATATTCCGCTCCCTCTGTCCCCGTTTCCCCTTTTCGGTTACGTTTACTCGGGAGAGCAGGGTGGCTCCGACCAGATACAGAATGTGAAGCATGCGCCTGTAACGTCCGTTGCCGTCGTTGAAAGGGTGGAAGCACAACTGATGATGGACGTGGCCATGTCTTGATGAGCGGGTCGGGGAGGGATGTTTTCGCGGCAAAATTAGCAAACCCGTCCCGTCTGCACAAATCTCCACCCCACGCTTTGTGTATATACCACCTGTGAGAGGCGTTGAGAAGAAAGAGAATAGGCTAATATGTCTCAGCTTAACAGCTTTCAAGTCTCCTTTCTCAACTTGCTCGTCAGTGAAAGCATCCCGCCGCTCGCAGCATATCCGCCCGCATTTTTCCGTGCGTCCTTTCTTGTCAAGGAGTTTGTCGCAGGCGTATCGTTGAACGCACATAGGGCGTAGCGCACACAAGATTATTTTCAGAAAAAATGGCCACGCGTGAAAATTTTTTGTCAACGCGTGAAAAATTTTTTTCATGCCTTGAAAAATTTTTTTCAGGCGTTGACAAAATATTTTCAAGGCATGGAAATTTTCTTGGAAATATTAGAGTGCCTTGGAGGTGGGATTGTGTGTCATGGAAAAGCATTCCCGTTGCCCAAAGGACGACGGCTGAAATGCTTGGAGCCGTAGGCCGTGCTGCGAACGAGATAAAAAAAGCAGCGTCTACTCGTGGGGGAGGAGGCGCTGCTCTGATGAGTTATTGTCGGAAAGATGGCGTCAAGTCACGCCTCTTAGCTGAGGCTCTGGCTTGAGCATCTTTGCTTTTATTGTCTAACCCATGTTTCTTTATCCATATCCATGTCAATAAGGTTGTACTTGTCCTTATTCTTCCATTCAATTCTGTACTGGTCGGTCATGTACGAATCGCCGTAGTTGTTAGTGTATGAAATGATAACATAGTTCTCTTCGTAAAGATATTGGAACTGTGCTTCGTTATCTTTTTTGCCATTGATATACTCTACTTCCACGCCCGTGCCGTCCTTCTTGAAGGTTCTAACCAGATAGTCATCGGCGTCATCAGAGACACATTTCCATGTGCCGACGAGTGTGTAGTTGCCGCTGCCGCTGCCGCCGTTGTCGTCTTCTTCATCGTCGTCGCAGGAGGAGAAAGTGAACATGGCGCCGCAGGCCAGCATCAGTGTGAATAGAACGTACCAAAGAGATTTGTAAGTTTTCATGATTGTCTTGAGAAAATGAAGAAAGCAGACTCTTCGTTGCCCGTCTCCCTCCATCGTACGACCAAGTAGTATGAGTTTGATGTACGAACAGAAAATCCTGCCCGACAAAGAGGCATGATAATCCGCCAAATACGCTCATCGTATGACGTAGACTCGTGATGTTGGGAGGGAACAAGAGCCATTGGCTCAGAAAAGCACGTAGAACCAAGACGATGTCGCTTCCTTCGGTAGTTAATGGTTTGAAATGAATTAAATACTGAGGAACTGCAAGAGGTTACACACCTGGTGCACCGTTCTTGATTTCTGAGAAAACTGTCTGGGTTGTGGGGCGGGTGTATGGGATGAAAGACCGTTTGTGTGTTGATGTAGCGTGGCTCTTCATCCCCATTTTTCTGAAAGGATAGGCAGCCGCCCTTGAATCTGTTTTTTAAGGGTGAGACATGGTTTAATCTCTTGAAAGTGCGTTCTAACGATGCAAAAATAATAAAGATGCTTAAAATGATGCCATATGCAGCGTGTTTTGTTGGTGAAAGATGACGAATTACCGCGGTTGGGTGGGGTAAAGTGCCCGCCGCCCACGTCCACACCACAAATAAGGCCGACGGGAACGCGGTGGTTTCCGTCGGCCTGTGAGCCTTGAGTTGGGGCTGCCAGTGCGGTGGGTTTTAGGCAATGTCGATGGTGCGCTGTATCTGCTTTTCCTCGGCTTTGGTCAGCTTTGGCATGGTGATGGTGAGCACGCCGTTGTCCACTTTGGCGGCAATGTGTTCTTTCACCACATCGTCGGGCAGGGCGTAGGTC
>SFEP01000060.1 GCA_004557185.1 Bacteroidales bacterium
GAATGCTTCGCTGTACTTCTGATTTTTACGACTCATTTAGTAAGTTGTTTGGGTTATTAATGGATACTAAATGTGTCTACCTATATCAGTATAAGACAGTTTTTTGCGGGGCCGCTGAGGAGTAAAACGGGGTGCTACGTAAAAAATATCACGTCGTACGTAAAAAATATCACGTCGTACGTAAAAATTTTTACGTAGCAACTATATGGAGCAAGCCCTCACCCCGTCAGAACTTGCTGCCGCCCTGGTGAAAACTGGGGGCGTGTAGGCCATGATAACCGCGAGAGCGGGTGGCTTCAGGCGCTGGAAAACGTGTCAGAGTCTCGATAAGAAAAAGCATTTACCACTTTTTTCTTGAAAAATGGAATCTGTATATTTTGAAAATCGTTACATTTGCAACGTGAAGCATGGAACTGAGCCACACTGACACGGAACTTTTGCCAGCAGGGTTTGATGCAGAACTTCATGCTATTCTTACAGGATCTTTTTATTCATTTTCTAATAACATTCTATTATGAAGAAACTGTTTGCAATCGTAGCTTTCATGCTCCCCGTAGCATTGATGGCTCAGGAAGAAAAGCCCGAAGCTGCTTCCGTTCCCGCTTCTGAAACCGCCGTACAGGTGGCTGCCGAACTCTCGAAGTATGGCTACGCCCATGGCGACGCCCTCTCCCTCATTCAGGCTGCACGCATGGCTAAGCAGGCTGGTATGACCCAGGAGGCTCGTGAGAAAGCCGAAACCCAGGGCGGACAGGCCGACCAGGGCGCGAAGAGCGGCAAGGTGTGCCTTGACCCCGCACAGCTGCTGGCCGATGCCAAGGAACTCGCCAAGAACGACGGTGTGCTCAACGCCCTCATTGATCAGGTGAAGAACAACGTACGCGGCGCCGTAGGCGGCCCGAAGTATGCAGTGAGCAGCGTTAATGCACATGGTACTGACGTGTATCGTGTGAACTTCCGCGCTGGCGAAACGGGTATCGTGACTGTGGTTGGCGATGGCGACACTGACCTCGATCTCTACGTGTACGACCAGAACGGCAACCTCATTGACAAGGATGTTGACTACACCGATAACTGCGTGTGCACTTTCGTGCCCCGCTGGACCGGTCTGTTCGTCATCAAAATCGTGAACCGCGGTTCCGTTTACAACAGATACGTGCTCCGCACCAACTAATACACTGACACTTCATGCTTGTCATAAGCAAGTATCCCCATGATGCATCACTGGCGGCCCGTGCCCGGGTTGCCGGTGATGTGGTTTTTAAGGAGAGCGACGACGCCGCGGCACTGCAACGCCTGTATGCTGAGGCCGCCGCTGTCCAGCCGCCCGAGGGCGCCGCTCCACATGCCGCTGCCCCCTGCTGCCTGCTGCTGCAGAGCGCGGCACTGGTGCATCACATACAAACGCAAGGCCTGCCAGAGCAGGTGACGCGCGCCTTCGATGTGGTGGCACTCACGCCCTACGACCTGCTGGCCATGCAGCTGCTCGTGCCGCTACAGGGCGCCACGTGGACCTGCACACCCCTCGACCGCGAACCCATCAGTCGCGACAGCGAGACGACGGTGCACCTCGTGCTGCTGGGCTTCGGGCACATGGCACAGGCGCTGGCACTGCATGCGGCGCTGGTGGCGCATTATCCCAACTACTGCCGCGACAACCGGCTGCGCACACGCATCACCGTGATAGGCGACGACGTGGCGGCGGAGCGCGATGCCTTTGTGCAGCGCTACGAGCCCCTCTTTGAGCACGCTTGGCACCGCACCCTGCACCTGCACGACGCACAGCCTACGCTCACCCTGCACAAGCCCCGCTATGAGGGGCAGCGCAAGGACTTTGTCGACGTGGAGTGGGAGTTTGTGCACGCCAACCTGCAGCACGATGTGGTGAGGCGCAAACTCGGCGAGTGGGCACGCTCGCCCCGACAACTCCTGACGCTCGCCCTATGCAGCGACCAGACAGCGCTCAACACCGAGGCGGCCTGGGCCTTGCCACGCGAGGTGTGGGAGCACCGCATACCCGTGCTGTGCTATACCCACGACAGCACCCTGCCACAACTGGCCATTGACAACGGCGCCTGCCCCACACTCCGCCCCTTCGGCTTGCCCGACTGCAACCCCGCCGTGCTCCCGCCGCTGCTACGCATGGCACAGTGCGTGAACTACGTCTACGACCATTGCTTCAGTCTGCCCCAGGACGCCCCCATCACCGCGCCCGCCATCATCGACACCGCGCGGCTGCAGCCCCTGTGGCACGCCTTGCAGAGCGTCACGAAGCAATATTCCAACCTCTACCACGCCATGACGCTTCAAAGCAAGTTGCACTCCGTGGGGCACGATACGGCCGGCGCTGACGACTACTTGGCTCTCTCGGCCGACGAGATTGCCGTGCTCACCGAAGTGGAGCATAACCGCTGGAGCGTGGAGGAACTCATTTTGGGCTACCGTCCGCCCACCGACGAGGAAATGGCGCGCGTGGAGGCCGACATCACTCTGAAACGCGCCCTGCGAAAGCAAATGGTGCACTACGACCTGCGCGCCTTCGACGACCTTCGACGCGATGCCACGGGCAAGAATGTGCAGGTGTACGACCAGGCACTCGTGCAGGGCATGCCCCTTATTCTACGTACATGTACTACCAACTGAAACCACAAACTGGCCGGGCGCGCCACGACCGCAGTGTGCTCTGTGCCAGCCGCACCCTTGACATAGGGCAAACGCCCTCGTGCACGCTGCCACTGCCCGACGATGCCGCGCACGAGCCTGCCCTCTTTGCCAGCATCGTGCCGCTGGAGTCGGGCCAGGGATGGTGCATCGTGCGCCGATGCGATTGGGCCGACATACGCCTCGACGGCGAACAGCTCGGCATAACGGCACCCTTGAAGCACGGGCAGACGCTGGCCTTTGGAACACCCGCCGGCGAGCGCAGCTTTGCCTTCAGCGTGCACCACGACGGCACCTACGACGAGGCCCAGGGCATCGTGACACGTAGCCTGCCCACACACCGCAGTGCCTGGTGGGCTGCCGCGCTGGCCTTGGTAGCCACGGGCGTGTCGCTCTGGGTGTGGCTGGCAGGGCGCGGCACCGACGACAGTATGGCGGGCTACGATTTCGACCAATATGCCCCCTCCATTTACCACATACAAGCCGACTCCGTCTATCTGATGCGCGACACCGTGGTAGGCGGACGGCGCCAGAGCCTTGTGGTGAGGGCGGCCGAACTTGACGCGCCCACGGCCGGCACGTGCTTCCTCACCGACGACGGCCTCTTTGTCACAGCCCGGCACTGCGTGGAGCCGTGGATTACCGACGAGGAGTGGGACGGCGTGGCGCTCAACGCCCAGCTGTCGCCTGCCGTGCGCATGGCAGTGGAGGCCGAAACGGCCAACATGCTGGCTGGCACCGATGTGATGCACGTCAGGGCGCACTGCGTGGTGAGCCGTGGCATGGAGCGCTATGAATTTTACTCCACCGACTTCATCATCAATCGCCGGCGCGACCAGATAGTGTGCCTTGGCACTGACCGCCATCCCCTGTACTGGCGCAACATCTTCCCCGTAGCCACCCGCCGCGACATGGAACTGGGCGACATGGCCTATGTGGCCTCGCCAGGGCTGCGCGGCACCATCACGCTGGCCCGACTCGACGACCTGCGAGCTTTCGACAGGCAGCCCGACAAACGCATCGCCGTGCTGGGCTATCCCGTGAGCGATGCAGGTACGGCCGACTATATTTCGCACGTCTACGGCAACAGCCAGCATCTCACCTACACCCCCGACAGTAGCGCACTCGACGCTTGCATCGCCATGTCGGCCGCTATCAACAAGGGAAACTCCGGCGGCCCCGTGATGGCCCGTGTGGGCAAACGCATGATGGCCGTGGGCATCGTGTCGAAGGGCGATGCAAGTGCCACGCAAGGCACCTTCTGGGCCGTGCCTGCCAGCGAGGTGAGCGAACTGCATGCCCGAGGCGACAGTCTGCCCGTGGAGCAGGTGCGCTTCAGGCGTTGAACAACCGCTGCTTGTGTAGTGCTGCGCACGCCGCCACTTGTGCGCTCAGCATCATCGAACACACCTTATTATATATATACCACCATCCATTTTCCTTCTCCTTACACCATGAAAGTCATGCTTCACGACATAGCAGGCTACCTGACCGAGCACGCCGCCTGGCAGTGGCTGGAAACCTGCACGCGGCCCGACGTGCTGCCACGCTTGGCCGGCCTCTCGCCCGACCAGGTGGAGGTGCGCCGCAGCGACTTCGTGCTGCCAACACAAGCGCAGCAGCAGCCTCGCAGTGCGGCCTTTCTTGCCCCCGAGTGTGCCGCCGACGCCAAGTTGAGCTGCAGCGCCGCAGCCTGCATGTGGACGCTCGGAGCACTCACCTTCTACGCCCTGATGGGAGTGGATGTGCTGGAAGGACGAGGCGGTGCCACGCAGACCGCCGACACCCCCGTGCCCCGCTTAGGCAGCACCCATGCCAGCGCCGAACTGGCGAGCCTGCTGCACCAATGCCTGCACTACGACCCAGCGCAGCGACCCGATGCCGAGCATGTGCACCGGCTGGCAGAGGCCGCCCTCAAGCACCGGCCGCAACCCGCCGCCCGCATCAGTGCTCCCGCCGGCCGTAGCCTGGCCACCTCGTTGCGCGAGCTCTGGCCCGAAAGCATGCAGCCCCTGCTCTGCCTCCTGCTGCTGTGTTGCTTGGGCGGACAGTTGCACGCCCAGCAGTCGCAACCTACGGCCGAAATGCAGCAACTGGTGCAGCGTTGCCAGGCCCTCAGGCAGCATCAGGCCAAGGCCAAGGTGACGCAGCAGTTCAACCTTGACACCAAATGGACCCTCATGGACGAAATCGCCATCGACCGCAAGGGGGAGTGCACGGTGAACGACCCCGTCAGCACCTTCGGCTTCAACGATATGGGCTTCCGCATTGCCAAATATCACGGCGGCGTGACCAATATGGGCGGACGTTTCCGCAACGGGCAGGACCGCCGCTACCATTACTCGCTCATTGAGGTGACGGCCAAGCGCGGCGCCACCATAGGCTACGACATTACTGGCCGCGAGGGAGCGCAGCAGTTTGCCATCGTGCCCTACGATGCCAATGCACCCTACGATGCTACCCTCACGCTGCAAGGCAGCCCCTGCGCCAAGGCCACGGTGAAACAAGGCGTGTGCTACCTCACCATGACGCAACCCGTGAAGCCTACCGACGTGCTGCACCTCACCATTCACAACAAGGGCGCGCAGCACAAAGCCTTTATCATTGTCAATTACAATCCATGGAAGTAAGCCGCCCTGCAGCGTCAGCACCTGTCCCGTAGCCGGCACGTCTCCCTTCCGTTGTCTTCGTTCCGCACTTCTTTCTCCTTTCCCCATGTGCATTCCCCACTTTCGCGCCACCCTCTTCGCCCTCGCCGCGTGGCTGCTTGGTGCCGGTTCGGTGCAGGCCCAGCTTGAGGTGTTCCCCGAGGCCCTCTTTGAGCGCTACATGCAAGCCTTTGAGCAAAATGAACAACGGCAGTACGCTGAGGCCTACACCGCATTCAGCACCTTGCAGCGCGACGCTGCCGATGCCCTGCAGCGTGCAGGTCGCAACGCGGCCACTCTGCCCGACACCGACTTCCAGCTCGTGTGGTGGCCGCTGCACAAGAGTTGGGCCGAAACGGCCTATATGCTCGCCCTGCACGAAACCATGCAGCAGGCGGCCGACAGCATGCAGCGGGCACTCGAAGCACGGCAAGGCATGGAGGCTGCCTGGCGCGAAGCCTACGAGGCCGACCTTGCCAAACTGCGTGGCGGCATGGCCTACTTGCGTGCCGATTTCGCCACCGCCGAGCGCAGCTACCGCGCCGCTCTTGCCTTGAGTGAGGCCGATGCCGACATGACCTACGCCCTGCATGGCGAACTGGCGCAGCTCTACTACCGCCAGGGCCGCTATGCCGACGCCTTGCGCCAACTCGACACGTTGCTCGCCTCGCCACGCTTCGATGGAGCGCACTTGGTGCAGGCCACGGCCGATGTGCGGCGCACCGTCCTCTCGCAGCGTGCCTTGGTGCTGGCCCGTCTCGGTCGCTTTGCCGAGGCACTCGATGCCTTGCAACCCCTGGCCGACTACTACCGCCGCACGGGAAACACAAGAGCCTATGCCGAAACCTTGCGCAAGCAGGGAAAGGCGCTTGTGCTCCAACAGCAACACACAGGGAAGCCCCAACCTGAAGCGGTGCGTTGCTACACACAGTATTTGGCCGCGGCCCGTAAGTGGACGATGGAGCATTTCACCCATCTGACCCCAGCCGAACGCGAGCAATACTGGATGGCAGAGCGCCCCTTCGTCACTGATGCCTACGCCTTGGCGGCACAGGCTCCCTCCTTGCTCTACGACGTGGCGCTCTTCAGCAAGGCTCTGTTGCTGCAGCTGGGCCGCGCCTACGATGCCGCGCTCAGCACTGTAGAACGGAGAGCCGCGCTGACACCGCTGCAGACTCGTTGGACCGACGTGCAGCGCGCCCTGCCACCCCGCGCTGCAGCCGTGGAGTTCATCACCTACGAGAGGGCCGACACCACACGTCTGGCCGCCCTGGTGCTGGGCAAGCGCGGCGCCCCTCGTTTTGTTGACGTCATCGCGCTGCCACAGTTGCTTGCCACCGAGGTGGAGCGCGGCCTCAGCGTGCAGCAGGCCATGCTGGCCGTGGAGCACGACAATGCGCCGAAGGACGCCCTATATGCTTGCGACACGCTGCGCACCCTGCTCTGGACGCCGGCCCTCGTGGAAGCCCTCAGCACATCCGACCACATCTACTTCTCGCCCGACGGTCCGCTGCACCTGCTGGCTCTCGAATACCTCCTGCCGCCGGCGCTTGAGGGCAAAAGCCTCTATCGCCTTACCAGCACCCGCATGCTCACCCAGCCCCGCCGTCCCCTGAAGCGCGACAGCATGCTGCTCTGTGGCGGTGTGGACTATGAGAATGCCCTGCCGGGGAATGCTTCTGCGGGCAACGACGCCTTGGCTTACAGCATCATGTCGGGTATCGGCATCCAACTCGCTCCCCTCGACGGTTCGTGGGCTGAGACCGACTCCATTCGTGCGGTGCGGGCCGCCCATGCCGACTGTCTGCTGCGTGCCGACAGCGTGACCGAGCAAACCCTGCGTGAGCGGATGGGAAACTACGGCATCGTGTTCCTTTCCACCCACGGCTTCTTTGCACAGGCCGATAAGGCCGGCGTCGAACTCACCCCTGCGGGGGCCGACCGCCAGTTGTCAGAGAGTTGCCTCTACCTGGCTGGCGCCAATGCCTCCATGGCCAACCGCCGCTTCAATCCCTCCGCCCTCGACGGCATACTCTCGGCACGCGAAATCAGTGCTCTCCGTCTCGACGGCGTGCAGTTGGCTGTGCTCTCAGCCTGCCAAACGGGGTTGGGCTTCCTCACACCCGACGGCGTCTTCGGTTTGCAGCGCGGCCTCAAGGCTGCGGGTGTGCAGGCCATCGTGGCCAGTTTGTGGGAGGTCGACGACCACGCCACAGTGAACCTCATGACGGCGCTCTTTGCCGGCCTCGAGCGAGGTCTCACCCTGCGCCAAGCCTTTGCCGCCGCGCGCCTTGCTCTCAAGCACAAGGTGGAGCACCGCCGCTATTTCGATTTTGAATACACCGTCACCTTCGACCTTCCTCACTTCTACGACGCCTTTATCCTCATCGACGCCCTTGAGTAAACGTCTCGCGGAGTGTCTGGGGGGAATTTTCAATCAATTCCTATAAACCTTCCTTTTGCTATGCCGAGATCCATTCCCTCCCTTTTCTTCACAGCCTTGCTTCTTGCCGCCACCCTGTGTGCTTTGCCGGCTGAGGCACAGCCATTGCCGCAGGGTGCAGCATCCATGGGCTTGCCGTCGCGTTCCGAATTGGCGGCGGGGCTCGACATGTCCGCCGTGTCGTCGTCCATGACCGTCCAAGTCAATGCCATGGATGCTGAAAAACGGCAGATGCTCAACCGCACAGCGGCGCAGTACCGCAACCGTGCCCGCGGCTCCTGGACTCAGTTAGGGCAATCGATGCTGGCAGGCGGCCTGGCCTCCGTGGTCAATGTGGTGACCGACGAAATCATCGAACTCATCAAAATACGCTCCAAGCAAAAGCGCGAATGGGAGCAGATGCGTAGCAAAGAGTGCCTCTTTGTCGACAGCCTGCAGTCGGTGTTCGGTCAGACCGATTTCTATGCCCGCACCTCCACCTATGGGCCGCTCGACCCTGAGCACATGAATTTCGACGGCATCACCTTCAGCGCCTTCCGGCAGGGACGCGAGGTGTTGCACATGGTGTGTCACATCGACACGGCACGCCTCGACCACATGTTTCGCCACAGCAAGTTCTACCTCGTGCTCGACAGCCTCATGTTCCGTCCCTACGACTCCTACTTGCCCAACCTGCAGGGCAACAGGATTTCCCGTCCTGAGGAGAAAAAGCACAGCGCGGAGCAGCAGGCTTATTGGGACGCCATCAGCCGTTTCAGCTACGCCGAGCAGGGCATCCCCGTGGTACAGTTGCGCCTCGACATCACCTCCTCGTGGATGAACTCCATTACGCAGGTGTTTCACGACGTGCACCTCGGCTCCTTTGGCTGCAGCGTGGCCGTCAGCGAAACCATGTTGCGCGACTCGGTGTTCACCTACAGCCGTGCCGAAGCCCTCGCACATGGCCGTGAACTCATACAGATGTCGGGCGACTGCTTTGTGGTGCCCCGCTCCTATATGCCCGTGGCAGCCTCTTCGCCTTCGTGGGGTACGGGTGAGTATAAAATGAAGGTCGTGCTGGCCGAGCGTGCCAACTACAACCGTGAGGGAGAGCGAGCCCGCCATTGGCATCGCGACTACAAGGCCATGAAGAAACTGCAGAACCAAGGTCGTGCCCACAACGATTACCTGAACTCCATCGTCACCACCTTCCGCGACAACAGCACCAGCATACTCAAGGCCACCTACAAGCCCGCCATCACCTACGGCGTGCAGCAGTTGGGCATCAGCAGCAGTCCCACGGGGGCAGGAGCTATGCCCTCAGGCCTCAGTGGCGCAGCAGGCGGTATGCCGCAGGGCGCTGGCAGTATGCCGAAGCAAGGAGGCGCCCCCAAGTAGCACCACCTGTATCCTATACATATATAATATATAAAGGGGAGTGCGCGCCGCAGTGGCAGGCACTCCCCTCATTTTCCATTCTCACATGATGCACAAGTTATCCTCTCCTTCCGTTACCGCAGCCACCGCCCAGCAGGTGGTCGAGGCGTTGCGCGCCATGGCCGATGCCTCGCAGCGGCAGGTACTGATGCGCTTCTTCCAGACGGGGCCGGGGCAGTATGCCGAGGGCGACCGCTTTCTCGGTGTCCGTGTGCCGCAGGTGCGCCAGGTGGTGCGTGCGGTGGGCACAGCCATGCCCCTGGCCGAGGTCGAGCAATTGCTGCGTTCGCCCTGGCACGAGGTGCGGCTCTGCGGCCTCCTCACACTGGTGCGCTACATGCAGCAGGCTGTCGTGCGTTCCTCGCGCAGGGGCTCGGCGGCTGCTCTGCAGGCCGCTGCTGTACGGCGCGAGGAAGTGGTGCAGTGCTACCTCCGACACCTCGATGCCGCTAACAACTGGGACCTCGTCGACCTCAGTTGCCCCAAAATCCTCGGCACCTACCTGCTCCATCCCACCCCCGACGGCGCACTGCCCAGCCGCGACGTCCTCTACCGCCTCGCCGCGAGCGGCAACCTGTGGCGGCAACGCGTGGCCATGGTCACGTGCTGGATGCTCCTGCGCACCGACGACTTCACCGACACACTGAGCCTCGCCGAGCAGTTCCTCAGCCACCCCCATCCGCTCATGCACAAGGCCGTGGGCTGGATGCTGCGCGAGGTAGGCAAGCGCCAGATTGACGTGCTGCGCCACTTCCTCACCCTGCACGCCGCTCACATGCCCCGCACCGCCCTGCGCTACGCCATTGAGCGCATGGCCAACCACGAGCGCCGCCGCTGGATGGCCGTGCCCCGCGAGTGCTGACGGCAGCGCCGTCACTTCACGTCGTCGGGCAGGCAGATGCCGTACTCGTGCTTAATTTCGTCCATCACAAAGGTGCTCTCAAGCGACCCCAGGTGCTCAATCGTGCCCAGCACGTTCAGTACAAACTCCTGGTAATACTTCATGTTTGGCGCGTGTATCTTCAGCAGGTAGTCGTAGCGGCCCGAAATGTTGTAGCACTCCGTCACCTCAGGTATGGCGGCAATCGTCTGCGCAAAGTTGTGGGCAATGTCGCGCCCCAGGCGGTTCAGCTTCACCTGGCAGAACACCACAAAACCACGGTTCAGTTTCTCGGCGTTCAGCACCGTGGTGTACGCGCTGATGATGCCCTCGCGCTCCATCTTGCGCACCCTCTCAAACACGGGCGTCGTGCTCAGGTGCACCTTGGCGGCCAGTTCCTTCGTCGTCAGCCGCGCGTTCTGTTGCAGGGCGCGCAGAATTAGCAAGTCTGTCTTGTCCATACGTCTTTCAACTTTAGATTTCATCCTAATACTTCTCCCCATGCCCTCGCTTAGTTCCTTTCGGCTTTAGCGCTGCTCAGGGGCTTATCGAAAAGGTTTTTTTGTGGGGAAAAAGGCATCCGCAGCCCTTTTCCCCTTTTCTTTTTTCTTTTTTGGGGAAAATGAATTCGCCTGCCCCGTCTACGTACAGAATATTTTTCTGCCCGAGGACATGGAAAAAGGGGTGAATGCCGATGTTTTTCTGTTGGATATTGCAAAAATAGGATTTATTTCTAACTTTTCCCTTTTTCTTGGAAGTAAAATACACTGTGCCTAACTTTGCACTCACAAAACCACTACAAATCATCTGACCAACACACACTAAAACTCCCTCATATTATGGCACAGCAAACACTTCACTTCGAAACACTCCAACTGCACGTGGGACAAGAGCAGCCCGACCCCGCTACCGACGCACGTGCCGTACCTATCTACCAGACCACCTCTTATGTGTTCCGCAACTCGCAGCACGCGGCCGATCGCTTCGGCCTGCGCGATGCCGGCAACATCTACGGTCGTCTCACCAACTCCACGCAGGGCGTCTTCGAGCAGCGTGTGGCAGTGCTTGAGGGAGGCGTAGCCGGTTTGGCCGTCGCCAGCGGAGCAGCTGCCGTCACCTACGCCTTGCAGAACATTCTCACCGCGGGCGACCACGTGGTGGCTGCCGACAACCTCTACGGCGGTTCCTACAACCTCATCACGCACACCCTCTCGCAGCAGGGCATCAGTCACACCATTATCAATGTCAACGACCTCGAAGCCCTCGACGCAGCCATACAGCCTCACACCAAGGCAGTGTACGCCGAAACCTTCGGCAACCCCAACAGCGACGTGCTCAACATTGAGGGTGTGGCTGCCGTAGCCCACAAGCACGGCGTTCCCCTCATTGTCGACAACACCTTCGGCCCCCCCTTCCTCATCCGCCCCATCGAGCACGGCGCCGACGTGGTAGTGCACTCCGCTACCAAGTTCATTGGCGGACACGGCTCAAGCCTCGGCGGAGTCATTGTCGACGGCGGCACCTTCCCTTGGACGCAATACCCCGACAAGTTCCCCACGCTGGCCCGTCCCGATGCCTCCTACCACGGCGCCGTCTTTGCCGACGTAGCTGGTCCAGCCGCCTTTGTCACCCGCATCCGCGCCGTCATTCTGCGCGACACGGGCGCCACCATCTCACCCTTCAACGCCTTCATCCTGCTACAGGGACTCGAAACGCTCTCGCTCCGTGTCGAGCGCCACGTGCAGAACGCACTGCGTGTGGTCGACTTCCTCAAGCAGCACCCCAAGGTCCTCAAGGTCAACCATCCCAGCCTGCCCTCGCACCCCGACCACGCCCTCTACGAGCGCTACTACCCACAGGGAGCAGCCTCCATCTTCACCTTCGAGATTGACGGCGGACAGGAGGCCGCATGGCGCTTCATCGACAACCTCCACATTTTCTCCCTCCTCGCCAACGTGGCCGACGTCAAGAGTCTCGTCATCCATCCCTACACAACCACGCACTCGCAAATGTCGCCCGACGAACTCGCCGCCCAGCACATCACGCCGGGTACCGTACGACTCAGCATCGGCACCGAGCACATCGACGACCTGCTGGCCGACCTGCAGCAGGCATTCGACAAGGTTTGATAAAAGAAAAATAAACACGTATAGCCAATAGGATAACATGAAAGCGGGGCGGCTCATGAAAGCGGAGCCGCCCCAAAATTTTATCTGAAAGCCTATGAACTACGCTCTTCTCATGTCGGGCGGCGTCGATAGCGCTCTCGCCTGCCACTTCATGGTCGAGGCAGGTCTCCGCCCCGACCTTTTCTACATCAAGATTGGCATGCAGGGCGAGGACACCACATGCACAGCCGAGGAAGACCTCGAACTCTGCCAACTCACAGCGCGCCGCTACGCACTGCAGCTCCACACCGTCGACCTGCAGCAGGCTTACCACGACAGCGTCACGGCCTATCTGGTCGACCGCGTGCGCCGCGGACTCACGCCCAACCCCGACATCATGTGCAACCGCCTCATCAAGTTCGGAGCCTTTCACCAAGCAGCAGGCCATGCCTACGACCGCATAGCCACAGGCCACTATGCCCAGGTGCTGCGCGAGCCCGACGGCCAGCTGTGGCTCGCCCCCTCGCCCGACCCCGTGAAGGACCAGAGCGATTTTCTCTCACAAACCTACGACTGGCAGGTGCGCAAAATGCTCTTTCCCATTGGCCACCTGCACAAAGCCGAGGTGCGCCGACAGGCCGACCTCCTGCAACTGCCCGCAGCCCACCGCCGCGACAGCCAGGGACTCTGCTTCCTCGGGCGCATCCATTACACCGACTACCTGCGCACACTCCTGGGCGAGCAGCGCGGCAACATCATCCATGCCGACACCGGCGAGTGGCTGGGCTACCACCGCGGCCATTGGTTTCACACCATCGGGCAGCGCAAAGGGTTGCGGCTCGGCGGCGGACCGTGGTTCGTAACGCACAAGGACGTAGCCACCAACACCCTCTACGTGTCGCGTACGGCCGATGCCCACGGCGTCTACCGCTGGCAGTTCCGACTCACCGCCTTCCACTTCGTCACCACCGACCCTTGGCACGGCGCCGCCGAGTGCCCCGTGCTGTGCAAGATACGCCACACCGAACCGCCGTGTCCATGCCACATGCAGCGCCTGCCAGGCGGCGACCTGCTCATCACCAGCACCACGCCCCTGCAAGGCGTCGCCCCGGGGCAGTTCGGCGTGCTCTACACCGCCGACCACCGCATCTGTGCCGGCAGTGGTGAAATCAGAGTGTAAGCCGCGCGCAGCGCCCCGCCCCACCATCCGCCCGGCGCCCCTCCCCCTTCTGCCGGGCATAGGGATAGCCCCAAAGGGATGCTACGTAAAAAATATCACGTCGTACGTAAAAAAACTCACGTCGTACGTAAAATTTTTTACGTAGCATCTCCTTTTTTCTGTCCC
>SFEP01000061.1 GCA_004557185.1 Bacteroidales bacterium
GCAGTCCATGCGGCCCTGGCTCGTTTCCTTCTCCACAAGCACGGTGAAGTAGCCTATCATCTGCATCACGAGGTAGAAGGTGTATTGGAAGTAGCGCTCGCTCTGATGCTCGTCCTTCTTGTCGTGGAAACGGTAGGTGAGCGAGGCCAGCAGCGATTTGAGTTCAAGGTGGAAGGTGTCGGTGTCGCCGGCTTCGAGGGCGTCGGTGACGCGGTTAATCCAGGCGCTCGGCGTGGTGGTATGCGGACGGAGGTAGCCCGAGGCCAGCATGTCGATGAAGCCCTGGCGCACCTCGTCGTTGGGGAAGTCGAGCAGGTAGCGACGGCGGCGCGGTTCGTAGGCCTTGATGGTGAGGTAGCCGCTCTGGTAGAGCATGGGCAGGGGGCGCTGCACATCGGCCTTGTAGTCGACGAACTCGGCGCTGTCGTACCAGCGGCCCACCAATTCGTTGAAGCAGGTGTCGGTGTGCTTGAGCAGCTTGGTGAGGTACGTGTCGGTGTGCTTGAGCAGCTTGGTGAGGTACGTGGGCGTACCGGTGCTGAACCAATAGTTGCGGCGGCGCAACTGGTCGAAGCAGTTGAGCAGACTGAACGGGTTGTACACGTCAATCATCTCCTCGCCGAAGTGGTAGCCGTCGTATTGCTGCTTGAGCAATGCCATTTCCTCCTCCACGCTCACCTTCTCCTTGGCGGCCAAGGCAGCAATGGACTCGGCGAAATACGCCTCCATCTCTTCGGCCGTGATGCCGCAGATGGCTTCGTAGCGGCCGTCCATCGTGATGTCCTTGGGCTGGTTGAAGCCGCTGAATACGCTTATCTGCGAGAACTTGGTGACGCCCGTGAGCATGACGAAGCGGAGGTATCTGTCGGTGTCCTTGAACACGGCATAGATACTCCTGAGCAGGTTGCGGTTGTATTCCTCTAAGGTTATTTTACGGCCATCCTGTTCCACCTCCACCTTCTCGTCCATGACGTCGAGCAAGGGTTTATCGTATTCGTCGATGAGCACGACCACCTGCTTGCCCGTCTTTTCGTAGGCAGCCATGATAACCTGCCTGAAGCGTTGCGCCCAACTCATGGACGGTGAGGTCACGCCGTAAAGTTTCTCCTGTTCTGAAAGGAGCGCATGCAGCACGTTTTTCAGTTCATCCGTTTTTGTATAGTCGCCGCTGCCAAAGGAGAAATACAGCACGGGATACGTCTGCCACTCCTTTTCCAGCGCTTCGATGGCCAGCCCTTTGAAGAGTTCCTTTTCCCCCAAGAAATAATTCTCGATGGTTGAGAGCAGCAAACTCTTGCCGAAACGGCGCGGGCGGCCGAGAAAGACCACCTTGCTCGTGGTCACAAGTTCGTGCACCAAGCGGGTTTTGTCCACGTAAACAAAACCGTTGTCAATGATGTCTCGGAAAGTCTGTATGCCGATAGGGAATTTCATAAGCGCAGGATGTTAGGTTGCAAAGATAGCGCAAGGCGAGAGGAGGAGAAAAGAAAAGCCGCAGGTTTTTTGTTTTCTCATTCCGAGCCGCAGCCTATCTTATCTAAAGTAGCGCAAGGCGAGAGGAGACTATTCGAGCAGGATGACTTGGGCTGTGGCGTTGTCCATATCGGGCATCGTGTGTCCCACGGGAGCATTGATATAGGTAGGGTCGCACACCACGTAGCGAGTGCCTCGCAATTCGACGTAATCTCCGGGCACATTATCAGTAAAGGCGATGGCTGTGGCCAAGTGGCCAGGATAATACACGAGCAGGGCTTTGAGATGGAGGAGGTCGCGAATGAGGCGGGTAAAGAGTATGGAGCGGTCCTCACAGTCGCAGAAGGGGTAGTGCAAACTTTCTTCGGCAAAAAAGGCGCGGTCGTAGCCCCACACTTGGTCGTCGTATCCGTAGGTGAGAGCCGTCTGCACCCAGTTCAGCAGCATGTCAGCCGCTTCGCGTTGCGTTTTCCCCCCAATCAGTGCCTGCAAGGCGGGATAGAGTTTTTCGGCCACGGCGGGGTCGAGCGGCGTATTGGCATAAAGTGCCCACCGCGTCATGAAGTTGTTGTCGGTATAAGAGTTAGGGTAGGAGTCGAAGAAATCCAACAGGTTCTGGTTTACGCTCACCTCAACCTTCATCTGTGGATAGCGCGAGGAGGTGAGGGTGCGTTGTGGCGCTTCGCTATCGTTGAGGCGTGGCAGACGGGGTAATGCGAGGCACATGGGCTGTTCCTGCGGAAATTCCACATTACACACCTCTACTTGCGCCTTGGCATCGAGTCCATAGGCGTAGTAGTTAGTGCCCCCTATGATGTAGAAAGCCTTACCGTAAATCACATAAGGACTTCCAAAGAGCATGCAGAGGTCTTGGCCGTGGCGAGCCAAGCGCATTTGGTAGCCGCTTTGACAATATAGGTAAGCTGCAACAAAGGTGGCCGTATTGCCTTTTCCCAGCCAAGCTTCGGTCAGAGCGTGCAGCATGTTAAGGTAAGCCCAGTCGTTCATGTCGCGTTCTGAGCGTATGTTCAGGCAGTCGGCCAGCGTGTTGTCGAGGTCAGTGGAGGAGAGTGTTTTCCAGGCAGCCGATAGGGTAGCATTGTCGCATGAGGCAAGCGGTGCCAATGCATGCTGTGGGCGGCGCACGGTGCATGCTGTGCCGCACCATGTAAACTCCACCACGGGTTGCTGTGCTATGGGCGTCACCTGAATGGGTGAGAGGGGGCGTGGCCGAGGTTTCGGTGAGGGAGCTGGCGTGATGGAGTCTATGGGCACAGGCCGGCTTTCTATAGATAGCCTTTCCTGTTCGTCGTCAGGGAAGGTTTGCGGTGGGCGTTTCTCTTCGTGCGGCTTGGGCACGGGTTGCTCTGCCCTGAATGAGGCCCATGCCTTCTTCATGTGTTCGGCATA
Organism: Bacteroidales bacterium; assembly: GCA_004557185.1. Lineage (GTDB taxonomy): Bacteria > Bacteroidota > Bacteroidia > Bacteroidales > Bacteroidaceae > Alloprevotella. Next base: position 2,884 of record SFEP01000061.1, read on the forward strand.
GGCCGCGTTGGCTTTGGCACGGAAGTCATCGTAGTCCTTGCGTGCCTTGGCGCGAAACTGATCGTAGCTTTGTCGGGCAGCGTCGTCGAACTGTGCCTGAATCTGAAGAGGCACCGATGCGAGGCACAGCATGGTGCAGGAAGCAAGCAGAAAGCGAAGCGTCATGAGGTCAAAGTTTTTTGTTGTGAAACTATTACTTTGGGGTTGAAACGGGTGATACGTTTTCCTGGCAATAGCGTGCGAAGATGTCGAGGTCGTTGCCCGCAAACTGCGCGGTGGGCACCAGCTGGTAGTTTTCGTTGCCAATGGCCTCGACAAAGGTATTGGGGGCTTGGCGCCGTGATTGCGGAATCTGTTCGTCGAGCGTTTTGTCGTAGGTAGCGACCTTGGATTGTGCAGCCTCCTGCTCTTGGCTGAGGTTGAATTCGAGCGGCGGGAGTTCCATGGCCAGCGTGCTACCGTCGTCAGCCACATCTTGTGGAGTTTTGTATGTTTTCTGGCCTATTTGTACGGTAAGTGCTACGATGGCGAGTGTATCGTCTTTTACGCTGTAAGTAGGAGTGATCTTAGCCGTTGAAAAGTTATACTTTATTCCCTTTCAGTTTGTGGCACCTGCACGTAGCATGCAGTAAAGCGTGCTTCGTTCAGTGTGTACGTATGGAAATCTTCATCGTAATCAGATATAGTAAATTTAAGATTTGCATCCTTCAAAAGCGTTATATGCAATTGTTTGTAAACCTACTGGCAAGTTTAGTGTAGTAAGAGATGAACATTTATAAAAAGTTGCATGTGAGAAGAAGGGTGAGGAGAAGATGCTTGATGGTGATATTCATTATGATTTCATTCTTTGTGTTTCAGATAGCCAAGCCGCGTGCCAAGCAGCCATGCACTTAGGGGGCATAGCCACACGGCACGCGGATCAAGTTTGGAGAAAAGTGGATGGGTGCGGCCTGTTGTTGCTGCAAAATCACGGTATCAGTTTGAGGCTTTTCCAGTTGGAGCCCTGTTCGTTCGACGAGAACACGGTGGGCGTTTGGCTCTTGTTGTTGACCACGATGGAGCGTTTGCCCACTTCAGTAGCTACGTAAGTGGCTAAATCGCCCATTTTGGCTTTGCCCTTGGTGGTCTGTAAGTATTTTAGCAGGTAGTAGGTGAAGAGGCCGTGACCTTTCTCCTCATAGGGTAGAGCCGTTTCGTCGCCCGAGGCAGCACTCATTACGAGCACGTTGCCCTTGGGCGTTTCGGCTTTGGCCTTGATGGCTACGCCGCGTGCCGATGCCAGCATCTTGTCGTTGCGGTCGGATCCGCTGAAGCAGGCATCAAGGAACACGAATGCCTGGTTTGTGGGCAGGTTGCCCAGATAGTCGTAGAGAGATTTCAGCGAATAGCCCGTTTCGGGGTGTGTAGGCAGTCCGTCTACGGGTAGCAGGTAGCTCACGCCCGTGGCCATATCAGGTATGCCGTGGCCAGCGTAGTAGAAGACGATGCGTGCCTCGCCTCCATAGGCAGTGCACACCTTCTGCAGCCATTCCAGTTCGGAGCGCATGTTGTTGAGCGTGGCGTTGGTGCGGTAGTGCACGTTTTCTACAGGCATGCGCAGCACCTTGGTGCAGTAGTCGCGGAAGGCAGAGCCGTCATTCTGCGCGTAGGGCACTTGCCCCACTTCCTGATACATTTCGTTGGCTATGATTACGGCAAATGTCTTGTCGTTCATGTCACCCTGAGTGGGCGTAATCTGATCCACGTCCGAGAGTTGTCTGGCCTTCGGTGTAGCCACAGCAGGCGCGGCTTGCGCAGCACCAGCAGGGCGTGGTTCGTGCTTCACCACGTAGGTGCGCTCCACTTCCTCCCCTGTCTGGCGGGCTATTTTGTAGTCCTCCTTGGTGTACTTCTTCACGTAAATGCGCTGGTACACGTAGTTGGGCGAGGTGATTTCAATGTAAAGAGGAATTTGTTCCTGTTTCAGCCAGAACTTGAAGGGTAACATGTCTACCTCGATGGTCTGCGCGCCAATTTTTACAGTGATGGGTTCTTCAATGGATCCTGTGAGTGTGATTTCCTCAGCGGGCGGAATGCCTTGCACCGCAACAGGCACCTCGGGCTGTGTGGCCAATGCTGTGGGAGCTGCTAAGACGAGCAGCATGCTGAGCATAAGAGTGCGTAACATGATGGGTCGTGTGATAGGGCAAGCAAAGAGCCTATGCAAGCCGTGGCTTATGTAGGCTGTAGCTTTCTTTCGGCTTATGGTTGCTGCCTTGTGGTTAAACAAATCGGGGCGGGCAAGGCATCTGCCCGCCGCGCCCCGTAAGGTTGCTATACAAGAATGGATTTAGCTTATTCGCCGTAAACCTTGGTGGTGTACTTGCTGCGTGAGCCAAAGAAGCCATACTTCTTCTTGCTGCGGTCAACGTGCGAAATCTTGGTGATGCCAGCGCTCTTGGCAGCCTTATCGATACCAATGTTCACGTTGCGCTTGCCAATCATACCCCAAAACTTTGTTACGTATGAAGCCTCACCGCATTTGTTACCTACGGGATTTGAAGTGGCAGCCATGGGGGTGGTGATAGAAGAACCACAACTTGTCAGAGCGAGTGCGCAAATGCATGCAAATAACAGCTTTTTCATAATAACTATTTCGTTTGTTTGCAGATACCTTGTTTGGTCTGCCACAGCCCGGCATCTGCATAAAACCGTGACAAACATCATTAACTTTTCTGAGTGCAAATATACCTTTGTTAGACATTGACACACTTATATCTATGTAGCACGATATTAGACATATTGTAGTATTTATCTAAACCTTCTAAAAAATGTTTGAAAACCAAATATTTAGAAACGGGTTTTTAGTATGTCAAATTTACAAAAACAACCCTTATTGGCCTCAAGAGCAGCAGTATCGAGCGTCATTCGACAGTTTCCACTTGCTCCAGTCCTTCGGTCGGGGCAGGAGTGTCGGTGGGTAGGCTTGCTGGGTACATCTCCTTGCGCACTTCTACCGAGAGGTCGGAAAAGAAGTCGTACTGCAAAATGAGGCAGAGCCGCTGCAGTAGCATGCTGTCGATGGTTGGGCGGTGAAAAATGTCGTACACATTGGTGCGGTGGCATGACAAGCGACCTGCCAGCCATTGCACGCTGCGACCTTGTTCATGCACCTTTTGTTCTATAAGCATCCCTATATGTAACATGTGTGAAGTATATGTTGGCAGGTGGCATTATGCTCACGTGCAGTTATTTGTAGGGGTGTTAGACCCAGTTTCTTCATCTATCTCCCACACTATCGGGGTCAGCTCCCGTTCTGGTCAGTGTCGGCCTACTCTTGCGGCATGATGGTGATGGGGTAGAGGCGCATCTCCATTTGTTCGTCGCGCGTACGGCAGCGGGCAGCCCATTTCTGGAAGTCGCGGTAGGAGAGTTCTCGGGGCATCTCCGCGCTGCCGCCAGTAGCGTTGGCCTGCGTAAAACGGTTAGGCGAAAAGAGCAGGTAAATCACGTTGTGCTCGGGTTTACTGCCTCCGCAGGTCATTACATACTCGTCCACCTCGGCTGCCCTGCTTCCGGCCAAGGCTGCTGAGAAGAACACATAGTCCTTGCCAGCCTGCACATCGCACGAGGCCACATCCTGCCGTTGGTAGGGCAGCAGGCAGTACACGCGTTCGGCAGCTTCGTCATACAGATAAACGGCCAGGTGGCCGCTCACAGGGCTGCGGAATTTGAGGTAAAGGTCATCGCCTGAGCGGAAACGGTCGTTCTGAAACCTGTCTTCCGTGCCGTTACACAGCACACGGGCATCAAAACCTATGCCTTCGCCCGTAACCTCGCGGGCTCGTCCCTCCACCGTCACGTGTACGCACATCATGTCGTTGGCCACGGTGATGGGGGCAAACTCAGGCTCTCCGATCGTTTCAAGCCACACACCCCGCACCTCGCTGCCGCCGAGCGAGAGCATGCTCACGTCGTCGTGTCCGCCGCCAGTGCTCACGTGTGTGCTGCTGATGCTGGCCACCATGGTGCCGAAAGCATCGGCCAGAGCCTGCGTCTTGGCACGTTCCAGGGCAATGCGTTTGGCTTCGTCGGGCGACTGGCTCAGCGGTGCGTAGTAGGTATATTCACCCTTCACGCGGCGCACCTTCTGCGCCACGGCCTGCCCTGCTGTCAGCAGTGTCAGCACCAGCAGCAGGCAGCAGCGAGTCATGGTGCTTACCATCCCAGTTTGCTGTCAAGGTCCTTATGCAGGTTGTCGCCTTGGCGCTCCAGATCTTCACGCACGGCTTGCTTCACCATGGCGCGTGCAGTAGCCATATTGTAGGCTATGCGTACCAGCACCTCCTTGTTTTTGTTTTTCAGCGTGCGGTACACTTCCACTACGGGGATAACGCGCCCCAGTCTTTGCGAAAAAAGGCTTTTGCTTGCAGCCACGCTTTTTGTCACTGTGGCTGCCTCTTCGGCCGTAAGTTGGCCGTTGGCCACGGTGCTCTCCACCAGCGTAGTCACCTCAGTCTGTATTTGTCCTGCCAAGTTCTGTTTGGCCAATTCGAGAGCCTGCATCTTGGCACCGTCGTAGTTTTCACCAATGCTCATGGCCTCAGCCATAATGAATTTGGGATACTGGTCTTCGTCAAACTGGTACTGCATCAGGTAGGAGCGGTCGAGTTGCCTGTCAAGGGGCAGTGCGCCAGGTGCGGTGAGCCATCCAGCCTTGGTGAGTTTCTTGGCTTCCTGGCGAGCGGCTTTGGTGGCCTTTTCGTTGAGTTCTGTTTTCGAGGCCTTGCGCAGGGCGGCGCGTTCCTTCTGCGCTTCTTCGAACGACTGTGCCTGTGTGAGTAGCGGACTCATGGTGCATCCTGCTACGGCTAAGATAAAGAGTAATTTTTTCATAATCTGTGTGATTGGTTTATAGATGTGTGTGCGGTCTTAGCGCATCGCGCTACTGCATAATGGCTAAATCCCCTGCAAATGTATCATTTTGACGAATTGGAGAGGACATAGAGTCAATAAATATTTGAAATTAGTTCATTATTCCATACTTTTAAACCTTTTCGTTAAGCCAAATGAGCTCGCCCAAAGCCGAGAGGATTTGAGCGATGCCATGGCGAGAAAAGGTCGGATGAAATCCAACCTTTTCGTTAAGCCAAATGAGCTCGCCCACTTGGCGTCACGTCTTTTCGTAGGCTGCCATGATAAGCTGCCTGAAGCGTTGCGACCAACTCATGGACGGTGAGGTCACGCCATAAAGTTTTTCATGCTCTGAAAGGAGCACATGCAGCACGTTCTTGAGTTCATCAGTTTTTGCATAGTCGCCGCAACCGAAGGAATTTCATAAGCAGATGCACGTCACACAAGACTCCAGGTGACGGTCAGTCCAGCCATGACGATGCTCACCATGCTCATGAGTTTGATGAGGATGTTGAGGCTCGGGCCTGAGGTGTCCTTGAAGGGGTCGCCCACGGTGTCGCCCACTACGGTGGCCTTGTGCACGTCGGAACCCTTGCCGCCGAAGTGGCCTTCTTCTACGTATTTCTTGGCGTTGTCCCACGCTCCGCCGGCGTTGGCCATAAACACGGCCAGCACGAAGCCGGCACTCAATCCGCCGATGAGCAGACCCAGTACGCCGCTCACGCCGAACACCAGACCTACGCCAATGGGCACGATGATGGCAAGCAGCGAGGGCCACACCATTTCGTGCTGGGCAGCGCGGGTGCTTATCATCACGCAGCGGCCGTAGTCGGGCTCGGCCGTGCCGCTGAGTATGCCTTTGATTTCGCGGAACTGGCGGCGCACCTCGTCCACCATTTTGCCTGCCGCACGGCCCACAGCGTTCATGGTGAGACCGCAGAAGAGGAAGGCCATCATGGCGCCGAGGAACATGCCTGAGAGCACCTTGGGGTTGATGAGCGTCACGTCGTAGTAGGCCATGAAGTCCTGCATGGTGGCCTGCGACACCGCTACGCTGCGGCCGCCCACATCGAGCGTGTGCTGGCCGATGCGCTCCAAACCGATGCGTACCTCCTCCACATACGAGGCCAGCAGGGCCAGACCCGTGAGGGCGGCCGACCCTATGGCAAAGCCCTTGCCCGTGGCGGCGGTGGTGTTGCCCAGCGAGTCGAGGGCATCGGTGCGGTGGCGCACTTCCTCGCCCAAGCCCGACATTTCAGCGTTGCCGCCTGCGTTGTCGGCTATGGGTCCGTAGGCATCGGTGGCCAGGGTGATGCCCAGCGTGGAGAGCATGCCCACGGCGGCCATGCCTATGCCGTAAAGGCCCATGGAGACGTTAGCCAGTTCGCCGCTGGTGGCTATCAAATAGGAGGCAATGATGCCGCCCACCACGGCCACTACGGGCACAGCGGTGGAGAGCATGCCCAAGCCCAGACCCGAGATGATGACGGTGGCCGCACCCGTCTGGCCGCTTTCTGACACACGGCGGGTGGGAGCATACGACTGCGAGGTATAGTATTCCGTGGCCTGGCCTATTATCGTGCCCACGGCCAATCCTACAACTACCGTCAGGCCCATTTGCCACCACTTGTCGAGGCCCAGCAGCCACAGCACGCCGAATGCGCCGGCCACGATGAGCAGGCTGCTGAGCATGGTGCCCGACGAGAGTGCACGCAGCAGACGCCGCATGTCGGCCCTTTCGTCGGTGCGTACGGCAAAGATGCCCACCAGCGAGAGCACAATTCCCACGGCGGCCACCAGCATCGGAGCCATCACGGCACGCAACTGCATGTCGGCGTCGCCAGCCAGCATATAGGCGGCAGCACCCAGCGAGGCGGTGGCCAGAATAGAGCCGCAGTACGACTCGTAGAGGTCGGCGCCCATGCCGGCCACGTCGCCCACGTTGTCGCCCACGTTGTCGGCAATGGTGGCGGGATTGCGGGGGTCGTCTTCGGGAATGTCAGCCTCCACCTTTCCCACCAGGTCAGCGCCCACGTCGGCCGCTTTGGTGTAGATGCCGCCGCCCACTCGGGCAAAGAGGGCCTGCGTGCTGGCTCCCATGCCGAACGTCAGCATGGTGGTGGTGATGACGCACAACTTGGCACCGGGCAGGCTGCCCTCGGGCGTCACAGCATGCAGCAACAGGTACCAGAAGGAGATGTCGAGCAAACCCAGACCTACCACCACGAGGCCCATCACCGCGCCGCTGCGAAAGGCTATGCGCAAACCGCCGTTGAGCGATGTGCGGGCTGCCTGTGCCGTACGGGCCGAGGCCGCCGTGGCTGTCTTCATACCCAGAAAACCGGCCAATCCTGAAAAAAAACCGCCTGTGAGAAAGGCCACCGGCACCCAAGCGTTCTGCACATGGAAACCGTAGGCCATGATGCCGAAGATGACGGCCAGTGCCATAAACACAAGGCTCACCACCTTGTATTGCTGCTTGAGATAGGACATGGCGCCCTTACGTACAGCAGCCGCTATGTGCTGCATGCGTTCGGTGCCCTCCGACTGCCGCTTCATGGAGCGGTAAAAGTGCCAGGCAAAGAGCAGCGCCAGTACTGACGCCGCCGGCACGAGCCAAAAGAGTTGTATAACCATAATTGATTGTATAAGATATAAGGTTCTTTGTGGAAAATGCGCCTTGCTGCCCGCCCGCCTCGAGGGCTGCGTGGCAAAGGCAGGTGCAAGTTAGGCACAAATCCGTTTTCCTGCAAACAATAGCCGCAAAAATCCCCATTTTCTTCACCTTCAAACGCCTGCATAGCCTCTACATAAACAGGCATGAAACCCGGACGCCGTGCACGCTTTGTCAGCACGGCATCCGGGTTTCATGCGTTACGGATGCAATGGGGCGGAAGCCTCAGATGCGGGCCTTGCGGCGACACATGCAGTAGAGGCCGAGGACGATGAAGGGCACACTCAGCAGCTGGCCTTGGTCGAGCCCCGTGGCGGAGCGCAGGGCGATTTCCCAGGGCTCCTGCACCTCCTTCACAAACTCCACGAAGAAGCGGAACACAAAGATGCCCGTCAGGCAGAAGCCGAAGAAGAAGCCTGTGCCCACACGGCGCTCGTAACGGCGATACAGCCACAGGCCCACCACGAAGAGCACGGCGTAGGCCACCGCCTCATACAGTTGGCCGGGATGGCGCGGCAGCGTGTCGCCGTTGTGCATAAAGACAAAGCCATAGTCGCTGCCCGTGTATTTTCCTACTATCTCTGAGTTCATCAGGTTGCCTATACGTATGCAGCAGGCCGCTATGGGTGTGGCCACCGCTATGTTGTCGAGCACTTGCAGCAAGGGCACTTTCACCTTACGCACATAGAGCCACAGGGCCAGCATCAGGCCGAGCGTGCCGCCGTGCGAGGCCAGACCCGCATAGCCCGTCAGGTGCCACTCGCCGTCGGCCAGGCGCCGTATGGGCAAGAGCATCTCCACGGGGTGCGACAGAAAGTAGCCTGGTTCGTAAAGCAGGCAGTGCCCCAGCCGTGCGCCTACCAGTATGCCGAAGAAGCAGTACAGAAAGAGCGGCTCGAAGGTTTCATACTTCAACTGCTGGCGCCTGTACAGCCGCTGCGTCACAACGTAAGCCAACGCCAAGCCTATCACCCAGCACAGCCCATACCAGCGCACCTCGAAGGGGCCGAGGCTGAAGGCGTAGAGTGAGGGATTCCAGTAGACCATTTTGTTTCAATCCTCTGGGTTAGACGTTAAAGCGGAAGTGCATGATGTCGCCGTCCTGCACCACATATTCCTTACCCTCCACGTGCAGCAGTCCGGCGTCGCGCACGGCGGCTTCCGAACCGAGTCGCACGTAGTCGTCATACTTGATAACTTCGGCGCGGATAAAGCCTTTTTCAAAGTCGGTGTGTATCACGCCGGCGCACTGCGGTGCTTTCCATCCGCGGCGGTAGGTCCAGGCCTTCACCTCCATTTCGCCTGCTGTGATGAAGGTTTCGAGTTCCAGCATCTTGTAGGCTGCTTTTATCAGGCGGTTGCATCCGCTCTCCTCCAAGCCCACGTCTTGCAGAAACATCTGTCGTTCTTCATACGTTTCGAGTTCGGCAATGTCGGCCTCCGTCTGTGCAGCCAGCACGAGCACCTCAGCGTTTTCCTCGCTCACGGCCTCGCGCACCTTCTCCACGTAATGGTTGCCGGTGGCCGCCGAAGCCTCGTCTACGTTGCACACGTAGAGCACGGGTTTGGCGGTGAGCAGAAAGAGGCCCTTGGCAGCCTTCTGTTCTTCCTTCGACTCAAACTGCACGCTGCGTGCACTCTTGCCCTGCAGCAGGGCTTCGCGGTAGGCCAGCAGCACGTCATACTCCACGCGGGCGTTCTTGTCGCCGCCCACCTGGGCTATTTTCTCCACGCGCTTAATGCGGTTCTCCACCGTTTCCAGGTCTTTCAGTTGCAGTTCGGTGTCAATGATTTCCTTGTCGCGCACAGGGTCCACGCTGCCGTCCACATGCACCACGTTGCCGTCGTCGAAGCAGCGCAGCACGTGTATGATAGCGTCCGTTTCGCGTATGTTGCCCAGAAACTGGTTACCCAGGCCCTCGCCTTTCGAGGCACCTTTCACCAAGCCGGCTATGTCCACTATTTCCACCGTGGTGGGCACGATGCGTCCGGGGTGTACCAGTTCGGCCAGCACGTTGAGCCGTTCGTCGGGCACGGTGATGACGCCCACATTGGGCTCGATGGTGCAAAAGGGGAAGTTGGCCGACTGTGCCTTGGCATTACTCAGGCAGTTGAAGAGGGTAGATTTGCCCACGTTAGGCAAACCCACAATGCCACATTGTAAACTCATATTCTTATTCGGTATGCTAAAGGGTGGGGCTTTGCAGAAATTCATCCGCGTACTTCTTACATGCATGCTTTACATGCTCACGGAGGCCGCACCACCCTGGTTCTGGCTGCAAAGTTAGCAATAATTGTCGGCTATACGCCTCCCTCGGAGCTCCTTACGCATTTCCAGCCGTGGTGTGCGCATCGGCTGCAGCGCTGCGGTTGTGGAAAAACAGGTGGAAAAGCCGTGGAAAACCGGTGGAGAGCGTGGTGAATAAGTAGGGGTGAAAATGGGGCTTCCGCCGGCCTGAGTTTTCCACCTCTCCACCTGGTTTTCCCACCTTAGTTCACAGCCCCTTCCACCATTCGCCCGCCTTTTTCACCGCAAAACTTTTACACACCCCACCGCCGCACGGCCTTTTGTGGATAAAGTGCCGCCATCCCGCCTTACCTCTGCTGTGTTACAAAACCTTAGCCCCCTGAAATGCCGTGCATAACCTTGTGCACAACCTTCGCCTCTCAGGTGCATAACTCCGTAAGCAAGTTTTCGCCCACTTTTTTATTCACGCTTTCCACACCCTATTATCATCATCATAAGTATTCTCTTCGGGTTAGAACAATCATTTTTTCCAGAAAAAAGAAGAATATATAGAATAATAAGGGGGAAGTGGAAAAACGGGGGAATGTGGGGAAAACAACCTTTTCGTTAAGCCAAATGAGCTCGCCCAAAGCCGAGAGGATTTGAGCGATGCCATGGCGAGAAAAGGTCGGATGAAATCCAACTATTGGTGTCCGGTAAACTTGTATGGGCGCCCCTATAAAAGACGGGTGCTCGGTAAACGCATTGAAGGCGTTGCCTCCGAACGGGATGCCGTGGAAGAAAAATCCCCCGCCGTGGAAGAAAGTTCCCACGGCGGCCTGTTTCTACGGCGCTTCACCCCGCCGAAAATAGATGCTACGTAAAAAAATTTACGAACGACGTGATTTTTTTTACGTACTACGTGAGTTTTTTTACGTAGCATCTCCTTTTTCCCATCCCCCACCCCGCCGAAAATAGATGCTACGTAAATTCTTCAATCAACCA
>SFEP01000062.1 GCA_004557185.1 Bacteroidales bacterium
GCAAAATAAAAGCTCCCTAAATTCTCCGCGGTAGAAATACGTTGCAAAAATAAGCGGAAAATCGGGAACCACCAAATAGCAAGTTCGAAGTGTTAAAATTTAAAGGTATCTGTATTTCAATAGTTTATATTTGGTTAGTTTTTGTTGTTTATGGTAGTTTAGGAGCCTCTAAATACAACTCATGAAGCAACGTTCGCCTATGCTGGTAACGGTATTGGGAATGGTAATGGAGGTCAGTTCGCTGCTGGTCGCGAAGCAATAATCTTCCAACCCCGTCACGGTATAAGTCACGCCGCCCACGGTTATTGTTTCAGGAATGACTATGTCGCCCTTGAAAAGGATACTATTGTGCATAAAACTATCCTTTCCCGAAGCCACGGTGGCCGTCTTGTCAGCTTCGTTCAAATTGTATCTAATATTTTCTTCCGATTCAGCCCATACCATGTGGAGGCAAAGGAACATGCAGAGTAACGTAAATAATCTTTTCATAAGCGTATGGAATTTGATTGGTGAAAATTTGCAGACATTGACAGTTTCGCCGCACCTTTCAGCAACAAGCGCTGCCTGCTGTGGCGAGCTCGGCCTTCTATCTTGCAAATTTTGCATTTGAATTGTTTTCTTCCAACTATAAAAGCATAATTCGACTCTCACATGATACACTCCTCTTAAGAAAAAACTCTCACATAGTACATTGCGTTGTAGTTCAACGCCTTAATTACACATTTCACAAGGAACGTTTGCTGGATGAAATGCAAAAAAAAGAAGCGCGGCTTCTCACCCCACCCCACTTCCCGAAAAGACGTATGGGGAAGTAGGACGGCTCCCGCACAAGGTCTACATGATTGAAACGGCAGCTACCACGTCGTGCCTTGGGCGCGGGCTGACACCCCGCGTCGCTTCCACATAGCGAGAAACCAATTGTGCGCATATTCTTCTCATTAAGTAAACACGGATTAGTCGTTACCTCAGTTGGCGGCAACGATCAACTCGCCGTCTACGAACGAGAAGGAGCTGAAACGTAAATGTGAAGAATGTGACAACGCCGTGCAACCCGCGGCGCACAGCCCAGACAGCGGAAGGCAAGAAGCCCGTGTACGTCTGGCGGCGCACAAACTGAAACCAGCCCGACTGCACCGAAGTGCCGCCAGGCTGGTGGGTGGTTATGTCATTGCCGCAGATGTTAGCTGCGTTGTGCCTGTCATTTACTGCAATGTCGCACTGGCTGCTTGACGTGCCTCCTCCCGCTTCGCATATTTTGCGCCCAGCAACCAGTGGGCGGTGACAGGACTCAGGCGAATAATTTTGCCCACCAGCAGCGAGACAACCACGATGGCTGCAGTCAGCAGCAGAGTGACGCAGCACTCCACGATGGGAGCAGGGTGCGCCTTGAAAAAATCTCCAACGAAGGTCAACTGGCGCGGCAAAAGGAAATAGTGGATGAAATACACATCGAGCGTGTAACGTCCCACGTACTGCAACACTTGCCCCAACCTGCCCTCGCTCCACGAGGTGTAACGATGAAATGCTGCAAGGATGACGGCCACAGAGAAGATGCGGAGGGTGAGGAACCAGAGTATCGGGATTAGTAGATAACCCTCGCCATCATAAGCCCACGTGTGGACATACATGGCGAGCACAACCATAATTACCCCCCCCAGTAGCCATTTTTCAGTCTTTGCGCTCAAACGCGGATACTCGCCACGCATATATTTCACAGCCAACATGCCGAGCACAAAGTAGACGTAATGCATGAATTGCTGCAAACCGATGAGTTCCGTCCACATCAGCCCTTCATAATGCCTGCTACCTGAAGCTGACACTACGTAGACGGCCAGCGCCGCAAGCACGTGGAAGGCATCGCTGCGCCACCCCCTCAGCCTACACTGCGTGGCGACTGCGTGGAGGCAGACGTAGAGTAACATGAAAGCAAATAGCGAATAGGTAAACCAATAACCGCCCTTGAAGGAATCGGCAATGAAGTGCATGCCCCAATTGGGATATTTGTAAGCCCCCAGGAACAAGGATGCAGGCACGCAGAGGATGAATGCCTTGCTGCCAAGGAACTGCACGATACTCTTGAAGTGCCACGCATGGGGCAAACGGAAGCACATGCCGCTGACAAAGAAAAACAGTTGGACTTCAATCGAGGAAAACAGGAAGAATAAGAAGTTGTGCTCGCTGTGTTGGAAGCCCATAAGCATAACATGCCCCATCACAACCATAAGCATGGCAAGTCCGCGCATGGCGTCAATGTAGGGAATACGTTTCGTAGGTACTGCTTGCATAAGTAATATTGTTTTAATGAAAAAGGCAGAAGGAAGCCGCGCGGCGGACGAGGGACGTAACCATTTTCTCAAGACCCGACCAGGCCAGGCGGCGCAGGGCGTCGAGCACAACGGAGGCAAGGAAGACGGCCAGCAGGATGCCGGCTATGAGCAGCGGACTGGCCCACGCGGCATGGGTGGCGTGAACGTGGCGGAGCAGCTGGTAGAAGGCGGCGCGCACATAGGGCTGCTGGTGGGTGAGGTAGACGGCAAAGGAGCCCGCGGCTACCCAATTCACCACACGGCTGCTGAACTGCAGACGGGCAAACAGCAGCAGGAGCATGCAGGACTGGAAGAGCACCAGAGGGCTGGTGTAGGCTGAATAAAGGGGTATGAAGCAGTCTATGCCACGCTGCGACGTCATGCCCAATCCCCACAGCAGCAGGGCCGAAGCCAGCGAGGTGAACGCATAGCCCCAGGCGAAATGGCTGCGGGGCACGGAGGCCCAGCGCGGCGCTACGTAGAGCCGCAGGTGGCGGCCCAGCAGATAGAGCGCCATGAAGGGCACGGCGGCAAAGCCACGCCGAAGGTCGTCGAGAAAGAGCGAGGCGGGAATGAGCAGGCCGAAGAGCACCAGCAACGTGCGCCGTTGCTGCACTTCGTCGGTTTGCTCCACCCAGGCATTGAGCATGGGCGTGAAGAGGTAGAGCACCAGGTAACTGCAGGGGAACCAATAGCCCGTGAGCACCTTGAGCCAGCCCGCCGCGTCGGCAGGCTGCGGCAGTGCCCACAGCGGCAGCAGCAGGCACATGCTCCATCCCACAAAGCCTATTTGGAACACCAGCCGCCCCGTGCCTCGCAGACTGAACCGCGTGCCAAACCACCCCGTGATGAGCACAAACACGTCGACACAGGGCAGCGTGAGGGCATTCACCACCATCAGTGCCAACCAGCGCCACGGCTCGCCCTGCACCATGGAGGCGCGCGGCCACCCGAAGGTTTCGAACGTGGCATGCAGGCACAGCACCATCAGCATGGCCGTGATGCGCAGCAGTTCCATGTTCGACTGCCGCGCCCTCCGTGTGCCGTGGTTCGTGGGTGCTGTTTGCTTCATGTGAATGGGATGGAAAATGCAGCCGCTGCGGGGCTGTGGCGGCAAATATACAAAAAAGTCTGAATTGATTTATCCAACCTTTTGCGCCATGGCATCGCTCAAATGCTGTCAGCTTTGGGCGAGTTCAACAGGCTTGACGAAAAGGTGGCATCCACGGGCATCCACGCCATGCCGTACTGCGGTGCCGCGTTTCATTTCCCTTTATTCCAAGAAAAGAGGAACGCCCAGAAAGCACCACCCCGACGCACATCGCTGCACGTCGGGGTGGGTGTGAATGATAGATATTATGGAGACAGATGCTTACATCATGCCGCCCATGCCAGGAGCCGCCATGGGCATCTCGGGCTTGTCTTCCTTCTTGTCGCAGATGACGCACTCGGTGGTGAGGAACATGCCTGCCACAGAGGCTGCGTTTTCAAGGGCAACACGGGTTACCTTGGCGGGGTCAACCACGCCGGCTGAGCGCAGGTCTTCGTAGGTTTCGGTCTTGGCGTTGTAGCCGTAGTTGCCTTCACCCTCGCGCACCTTGTTCACTACCACAGCGCCCTCGAGGCCGGCATTGAGGCAAATCTGGCGCAGGGGCTCCTCGATGGCACGGCGCACGATGGCGATACCCGTGTTCTCGTCGGCATTCACGCCCTGCAAGCCTTCGAGAGCCTGCTGTGCGCGGATGTAGGCCACGCCACCGCCGGTAACGATACCCTCTTCGATGGCAGCGCGTGTGGCGCACAGTGCGTCGTCGCAGCGGTCCTTCTTCTCCTTCTGCTCGGTTTCGCTGGCAGCGCCCACTTCGAGCACGCATACACCGCCCGAGAGTTTGGCCAAGCGCTCCTGCAGCTTCTCCTTGTCGTAAGAGCTGGTGCTGGCAGCCATTTCGTTCTTGATTTGGGCAATGCGCTCGGCAATGGCCTGCTTGTCGCCGCAGCCGCCCACGATGGTGGTGTTCTCCTTGCTGATGGTTACCTTTTCAGCGGTGCCGAGCATTTCGAGCGTAGCCTGCTCGAGCTTGATGCCCTTCTCCTCGCTGATGACCACGCCGCCCGTGAGTACGGCAATGTCCTCGAGCATAGCCTTGCGGCGGTCGCCGAAGCCGGGAGCCTTCACAGCGCAAATCTTAAGCTGCGTGCGCAGACGGTTCACAACGAGCGTGGTGAGAGCCTCGCTGTCCACATCCTCAGCAATCACGAGGAGAGGACGGCCGCTCTGCACGGCGGGTTCGAGGATGGGGAGGAAGTCCTTGATGTTCGAAATCTTCTTGTCGTAGATGAGGATGTAGGGGCTCTCCATCACGCACTGCATCTTCTCGGTGTCGGTCACGAAGTAGGCCGAGAGGTAACCACGGTCGAACTGCATGCCTTCCACGGTCTTGAGCACGGTGTCGCGGCCTTTGGCATCTTCAAGCGTGATGACGCCGTTGACGCTTACGGCACGCATACCGTCGGCAATGAGTTTACCGATTTCGGGGTCGTTGTTGGCCGAGATGGTGGCAACCTGCTCAATCTTTTCATAGCTTTCGCCCACCTGTTCGCTCTGTTCCTTGATGCTCTCTACGACCTTGGCCACGGCCTTGTCGATACCGCGCTTCACGTCGAGGGGGTTGGCCCCAGCGGCTACATTCTTCATGCCTTCGGTCAGGATGGCCTGCGTGAGCACGGTGGCGGTGGTGGTGCCGTCGCCTGCGTCGTCGCCCGTCTTCGAGGCTACGCTCTTCACGAGCTGTGCGCCGGCGTTCTGGAAAGCGTCTTCCAGTTCAATCTCCTTGGCCACGCTCACACCGTCCTTGGTGATGCGGGGTGCGCCGAATTTCTTGTCGATAACCACGTTGCGGCCCTTCGGACCGAGCGTTACCTTGACAGCATTAGCCAGTGCATCAGCACCTTCGCGCAAACGAGCACGAGCATCTACGTCGTATATAATTTCTTTTGCCATGATGGTTTCTTGTTTTGAGTGTTATAAATGTAATTGTTTAGGCAAGCACGGCCAGCACGTCGCTCTGGCGCATGATGAGGTACTTTTCGCCGTCGAGTTCCACCTCGGTGCCGGCGTATTTGCCGTAGAGCACGTGGTCGCCGGTGTGGAGCACCATTTCTTCGTCCTTGGTGCCGTTGCCCACGGCGAGCACTTCGCCCTGCAGGGGTTTCTCTTTGGCTGTGTCGGGAATGATGAGTCCGCCAGCGGTTTTTTCCTCGGCCGGTGCGGGTTTAATGAGCACGCGGTCTGCTAAAGGTTTGATGTTCATTGTTGTGAGTGTTATGTTTTAATACGTTTTCGTTTCGTTCAATGCGCCTAATGCGTCATTACGGCTTGCCGCATGCCAATTACGTGCCAAAGATGCGCTTGTCGTGAAAAAGGTACGCATCTTTTTTCATTTTGTGTCACGCTTATGCCACCTGCACGCCCCGTTTCCTGCCACATTGACAGCAAAAGTGACAGGGCGCGACGGTGAGAAGGGTGTAAAAAGGGCTTGCAAGGGGTTAGAAACGGCTTGAAAACGCTTTGCAACGGCTTGAAAATGCTTTGCAACGGCTTGAAAATGCTTTGCAACGGCTTGAAAACGCGCGCCGCAAATGAATTTTACACCATAAAAGCAGGGTGCTTTGGGGCGTTATCACTACTTTTGCCCGAAAGCAGAGGTGCCTTGCGGTTCAAGGTGAACGTGCCGCCAGCCTGCTTACTTTCCCTGCTCGGCCTGCTTGCTTTCCCCGCTCAGCCTGCTTGCTTTCCCTGCTCAGCCTGCTTACCTTCCCCCCAGCCTGCTTGCCTTCCCCGCTCGGCATGCTTTCCCGCCAACCCCTCCACTCCTTATTGCATACAACGACTTAATATATCTCCCTGTCATGGAAAAAATCAAAGGTCTGATTGACGCACCTTTTACGCCGTTCGATGCTGACGGCAACGTGAACTACGAGCCCATTCCCGCCTATGCCGCCTTGCTGGCACGCAACGGTTTGAAGGGCGTATTCATCAACGGCTCCTCGGGCGAGGGCTACATGCTCTCTGAGGAGGAGCGCATGCGGCTGGCCGAGGCTTGGGTGAAAGCCGTGCCGCACGATTTCAAGGTGATTGTGCACGTAGGCAGCACCTGTGTGCGCAGCAGTCGCCGCCTGGCCGAGCACGCCGCAGCCATCGGGGCGTGGGGCATTGGCGCCATGGCCACGCCGTTTCCCAAAATAGGGCGCATTGAGGAACTCGTGAAGTACTGCGAGGAAATTGCTGCCGGAGCACCCGCGCTCCCCTTCTACTACTACCACATTCCCGCCTTCAACGGTGCTTTCCTCTCGATGCTCGACTTCCTCAAGGCGGTCGACGGACGCATCCCCAACTTTGCCGGCATCAAGTACACCTTCGAAAGCCTCTATGAGTACAACCGCTGCCGCCGCTACAAGAACGGTAAGTTCGACATGCTGCACGGGCAGGACGAAACCATCCTACCCTGCCTGGCCATGGGCGGAGCGCAAGGCGGCATAGGCGGCACCACCAACTACAACGGCCGCGTGCTCACGGGCATTCTCGATGCCTGGAACGAGGGAGAACTCGAAAAGGCCCGCGAACTGCAGAACTTTGCGCAGGACGTGATTGACGTGATATGCCACTTCCGCGGCAACATTGTGGGCGGCAAGCGCATCATGAAACTCATCGGCCTTGACCTCGGGCCCAACCGCACGCCGTTCCAAAACATGACGGACGAAGAGGAGGCGCAGATGCGCCGCGAACTCGAGGCCATCGGCTTCTTCGAACGTTGCAACCGCTAATTTCCCCAACGCATGCCCGACGAACGCCCCTATATAATATATAAGGAGTGCGTCGGGCATGTCGCTTCTTTCTTCTGACTTTTCTATGAAAAACACCCTGATGTGGCTGTTCCTCGTGCTGGGCAGCCTGCACACGGTTTGGGCGCAACAAGCCGCCGTGAGCGACAATGCATGCAACACCGTAGGCTACCGTTCCCTGCCTCCCCTGCCCGCAGGTGGGGGCAAGGGTGTGTCGGCCGCCTTTGCCGGCGTAGCGCACAACCGCCTCTATGTGGGCGGCGGCTGCAACTTTCCCGGCACGCCGGCGGCCGAGGGCGGCAGCAAGGCCTACTACCGCGACATCTACATGTTGCCACTCCACGCTAAGGGCGGGGCAAAATGGACCCTCGTGGGGCAAATGCCCGAGGCGCTGGCCTACGGCGTGGCCCTCGACGTGCCCGAGGGCATGGTGTGGTTAGGCGGCTGCCACGCGCAGGGCAGCAGTGCCGCGGCGTGGCTGCTGAAGCCCGAGGCTGATGGTCGCCTCACCCGGCAGGCACTGCCCGCACTGCCGCAGCCGCTCGACAACCTCTGCGGAGCCTATGGCGCAGGCTACCTCTACGTGGCCGGCGGACAGTGCAACGGCCAACCCTCGCTGGCCGCCTATCGCATGCCTTGGCCGGGCGGCACGGCGTGGGAGCGTCTGCCCGACATGCCCGGCCGTGCCCGTCTGCAACCCGCCGCCGCGGTGCAGGCTTGCGGCTCAGGGCTCTGCTTCTACGTGATGGGCGGCTTTGCCCCCGCTGCCGACGGTCTGCCACCCTTCGTGCACACCGACGGCCTCCGCTACGACGCCGCCTCCCGCACCTGGCACGCCACCGCCCCCATGCTGCCCCACGGCCAGCACGAGGTGCGCACGCTGGTGGGAGCCGCGGGCCTGCCCTCGGGCTGTGCCCACATCGTCTTTGCAGGCGGCGTCAACCGTGCCATCTTCGCCGCGGCCCTGCAGCGCCCGCTGCGCATCGACTCGCTCCGCGCCCTGCCCCCAAGTGCCGGAGCGGGCAGTAGGCTCTCCACGCTCGAACGTGAGCAGGCCGACTACCTGCGCCACCCCGCGGCGTGGTATGCCTTTCATGACGAACTGCTCATCTACCACACCATCACCGACACGTGGGTCACCGAGAGCCGTTCACCACTGCTGGCGCGGGCCGGCGGTGCATGGGTGCGCCACGGCGACGAGTGGATTCTGGCGGGCGGCGAACTGAAGCCCGGCGTGCGCTCCACCGACGTCACCGCCGTGCGCATGGACGTCAGGCCACAGTTTGGCTGGGGCAACTGGCTGGTGCTCGTGGGCTACCTCATTGGCATGGTGTGCCTGGGCTACTACTTCATGCGTCGTGAAACCGGGGCCGACGACTTCTTCAAGGGCGGCGGACGCATTCCCTGGTGGGCCGCAGGCATCAGCATCTACGCCACCATGCTCAGCGCCATCACCTACATGGCCTACCCTGCCAAGGCTTACGCCACCGACTGGACCTACTACCCCATGCTCGTCACCATACTCCTCGTGTCGTTCCCCGTCATACGTTACTACCTGCCCTTCTTCCGCCGCTTGCACGTCACAAGTGCCTACGAGTACCTCGAGCACCGCTTCAATGCCGCCACGCGCCTCATGGCCTCGGCCCTCTTCATCGTGTTCATGGTAGCACGCATGGCACTGGTGCTCTACCTCCCCTCGCTGGCGCTCACCGCCGTCACGGGCATCGACCTCTACATCTGCATCGTGCTCATGGCCATCGTCACCATTGTCTACTGCACCATGGGCGGTGTCGAGGCCGTGGTGTGGGGCGACGTCGTGCAGGGCTTCATCCTGGTGGGCGGCGCCCTCTTTGCCGTGGCCTACCTCGTGTGGGGCACCGAGGGCGGCCCCGCCGCTTTCTGGCAACTGGGCTGCGAGGCGGGCAAGTTCCGCCTGTTCCACTGGAGTCTCGACTACCGCTCAGCCACCTTCTGGGTCATCATCGTGGGCGGCCTGGCCAACAACCTCATTTCCTACACCTCCGACCAAACGGTCATTCAGCGCTACCTCACCACCAAGGACGAGCGCAGCGCGCGCCGCTCCATCCTGATGAACGGCCTCATGAGCGTGATGGTGAGCATCGCCTTCTTTGCCATCGGCGCGGGGCTCTACACCTTCTTCAAGACGCACCCCGAGCAGCTCGACTACACCATGGCCAAGGCCGACACCATTTTCCCCTTCTTCATGATGAGCCAGTTGCCGCAGGGCCTAGCGGGCCTCCTCATTGCCGCCATCTTCGCCGCCACCATGAGCACCATTTCGAGCAACATCAACTCTGTGGCCACCGCCTTCAGCGTCGACTTCTACAAGCGGGCACGTCCGCAGGCCTCGGGCTCCGAACTGCTGCGTGTGGCCCGCCGCACCTGTGTGGTGGCCGGTGCGCTGGGCATGGGGCTGGCCCTGCTCATGGCCACGTGGGAGATTCTCTCGCTGCTCGACTTCTTCCAGGAGGTGCTCGGCCTGCTCTCCAGCGGTTTGGGCGGCCTGTTCCTCATGGGCATCTTCTTCCCCCGCATCGGCGGCCGTTCGGCGCTCACGGGCTTCGTGGCCGGCGTGGCAGCGGTGTTTGCCGTGCGCTACCTCACCCCCACCAGTTTCCTCCTCTACGGCGCCATCGGCATGGGCGTGTCGGTGCTCACAGGCTGGCTCTGCTCCTTCCTGGTGCGTGAGGAGAAACACGTGCAGGGCCTCACCTGGCAGCACCTCGCACCCGCCGACGCCGACACCGAGGCTTAAGCGCCGCCGGCTCAGGGGTGTGCTCTCTTTCTGAAAAATATTTCAAATTCCATACTGACTATGATTGATTTCAAACAACTCGCCGCGCAGTATCGCTCCGAACTGCTCGACAAAGTGATACCCTTCTGGCTCGACAAGTCGCAGGACAAGGAGTTCGGCGGCTACTTCACCTGCCTCAACCGCGACGGCAGCGTCTTCGACACCGACAAGTTCGTGTGGCTGCAAGGCCGCGAGGTGTGGATGTTCGCCACACTCTACAACAAGGTGGAGAAACGCCCCGAATGGCTCGAATGCGCCATACAGGGTGCCGAGTTCCTCAAGCAGCACGGCCACGACGGGAAGCTTAACTGGTACTTTGCGCTCGACCGCGAGGGACATCCCCTCGTCGAGCCTTACAACATCTTCTCCTACACCTTTGCCGTCATCGCCTTCGGCCAGCTCAGCATCGCCACAGGCAACCAGGAGTATGCCGACATCGCCAAGCGCACCTTCGACATCGTGCTCTCGAAGGTGAGCAACCCCAAGGGCAAATGGAACAAGGCAGCGCCCGGGGCACGCGCTCTCAAGAGTTTCGCCCTGCCCATGATTCTCTGCAACGTGGCGCTTGAAATCGAACCGCTGCTCGACGCCAGCTTCCTGCAGCGCACCATCGACACTTGCGTGCACGAGGTGATGGACGTGTTCTACCGTCCCGAGCTCGGCCTCATCGTGGAGCACCTCGGCACCGACGGCGAGTTGGTCGACTGCTTCGACGGCCGCCTGCTCAACCCCGGCCACGCCATCGAGGCCATGTGGTTCATCATGGACCTCGGCAAGCGTTTGGGCCGCAAGGACCTCATCGAAAAAGCCGTGCAGATTGCCCTGCGCGAGGCCGAATACGGATGGGACAAACAGTACGGAGGCATCTTCTACTTCATGGACCGCCTGGGCCAACCCTGCCAGCAGTTGGAGTGGGACCAGAAACTGTGGTGGGTGCACATCGAAACCCTCATCACCATGCTCAAGGGCTATGCGCTCACGGGCAACGAGGAGTGCCTCGTGTGGTTCGAAAGGGTGCACCACTACGTGTGGACGCACTTCACCGACCCCGACTTTCCCGAGTGGTACGGCTACTTGAACCGCCGCGGTGAGGTGCTGCTGCCGCTCAAGGGCGGCAAGTGGAAGGGATGCTTCCACGTGCCCCGCGGACTCTTCCAGTGCTGGCAGTTGCTCGACGAACTGGCCAACCGATAGGCTGCAAGGCATAGCCCACACACACGCACGGCCTGAAAGGCCCCTATGCCCACATGCTCAGCAGACCACATAAACCCTGTGGAGGCACGGTGACAATCGCGCCTCCGCAGGGTTTTCGGGAGGGGTAAAATAAAGTACATGACCAAGCCCGAATGCCGATAGCAACGAAGCAGATAGGCCATATAAAGGCGACAAAGTGCAGATTAAGCAAGATGAAGACAAACTGAAAAGTACAACTGTTCCAAGAACGTAAAGTACGTACCGCATGGGACGAACAAGAAGAGGAATGGTACTTTTCCATTGTAGATGTGTGCGCAGTGCTGACCGACAGCCCCAATCCAAGAAACTATTGGAAGGTCTTGAAACACAGACTACCGAAAGAAGGCAATCAAACGGTTACAAATTGTAACCAGTTGAATTTGCGAGCACGGCTGTTTGGAGCACGCCGCCCATCTTTTCAGTCGTGGCCCGACTGCTGTGCCGGCTATTTTTGTTAATTTTGAGGCCGTTTCAAGGCGCTGCCACAGCACACGGCAGCGCTTTCACCCTCTGTAGCACGCACTTATTTTTACCACATTCATGGCTGAAACTCCCGTCAAAAAGCAACGCAGGCTGCGCCCCTGGGTAAAATACGCCGGCGCCCTGCTGCTCATCTACCTCATCTATTTGCTCGTGTCGCGCTGCTGGCCGCATGCCGAGGCCACGCCCGAGCCACCACAGCCCGCACAGCAGGTGGTGCAGCTCAACGACACGCTCACCAACGCTATGTCACAGAGCACCGCACTCGAGCCCATGGAGCGCGAAATTGAGAAGCACCTGAGCCGATGGGAGATAAAAGGCGCACAGCTGGCCGTCACACGGCACGACTCGCTGCTCTTCTGCAAAGGCTTCGGGTGGGCCGACGAGGAGCGAGGCGAGGCCATGACGCCGGGGCACATCATGCGCATTGCATCGGTGTCGAAACTCCTGACTGCCGTCGGCGTGATGAAACTGCAGGAGATGGGACGCCTGAAACTCAGCGACAAGGTGTTCGGCCCCGACGGCATACTGAGCGACCAGCAGTTTACCGACGCTATCCGCGACAAACGCTATTTCCAGATTACCGTGGAGCACCTGCTGCGCCACCAGGGCGGCTTCACCAACCGCATGGGCGACCCCATGTTCAGCACCCGCTACATCATGATGCGCGAACACCTCACCACGCCACCCACCAACGAGCAGTTGCTGCGCATCTTCCTGAAATACGGACTGGCCTTCACGCCGGGCACGTCGCAGCGCTACTCTAACTTCGGCTACATGATACTCTCGCTCATCATACAGCGCTGCGCGGGCATGCCCTACGAGCAATTCATGCGGCAGCAGGTGTTGGCACCAGCCGGCTGCCACGACTTCCACATAGCAGGCAACTACTACGAGGACCGACGCCCCAACGAGGTGCGCTACTACATGCACGACACCGCCGAGCCCATCGACGAGTTCAACAACAGCGGACGCAAGGTGGTGAAGTGCTACGGCGAAAACGACATTCCGCGTCTGCAGGGGGCGGGCGCCTGGTGCGCCAGTGCGGCCGAACTGAGCCGCTTCATTGCCGCCATCGACGGTATGCCTGGCATTCCCGACATTCTCTCGGCCACCAGCATCGAGGCCATGACGCGCGAAATGCCCAACCACGCCTTCTCGCTCGGATGGAACTTCACACCGAGCCGCCAGCCATGGAACCGCACGGGCACGCTCTCCGGCACAAGCGCCCTCGTGCTCGTCTACCCCGACGGCGAATGCTGGATTATACTCACCAACACCAGCACCTGGAAGGGGCAGGGCTTCGCCAAGGACAACACAGCCTTCTTCAACCGCCTGCGCAACCGCTACAGCCACCTCTTCCCCGCCCGCAACCTCTTTCCCTGAGTGCCTAAGTGGCCACGGCGCAGGGCACAGGCT
>SFEP01000098.1 GCA_004557185.1 Bacteroidales bacterium
AATACCATGTCGGAGGGGAATTTGTGGTTGGCCATGGGAATGGCGGCACCCGAAACAAGGAGGCCGAGCAGCACTGCTGCCGAGAGGGCCAAACCCCAATAGGTAGTTTTTGTCTGCTTATACGTCAGATAACCCAGCAGATAGAATATATTGAAACCCAATACATTCTCGACGATATTTTCGGGCGAGGTGAGTCCTGTGGCTTTCCATGCGCCAAAACTGCCTATGGCGATGAGCAGATAGTATTTGCCGCTGATGTGCCGCATGATGCGCTGCTGCAGGGGCAGCGAACAGGCAATGATGAAATAGGTGGAAATGAACCAGGTATATCCCATATAAGGGATGTGTGCGCTGCCACCCGTGAGCAGGAGTTTGACAAGTCCTGCAACACCTATCTGGCTGATGTCGATGGGATGGTGTTCAAAGCCTAAGTGCAGGGCTGTGGCCATACCCATGAGCAGGAGTACGACGAATACATATATATAATAAGGTAAAAGCACGCGCAATGCCCTGTTTTTTATGGTTTCAGACAGTGTTCGCCTGCGCGTGCAGGTCTGCGACGCACCTGCAATGTAGAAGATGACGGGCATCTCGAACAGCATGGTGGGGTCGAAACCGTCCATGTGGATGTGATACCACAACACCGGGTGGATGATGCACACGATATACATCATGGCCAACGCCCGGTAGCCGTCAAGCTGAATGTCTCTCTCCATCATGCTTCAAAACCGTTAACGTATCACCTTTGCCGTTTCGCCTTGCACGAGCCACACCGCTTCGTAGTGGTCGGCCACGGCCTTGTCGGCAATACGGTCAATCTGATAAGCCTCGTTGGCTTCAAGGTCGGCTATTTCAATGTGCTTGGGCCATTGGTAACCATTGAGCCAGCACACCGATTTGCCACGCCCGAAAGCGTCTCTCGGGATGACGCAAAACGACGAATATTTGGGGGCATCGTCATACACGATGATCAGGAACACACGGTCCATGGGGCGCGGAGTGTGCGCAAGTATGTTCTGGGCCATGCGCTTGCCCGTGAGGCCCGACTCATACGACTTCTGCCAATGGTGCCAGTCGATGAACAGGCACGACAGCACAAATAGCGGAAGCAGTCTTTTGAGCAGCAGCGGGTGGGACGAATGGTGCACCATGTAGCCCACCATGAGTGCGGCTATGCCCAGGCCGGCATAGGGGTGCATGGCAGTGAACAGCGTGACGAGGTGGGGCGAGGCGGCGGCCAGCAGGCTCAGCGCGAGGGTGGCAAACGGCAGGGTGAGACAGCGCCTGAGGTTGCCTGCCAGCAGGGCCACCATAAAGGGCATGGACAGCAGCAGCGTGGCCAGCACGATGGGGATGTTGCGGCATGGAGGATGCACCAGACTGACATAGTCGAGCGGCAACCAGGTCAGGCCGAGAAACACACCGATGTTCTTCAGTTTTCGTGCCCAGGTATTTTCAAAATATTCGTCGTTGATAAACACCACATCAGTGGTGAGCAGCCAGCGGGCAGAAAAATAGGCGGCCACCACAACAGCTGCCCACAGCGTGTCTCTCCATGCCTGCTTCCAGGTGATGCGCCCGAAGCCGAAGGCAACGATCTGCGGGATGACGAAGAACACGATGGCGTTTTCCTTGGCCAGTGTGCCTATAGTGGCGCAGAGCAGCCAAACCACAATGCGCCGCCAACCGTGCAGGCGCAGATAGGTCAGCAGGGCCAGCAATCCCCAGAACGATGAATAGGCTTGGTTGGGCGAATCGATGCCCAGCACCGTGCCGAGCATGGCGGGCGAGATGAAGAAGTAGAGAGCAGCCATGTGGCAGGCAAAAGGCTTGAAACACAGTTGGCGGGCGATGTGCCACACGGTGAATGTTGCGCCCAGGTGGGCTAAATACACGATGATGTGGTTGAAGGTGGGAAACCACAATGGCTTGAGGCTCAGCACATAGCCTATCAGTCCGTCCCACGGTCGCCAGTAGGTATAGCGCGGGATGAGGCGGTCGCTGAATTTGTCCCCATAGTCGTAGTCGGGCGTGGTGAAATATCCCCAGTCGTCGAACGTGGGCAACAGCAACGTGAGCCCGTACACGATGAGTGGCGACAACAG
>SFEP01000063.1 GCA_004557185.1 Bacteroidales bacterium
GCTGTTGCCCTTTGGGCTTCCTTCTCCTCGCAAGGCATAGCCAAAGCAAGCTTTGTCTCTGCTCTTGCTTCGTTCGTCGGTTCTCTATGCCGACAATCAGGTCGCCAATGACAGCCACACCAGGACGGTATCCGAGAAACTTCTTCTATGTGGTTTTCGCATCATACTTCTCAGTCTCTATGAACTGGTGGTCGAAGTCAACATCATACCCCTCACCCTCTTTCAACTGCCCTGTGGACAACAGGCAATTGAGGAGCAATGTATTCAGCTTGTCTGCCGTGTTGAAGTCATAGGTCTTGCCTGTGTCGGATGTGTAGGAAATGTTATCCTGGGTCAGTTCCTTTATGGCTCTGAGAATCGTGTCGGCACTACATGTGCGAAGTGTCGGGTGAAGCGATAGATGGTACATCAGATGAGAGGTGACATCTTCTATGCATAAGCCGCCACAGAAATAAACGCTCATAAACGAACGGATGATTTCGCTGTATTGATAACCATACAGCCTGCATCTCATACCAAGGGTTGAGTCTATTACAGATGAGAGTTTGGAGTCAAATTGCTCCATTATTGAAAATATTCCTCCAAAAGGAGTGAGTTTCTCAGATTTAATTGCTACCTTTGCCATGTCTGTCGGGTTTGATACATATTTTGATTTGCAACACTAAGATAGGTGAAAAATCTGACAGGACAAAATCCTGAGCAACTTTTTGTTGCTCAGGCACTTAAAAAGATAGATTTGTAATAGTGTTGCGGAATTAAGGAAGATTTTGCTTTATCTTCGCACCAATTAACAATCACTTGATAGTTCCATTTGTCCATGTATATGCATACCTGTTTGCCCCGACTCCTTGCCCTCTTGTTCCTCCTGCTCCCTGCCACGCTGCGAGCCGAAGCCAATCTGCCGATAGACAGCCTGCGGGCCGTTACCCTGAGATACCTCGAAGCCGAGCAGTGGGACTCCGCCGAGGTGTGGGCCAACCGATGGCTTGCAGCCGCCTATCAGCTGCAGGACTGGCACGGCCACATCATCGAGGCCCATATTGCCATGGGCATCGCCTATGCCCATCTGGGTGACTATTCGCTGGCCATCAACAACCTGGGGCAGGCCCATACCAATGCCGTGACCAGCCAAAACCACAGCCGGGTGCACGAGGCCTTTGCTGAGTTGTTCGACATTGCCCAGCGCGAGCAAAGCGACATCGTAGCCCACCGCAAGAACCAGCAACTCATGCTGCTGGCCCTCACGGCACTGACGCTGATATGCGCATCGTTCTGGCTGATGTACCGGCAGAAGAGCCGGCTGCTGACGGCCATTGTGCGGCAGAACCACGAAGCCCTGAAACGCGAGGAGAGCACCGAACAGCGGGCACAGGGGCTGACCGACCAGAAGAAGCGCGACCTCCTGATGAGACTGGAAGCACTGATGCAGGAGCCACAGAACTACTGCGAGCACCTGCTGACCAAGGAACGGGTATCCGAACTGCTGGATACGAACCGCACCTACCTGAGCCAAGTCATCAACGAAGCCTACGGTAAGTCGTTCACCCAATACATCAACGACCTGCGCATCAATGAAGCCATACGCCGTCTGGATGACCCCACCAACCAACGTGCCCTGCGGCTCATCTGCCAAGACCTGGGCTTCAATTCGCAGACCACCTTCAACACCCAGTTTCAGAGCCGTACCGGCATGACACCGGCACAGTATCGCAAGAAGGTGAAAGAGCTGAACAGCTGACCCGCTCCTCCACCCGTGCTGTCCGTAGCCCTGACAGACTATTAAATACGGCAAATGGTGCACCAAGTGCGGCAATTGACGAACTTGGTACACTGTTTTTTTGCTGAAACAGAGGGTTCTGACCATATTTGTGGCAGAAACAAATACTTCAAATCACACAAGCTTATGAGAGAACCCAATCACCCCTTCCCCCGTCGGCATGTCTGGCTCGTTCCGCTGCTGATGATGCTGTTCTGCCTTTGGAATGCTACGGGCGTCCGCGCGCAGAAGCAAGCGTATGAACGCGAAGTCCATGGTATCGTGACCGATGAGAACGGAGATCCGCTGCCCGCAGCGCAGATTCTCCAAGTGAGACAGAACAAGCAGGAGAGCCTGCACGGCGTAGTGACCGACATCAACGGCCACTTCTACATCTCCCTGCCCCGCACAGCCAAGGCCATCGAAGTGACCTACATCGGCTATCGTACCAAGAGTGTGGCACTCGAAGAGGGCCGCAACGACTACCGCATCCGCATGGAGCCCACCAGCGAGATGCTGGAGGAGGTGATGGTGACCGGCTACCAGCAGATTTCGCGTGAGCGCTCTACCGGTTCGTTCACCCGCGTGGACACCAAGAAGCTGGAGCAGATACGCCCCTCGTCGCTGGACAACCTGCTGGATGGACAGATAGCCGGCTACACCGACGGCAAGATACGTGGTGTGACCTCCATGAACGGCATGACCACGCCGCTCTTTGTGGTGGACGGATTCCCTATCGAGAACACCCGCTACACCGACTATGGCTCCCTGCAGGAGGCCCTGCCGCAGCTCAACATGGAGGACATCGAGAGCATCACCGTGCTGAAGGATGCCGCTGCCGCTTCCATCTATGGTGCCCGTGCCGCCAATGGCGTCATCGTCGTCACCACCAAGCGGGCCAAGCAGGGCCAGACCCGCGTCTCGCTGACAGCCACCCTGACCACCCAGCCCTACCGGCTCTATACCGGCCACTACGCCGATGCCGCCACGCTGATAGGCATCGAGCGCGAGTGGGCCTCCAGCAACGCCCGGCTGCAGGGAGCTGACGCTGCCAGCTATGCCCAGACCCTGCTGGACAATGCCAACTATACCTCTGCAGGCATACGCACCCTGCTGAGGGGCTACGCCGGACAGATGAGCCTGGCCGAGGCCAACAGCCAGCTGGACCAGTGGGCCAAACAGGGATACCGATACTACCGCGACGTGGAGAAGGCCGGCAAGCAGAACCCCTTCTACCAACAGTACAACCTGAGCATCGGCAAGGCCACCGACCAGAACAACTTTGCCGCCTCGCTGACCTACAAGCACAACCGGCAGGCCGACAAGCACACCTCGGACTACAGCTACGGCCTGAACCTGCAGAACACCACGAAGCTGAACCAGCGCATCAGCCTCGACCTGGGTGCCTACCTCAACTTCGGCCACGCCGCCACGCAGAGCTACGACCTGCTGAGTCCCGGCTTCAACTACATGCCCTACGAGAGCCTATGGACTGCTGACGGAGACCCCATGACCAGCTACTACGCCGACCGTGCCTCCATCTACAATCAGCAGACGCTGGCCGACTACCGGCTCTACAGTGAGGACATCACTCCGCTGGACGAGCTGGGCCGTAACCTCACCCGCCAGAAGGACTTCAGCGGACGAGCCTTTGCCAAGCTGAACCTCACCCTGATGAAGGGACTGGAGTACACCGCCCAGTATCAGTACGAATATGGCCGCTACGACACCCGCCAGCTGAAGGACAAGCAGTCGTACAACGTGCGCCATCTGGTCAACACCTGGCACTGCTGGAGGCCCGACGGCAGCTCGACGCAGTTCTATATCCCCTACGGCCACGTGCTCCACACGCAGAACCAGACCAGCGAAGCCTACAACTTCCGCCACCAGCTGCAGTTCCAGCGTTCGCTGGCCGAGCGCCACTACATCACCCTGCTGGCCGGACAGGAGATCCGCCACCAGCGTATCGCCTCGCGCATGGACAACCTCTACAACTACGACGACGCCATGCTGAGCTACAGCCACATTGACGCCTCTACCCTGCAAGGAGTGTCGGGCGTGCTGAACAGCGGCTGGTGGTCGAACAACGAGATGGGCACCTACCTGCGCGAACTGCAGAACCGCTACGTCTCCCTCTACGCCAACGGCAGCTATACGCTGGACGACAAGTACACCCTGACCGCCAGCATCCGCTACGACCAGTCGAACCTCTGGGGCCTGGACAGCAGCCAGAACAAGCCCATCTGGAGTGTGGGCGGCAGCTGGAACCTCCATCGCGAGGCGTGGATGAAGTCCTACGACTGGATGGACCTGCTGAAGCTGCGCGTCTCCTACGGTATCGGAGGCAACGTGGCCAAGGACTCGGCCCCCTACATGACGGCCAACTACTCGCCCAACTACAACGTGGGCGGCCTGCAGGGCACCATCGGCAAGCGCCCCAACCCCGACCTGACCTGGGAGAAGACTACGACGACCAACATCGGACTGGACTTCTCTGCCTTCCGTGGCCGTCTGAATGCCACCATCGACTTCTATAACAAGCGGGGCACCAACCTGCTGGCCAACACGATGGGTGTGCCTACCGAGGGATTCGGCTACAGCACCTACAGCATCAACAACGGCCGTATGCTGAACCGAGGCATCGAGCTCTCGCTCTCCGGCGAGCTGATCCGCCAGAAGGATTGGAGTTGGTCGGCCCACCTGCTCTATAGCCACAACCACAACAAGGTGACCTACGCCAAAGCCGAGGCACCCGTCTACTTCCTGCAGCTGGACTATCCGGAGGCCTATCCCCGCGTGGGCAATCCCTACAACGCCATCTATGCCTATCGCTGGGCCGGACTGAGCGCCGAGGGCCTGCCGCAGGTCTACAATGCGGAGGGAGAGGTCTGCACCACCAAGCCCACCGACCTGGAGGACATTGTCTATGCCGGCAGCACCACGCCCACCTATGCCGGTTCGTGGGGCACACAGCTGCGCTACAAGCAGTGGAGCCTCTCAGCGCTCTTCGTCTTCGAGGGCGGACACCGGTTGCGCAACACCTTCCTGCCCATGTTGGATAACCAGTACAACAGCGCCACCTGGAGCTACGAGCCCTACATCTCGGCAGGCATCAACGGCAGCATCGCCCACCGCTGGCAGCAGCCCGGCGACGAAGCCCGCACCGACATACCCCGTCTGCTCTTTGCCGACAACCCGCTCTACAGCTCCGAACTTTACGACATCTACCGCTATGCCGACATCAACGTGGTGGATGCCACCAACCTGCGGTGGAAAAACCTCTCGCTGAGCTACCAGATGCCGGCGGCTTGGCTCCATCGGAGCGGCCTGAACAACGTCCGCCTGCAGTTCAACGTAGAGAATGTGGCCTTCTGGGCCAAGAACAGCCAGGCCAAGTATATGCTGAACGGCTACCAGCGCCCCAACTACGTATGGAGCCTGCATCTGGAGTTCTAATCCCCCTTCAAACGAATTAAAACTATATGAACATCATGAAAGCTACATACCTCCTTGCACTGGCCGGCTGGCTCAGCCTTGCCGCCTGCGACGACTACCTGGACGACGTGCCCAAAGGGCAGAAGACCCCCACCACCTATGCCGACTTCGAGGCCCTGCTGCGCGACGAGTACAGCAACCACCGCCTCGACCCCGGCCAGACCTCCATCCTGCTCAACGACCGCTACGTCACCCGCTCCTACCTCTCCTACTACCCCTACTGGGCTGCCAACTTCAACTGGGACGAGACTACCGACCGCTGTGCCCTGAACAACAGCGATGAGACGGCCTACTATGCCGCCTATGCCGGCATCTCTACCTTCAACCTCCTCATTGAGAATGCCGCCGGGCTGACCGAGTGTACGCCTCAGCAACGCTCCGAGCTGGAAGCCCAGGCCCGCGTGCTGCGTAGCATGAACTACTTCTACCTCGTGAACTACTACAGCGACACCTACCAGGCTTCCACCGCTGCCCAGAAGGGCGGTGTGCCCCTCATCCTTAGTGCCTCGGTAGGAGCTGCCTATACACAACCCTCCGTGCAGGCCATCTATGACTTCATCCTGGAGGACCTGGCTGCCGCCTATCCCCACCTGCCCGAGGAGTCGGCCACCGAGCTGCATCCCAACCGGGCCACAGCCGATGCCTTCTATGCCCGCGTCTACCTGCAGATGAGTGACTATGCCCAGGCACTGGCACATGCCGAGAAGGCGCTGGCCTACAACGCCCGACTCTACGACTGGTGTGCCTTCTATGAGAGCCAGCGCACCCTGGTGGACAATCCCACCAACTACACAGCCCTGGCTGCCCCCAACGTATTCGGCTACTGCGAGAGCTACAACTACCGCCATGGTTCCTCCTCCAATGCCGCCACCGAGACCCACATTCCCCTGGCCCGTGGAGAGCGGTTTGAGGAGGGAGATGCCCGCTTCAAGGTGCGTTGGAAGGTCTACAATGCCGGCAATGAGCAATATCTGCGCGGCATGACGCGCGGCCTCATCAACTACGAAGGCATGACTACGGTAGAGGTCTATCTCATCAAAGCCGAATGTCTGGCCCGCACCGGTCGGGTGGCCGAGGCCATGGAGGCCCTCAATGCCGTCCGCCAGACCCGCATCCTGCCTGACTGCTACCAGCCTCTGCACGCCGCCACTGAGGCTGAGGCCCTGCCTCTCATCCTGCGCACCAAGCGGAACGAAATGATACTGACCACCGTGCCCTTCTGCGACGCCCGTCGTCTGAATGCCGAAGGCAAGTACACCTTGAGCCTCAGCAAGGAGGTGGATGGCACCACCCGCACCCTTTCGCCGCAGTCGCACCTCTGGACCTTCCCCATCCCGCTGGGAGCCATCGGCAATAGCGGCAACGGCACCGTAACGAATAATGTAAATAAGTAATAAAACAGTCACGATATGAAATCCATCTTTCATCTTTTCGCCCTGGCTACCCTCCTGATGGTGGTAGCCTGCAAACCCTCTTCCCAATCTGCCTCCCATCCCGAAGGCATTGTGTTGAACCTTCAGATAACCGGCCTGCCCGACAGCACCCTGATGGAGATCTGCCTGGGTGCCACCGGCCAGCCCGAGTCGCCTCTGCAGAGCTGCCTGCTCGTCGATGGAAAGGCCCAGTTCAGCTTCGACGTGGAGGGCCCGCGTATGTACTATATCTCTGCCGCCGGCACCTACGGACTGATGCCCGTCGTCATGGACAAGGGGCAGGAGGCCACCCTCACGGCACAGGCCGCCACTGAGAGTCGCTCCGGCAGCGACAAGCCCTTCGTCCGCTATACTGACCAGCAGGTCAGCGGCACCTCGCTGCAAGAGGAGTTCATCCGCCGTCGGGTGGACCGCGATGCGCTCGATAAGGATTTCCAGGCCTTTCAGCAGTTGACCGACAAAGAGGAGAAGGCCAAAGCCGAAAAGGCCTTCTTCGCCAAAGTGGACTCTACCTTCAAGGCCACCTTCCGGGCCAGTGCCGACAGCTGGTGGGGACCCATGCTGGTGCTCCATAGCTACAGCTACATCTCCGAGCAGAATGCCGAAGAGTACAACTACTTCACCGACGAGGTGAAGGAGAGCTACTACGGCCGCCTGCTGCACGACAAGATATGGCCTCCCTCGATGGAGGGAAAGCAGGTGCCCGACTTCCGCTTCACCAACCACGCCGACGGCCGGCAGATGAGCTTGAAGGTGGCACTGGCCGGCAAGAAATACCTGCTGCTCGACTTCTGGGCCTCCTGGTGCAAGCCTTGCCGCAAGGAAATTCCCAACATCCTGAACCTCTACAAGAAGTATCACGGCAAAGGCTTTGAGGTGGTGAGCATCAGTGCCGACAGCAGCGAGGCTGCCTGGAAGAAGGCACTCGACGAAGAGCAACTGCCCTGGTACAACGACCGCGATGGCAATCAGGGCATCTGCACCCTCTACAAGGTGCAATATTACCCCACCCTCTACCTGCTCGATGCCTCCGGCCGGGTGGTAGCGAAAGATCTGCGAGGAGAAGAACTGGCCGCCAAACTGGCCGAATTGTTCCAATAAAAGGGAATGTTCGGGCTATGCTGTTGTGAGAGTGAAGATTTTGCTTAATCTTCGCACCTGAATACGGCAAAATAGGAATTCGTATAACATCAAATAGACAGACGTATGAAAAAAGTATTGTTTTCGCTGGCCCTGCTGCTCGGCTCCTTGGCAGCCCTGGCCCAAATCGTGGAACCCGTCAAGTGGTCGCATCGGGTGAGCGTAGAAGGAGAGAATCTGACGGTGGCCTTCACGGCAACCATCGACGAGGGGTACCACCTCTACTCCACCGACATACCCGAGGGAGGCCCGCAGAAGACCGAGTTCGTGTGGGAAACCGTGGAGGGTGCCGAGAAGGTCGGTGAGGTACGGCTGACAGCCGGCAAGGAGGTGCGCCACCACGACGATAACTTCGACATGGTGCTGGGCTACTACGAGCGTACGGCTACCTTCGAACAGACATTCCGACTGACCGGCGAGGCATACAAGGTGGTGGGATATGTGGCATTCATGTCGTGCAACGACGAGACCTGCATCCCTCCCGCCCGCTACGAATTCAGCATTGGCAACGGCGAGGCTGCTGCCGCTTCTGCCCAGACAGATGCCGCCCAGGCCGCTCCTGCCACACCGGCCGACGAGAATGCGAAGGGTGACATCTGGACACCCGTCATCAGCGAGTTGCAGGCCTTCGGCAGCTCCGAGGGCGACCTTTCGGGCGAGGCCCATCCGTGGTGGTACATTCTGATAGCCGGCTTCCTGGCCGGACTCATCGCCCTGGTCACTCCCTGCGTATGGCCCATGATACCCATGACGGTGAGCTTCTTCCTGAAGCGTACGAAGGACCGCGCCAAGTCCATCCGCGACGCCTATACCTACGGCCTGGCCATCATCATCATCTATGTGGGACTGGGTCTGGTGGTGACCGCCCTCTTCGGTGCGTCGGCCCTCAACAGCCTGGCCACGAACGCCGTGTTCAACATCCTCTTCTTCCTGCTGCTGGTGGTATTCGCCTTCTCCTTCTTCGGAGCCTTCGAGCTGGTACTGCCCGCCTCGTGGACCACGAAGCTCGACGCCAAGGCCGACGCCACGACGGGTCTGCTGAGCATCTTCTTCATGGCCTTCACGCTCTGCCTGGTCTCCTTCAGCTGCACGGGCCCCATCATCGGCACCCTGCTGGTAGAGGCAGCCACGTCGGGCTCGATGCTCTATCCGGCCATCGGCATGTTCGGCTTCGCCCTGGCACTGAGCCTGCCCTTCACGCTCTTCGCCCTCTTCCCCTCCATGCTGAAGTCGATGCCCAAGAGCGGCGGCTGGCTCAACATGGTGAAGGTGGTGCTGGGCTTCTGCGAACTGGCCCTGGCCTTCAAGTTCCTCTCGGTGGCCGACCTGGCCTACGGCTGGCGCATCTTGGACCGTGAGGTGTTCCTGAGCATCTGGATTGTCATCTTCCTCTTCCTGGGCCTCTACCTGCTGGGCTGCATCCGCCTGCCGCACGACGACGACCCGCAACCCTCGGACCGCGTGTCCGTCACCCGATTGATGCTGGCGCTGGTGTCCATCTCCTTTGCCATCTATATGGTGCCCGGCCTGTGGGGCGCTCCGTGCAAGGCCATCTCGGCCTTCGCGCCGCCCATGTCCACGCAAGACTTCAAGCTGGGCGAGCAGGCCATCACCACCTACCACGACTATGCCGAGGGCATGGAGGCTGCCCGCAAGTCGGGCAAGCCTGTGCTGGTGGACTTCTCGGGCTACGGCTGCGTGAACTGCCGCAAGATGGAGGCAGCCGTATGGACGCAGCCGGAGGTGAAGCAAATCATCGACAACGAGTATATCCTCATCGAACTGATGGTGGACGACAAGACGCCGCTGGCGCAGGTGGAAGAGGTGCAGGAGAACGGCAAGAGCGTGAAGCTGCGCACCGTGGGCGACAAGTGGAGCTACCTGCAGCGCACCAAGTTCGGTGCCAACGCCCAGCCCTTCTACGTGCTGCTGGATGCCGACGGCATGCCGCTGAACAGCTCGTACAGCTACAACGAGGATGTGGATGCCTACGTTGACTTCCTGCAGACGGGAGTGAAGAATTTCAAGGCAAAATAAGTACAGAGTATGCTGGAACAGAAAGAACGACAAGCCATTATCGCCCTCATGCACCGCGAAGTGGTGCCTGCCATGGGATGCACCGAACCGATGGCCGTGAGCCTCTGCGTAGCCAAGGCTACCGAACTGCTGGGTACGCGCCCCGAACAGATCGAGGTGCTGCTCAGTGGCAATATCCTGAAGAACGCCATGGGCGTAGGCATACCCGGCACGGGCATGATAGGCCTGCCCATCGCCATAGCCCTGGGTGCCCTGATAGGGCGCAGCGAGTACGGACTGGAGGTGCTGCGCGATGTGACCCCCGCCGCTGTGGCCGAGGGCAAGCAATATATGGAGGCCGACCGCATCCGCATCGGACTGAAACAGGGAATCGCTGAAAAGCTCTACATCGAAGTGACCGTGACCGATGGACAAGGAGCATCGGCTACGGCTGTCATAGCCCACGACCATACGCGCTTCATCCGTCTGGTGCAGGGCACGAAGGTGCTGCTCGACGCGCCGCTGACCGAAGGGGAGGGGCTGGAGGAGTCCGCACAGGAGAAGGAACTGGACCTCCGCAAGGTCTTCGAGTTTGCTGTCACCACTCCGCTGGAGGAGCTGCAGTTCATCAACCAGGCCCGCGAGCTCAACGAGAAGGCCTCGCAAGAGGCTCTCAAGGGCAACTACGGCCACTCGCTGGGCAAGACCCTCTCCCGTCCGCTGGGCAAGGGCATCATGGGCGAGTCCATCTTCAGCCACATCCTGTCGGCCACCTCGTCGGCTTGCGACGCCCGCATGGCCGGCGCTCCCATCCCGGTGATGAGCAACTCCGGGTCGGGCAACCAGGGCATCTCGTGCACCATGCCCGTCGTGGTCTTCGCCCGCGAGAACCACAATACGGAGGAGGAGCTGACCCGGGCGCTGGTACTGAGCCACCTCACGGCCATCTACATCAAGCAGAGCCTGGGCAAGCTCTCTGCCCTATGCGGATGTGTGGTGGCCTCTACGGGGTCGGCCTGCGGCATCACCTACCTGATGGGTGGCGGCTACGACCAGGTGTCCTACTCGGTGAAGAACATGATTGCCAACCTGGCCGGCATGGTGTGCGACGGAGCCAAGCCT
Source organism: Bacteroidales bacterium (assembly GCA_004557185.1). Classification (GTDB taxonomy): domain Bacteria; phylum Bacteroidota; class Bacteroidia; order Bacteroidales; family Bacteroidaceae; genus Alloprevotella. Next base: position 10,963 of record SFEP01000063.1, read on the forward strand.
TCGTGTGCCCTGAAGGTGACGTCCGGCGTCTCTACCGCCGTGCTCTCGGCCATGCTGGCCATCCAGAACACCCATGTGACCAATGCCGAAGGCCTCATCGAGGAGGATGTGGACTGCTGCATCCACAACCTGACCCGCATCGGAGCCCGTGGCATGAACGAGACCGACCGCATGGTGCTGGAAATCATGACGCACAAGAAAAAGTGAACTCAAAAACTCATAACCTCAAAAACTTAAAAACCTCAAAAACTCAACATATGCTGAAATGTATGATTATAGGCAGCGGCCCTGCAGGCTATACCGCTGCCATCTATGCCAGCCGTAGCGGCTTGGCGCCGGTGCTCTACGAAGGCCCCCTCTCGGGCGGCCAGCTCACCACGACCTCCGACATTGAGAATTTCCCCGGCTATCCCGACGGAACGACCGGTGCCCAACTGATGGAAGACCTCCGTCGGCAGGCCGAACGCCTCGGCACAGAGATACGCACGGGTGTGGTGACTCGTGTAGAGTATGGTGGGGCAGGGGAGCCCCACCGGGTGATTTTTGACGACGGGCAGGAGCAGGAGACGCTCTCCCTGATTATCGCCACCGGTGCCTCGGCCAAGTACCTGGGACTGGACGACGAGAAGAAATATGCCGGCATGGGCGTGTCGGCCTGTGCCGTGTGCGACGGATTCTTCTACCGCAAGCGCGTGGTGGCTGTGGTAGGCGGCGGCGACACCGCCTGCGAGGAGGCTCACTACCTCAGCAAGCTGGCCCGCAAGGTCTATCTCGTGGTGCGCCGCAACGTGCTCCGCGCCAGCCAGGCCATGCAGCAGAAGGTGAAGGAGCAGGAGAACATCGAGATACTCTGGGAGACGCAGGTGCAGGGACTCTTCGGCGACAACGGCGTGGAGGGTGCCCACCTGGTGCGTGGCAAGGGCACCGACCATGAGGAGCTCTTCGATGTAGCCATCGACGGCCTCTTCCTGGCCATCGGTCACCACCCCAATACCGAGGCCTTCCGCGGTGTAGAGCTCGACGAGCAGGGCTACATCCGTGTGCAGCATCCTACTACCGCCACCAACATTCCCGGTGTATTTGCCGCCGGCGATGTGGCCGACCCGCTCTATCGGCAGGCCATCTCAGCAGCCGGCAGCGGTTGCCATGCCGCACTCGATGCCGAGCGTTACCTCTCCGGCTTGAAGGGATAAAGGTCTCTCCCCATTCCATCAGTGATGGCCAAAATCCATCCCGATAGGGGATAAACCTGCCTATTCGACATCCCTCATACGAATTTTATTTTCTACCCTCACACCCTCACCCTTTCTGTAAATATCTGAATTAAAATAGATTGAGTGTGAGGGCAGGTGTGAGGGTGTGAGGGTTGTGAGGGTAAAATAGGGCCAACCGCGCCACTTTTCCTCGCAAAAACGGCTCAAAAACGAGCTTTTTTCACTCGTTTTTGAGGCATTTCCAATCAAAACGCCCCATTTTTCGTGCAACAACAGCCCTTTTCCTGATGATTTGAGTGAGAAAGAGGGCCATGCCTACCCTACCAATTGACGAGTTGTACATTTAGTTTGTCAGAGCTATCTAACTCCCCTCCTCCCCGGAGGAGGAGAGTTGAATAGTGTCTTTTGTCACTTCGGACAAACCGAATGTACCGATTTCACGGTGATAGTAGGGAACACAATGGCAGGTATATGGCGATGCCTTACCCAGCTAACTGTTTCCACCAGTTTAATTAGTTGAAACTCCCAGTTCAAGTATATGAAACTCTCAGTTTCAATAGTTGAAACTGATGAAACAATATTGCACTCCACGGTCGGAGTGGTGTATCAGTCCTGTGAGGCTTTCACTCCCTTTCATTTCAACAGCCTGCCTTATGGCCTGCCGCAATGCGT
>SFEP01000099.1 GCA_004557185.1 Bacteroidales bacterium
TGATTGTGATCATGATGCTACCTCCTCCTCCTTCTTCTGGTTATTGTTCATCTGCTGTTCAAGCCCCTGCCATACGGGGCATACGAATTTTTGCCGGGCGGCTTCGAGCACGGCTTGTGCCTGCTCCTGCGTCAGCTCCACGGGCTGGGCGGAGAAGTAGATGTCGCGTGCCAGCTGGTCCATGGCGAGGTCGCCGGTGGTCTGGTGGATGTGGTTGCCCAGCGGCTTGCGGATGTCTACCGTCTGCGAAGGGCCTTCGAACTCCATTTGAACTCTCACTTTAGAAAAATCTATTTTCATACCTCTTTATGAATTAGTTAGTAATACATTTATTTATCTTTGGTAACATGCGAACTCATACCACGCTGTGCCGTTGCTGATGAAAAATAGGGCGCGGTTGTTGAAAGATTCTGACGTATAGGTTCCGCTGTCGCCGCACTTGTATATGGTGCTGCTCGATGTGATGGTTCGGCTCCCTCCGGTGATCTTGATGAATATGATCTTGCCCGGACAGTCGGACGCCTTCGGCAGGGTGATGTTGCCCGTAGCCACCAGGAAGTCCACCCACGAAGCCGTGTTGCCCACGTTGGTGGCTCCGGTGAAGGTTGTACCGCTCTTCACGCCCAGTGCCAGACCGGTGACGGTGTTCAGCTCCGACGTGTAGCGTGCCACCATGCGACTCATGCCCGTGCTACTGAGCGCGTAGCCGCTTCCGCTGGTATTGGCCAGCAACGTAAGGGCGGTGGCGCCGCTTCCGTAGGCATTCAGCTCCATCAGCTTGCCGTTGTCGTTGCGTGCGTAGAACATGGCTGTCTCGGCGCTGTTCATCCGTATGAACCTGTTGGTGCCCCACTCGAAGGCGATGCGTGCCGTGCTGCTGGTAGTGGTTAGTCCGTAGCTGTCTACGGTGAACTGCCCGATGTTGGCGCAGCTCTTCACCGTCAGATTGTCCACGTCAATGAGGCTGGTCTTTATCTTGCCTCCGTCGATGATGGTACTGTCCAGGTGCGTCAGCGTCACCTTGCCCACCAGGTCTATCTGGTCGGCGCGGATGACGGCGTTGCTGATGAGCGTACCCACCTCCGATTCTGTCACAAACAGGCTTATCTCCGCCTTGGTAGCCGCACTGTCTTCCACGGGCGGGCACCAGGCGGTGGCCTTGGTTCCGCGCTCCACCTTCAGGTCCTTCACATAGATGTAGAGCCAGTCGAGGGACTGGAAGTCGATGAAATGGTAGAGGTCCTCCGTGTAGTTGGTGATGTAGAAGGTCTTCTCTACGCGCACCCACTGGTTGTCGTTACGGAAGGCGACGCGGACGTTGCCGTCCAGCGGCGCGGTGTCGCACATGTCGATGTTGAATCCTCCAGCGACGCTCTGCGAGCCGCGCATCCAGAAGGAGACCGTCCAGTATCCGTTGCCGTCTATCGCCTTGCTGATGCGCAGCCACCCGTTACCGCTGCTGGCTCCTACGATGTATAGGCCGTTCGGTGCGCTGCTGTTGCTGCGGCTTACGCTGGCGCTGTTGTAGGCCGTCACGTTGAGGTGGCTACCGTAGTAGTTGCGTCCGGCGGTTTCCTCCTCGGGTGCGGGGCACCACGGAGTGGCTGTGCTGCCCAGTTCCACCTTGGCCCAGTGCACGGTGACGCTCTTGGTAGCCTGCGTGCCCTTGTAGTACTGATACAGCTCTACGACGGCGTAGGCCGCACTGTCACCCGGCGTCATCCCGCTGTAGTACTTGGCCGCGAAGGTAGCCGTGAGCAGCTGCTTGCCGGCGCTGAGTCCCGTCCAATTTGCCTGCTTGATCATTCCGCTGGATAGGTACACGGCTATCTGATCCACTCCCGAAGGTACGGTGACCATCAGCTGCACCGTATAGGTGACGGACGGTGTGAGCGGGATGGCTGGCGTATATCCTGCGAATCGGTAGGTGCTTGCCGTCACCTCCGTTCCCGACTTCAGCAGGTAGTTGCGGTTCGACTTGTTGGATGACGCCACCTGCAGCGTGATGCTGTTGGCCGTCTGTTCCAAGGATGAGATGCTGGATGCGTTCGCGTCGATGCTGCTGACTGAGTGGCGAGATTGCCGCTCACGGTGTCCAGCTCCGTCTTGGTTGCACAGAGGGTGATGTTAGATTCGGTCTGCGTGATGCGCGTCTCGGCGGAGGTCATGCGGCCTTGCAGGTCGGTGACGGCATCCTTGGTAGCCCACAGCAGGTTGCCCTGTGCAGTTGTTACCCATCCCGCCCCCTCGATGAGGTGGCCCTCGTCGTCGAAGTAGCCGGCCAGCACGGAGATGCTGTCCTTGGTCTGCTGGATGGCCGTAGCGTTGGTACCCGCCTTGCTCAGCGCCGAGTCGGCGGTGCTCTGTGCGGCATCGGCGGTGCTCTGTGCGGCGTTGGCGGCACTGAGTGCGCCGGCGGCCTGTGATGCGGCCTCGTCGGCAGCGGTGCGGGCTGCGTCGGCGGTCTGCTTCGTGGATGCGATGGAGGTAGAGAGGCTGCTTGCCGTCTGCTCCAGCGAGGAGATGCTGGAGCTGTTTTCGTCTATGCTGCTGACCATCGACGTAATCTTGTCCGCCGTGACGTGGAAGCTGGAGGTGTGTGTGGCGAGATTGCCGCTCACGGTGTCCAGCTCCGTCTTGGT
>SFEP01000006.1 GCA_004557185.1 Bacteroidales bacterium
AAGCGATTGTTTTCATTCAAATTAAACATGGCGTTTTTTGACTGCAAAGTTCACAAGCAAAAACGTCATGTAAAAGTCGGCTTGTTTCGGATGGTTACGGCAGGTTGGCGGGTTGGGCCCGGGCGCAAAAAAAGAGAGGGGATGCGCCTTGTGGTGCATCCTCTCTCGCTTGTGTTTCGTGTGATGTATTTCCCTGCGGGGGAAACGCTGCTTGTTAGTTGAGAGCAGCAGCCAGTTCGGCACCAGCCTTGAACTTCACAACCTTCTTGGCAGCGATTTGAATCTTTTGCATGGTTGAGGGGTTGATGCCTTCGCGAGCGGGGCGCTCGTTCACGGCAAACGTGCCAAAACCAAGGATTGCCACTTTGTCACCCTGCTTCAGAGCATCGGAGATGGCGTTGATAGCTGCATCGAGTGCGAGCTTGGAGTCTGCTTTGCTGAGGCCAGCTGCAGCAATGGCATTAACGAGGTCAGTCTTGTTCATGTGATATAATTTAAGTGAGAATGAAAGTCGAACGGGATGTTACAAAAGGCACGTCCACAAGGGTTTGGCTTGTTTTTCCATGGGCAAATATAGAGAATGTGTGTGGGTTAGTCACAAAAAAACGTGCATTTTTTTTACGAAGTGCCTGAAAAAAGCGTTTTCACCCTCTAAAAAGCCTTGTATAAGGGGGTTTGGGGCTGCTTAGGGCGTAAAAAATGCGCCTGTGTGCTGATGCTCACAGGCGCAGTGCTTCAGATGACGATGACCTTGGTTGAGACGCTCTTTTTGCCGTCGTGGGTGGCCACGAGGATGTAGTAGACGCCCGAGGCTACGCGGCCTCCTGTGGGCCCGCACACGTCCCAACTGAACGAGCCTCCTGTGGCTCGTCCGCGGGCTACGAGTGTGCCGCCCGTGCCCATGACTTTCACCTCGGCTCCTTCGGTCAGGCCGCTCACCACCACGTGGCCTTGGTAGTCGGGGCGCACGGGGTTGGGATAGACCTTGAGCTGGCTGCTGCTCAGCGCGTCAGAAGGCTCGGTTACCTGCGTGTCGTAGGAGCAGAGGCCTTTGTCGGTGGCTATCATGAGGTTGCCCGTTGCTTCGTCGTAGGCCAGGGCATAGATGTTGTCGGAGGGGAGGGGCGAGTTGGCCGCCGTGAAGTGGGCGATGACCTCGGTGCCGTCGGCCGAGGCCAGGTAGATGCCTGAGCCTGCTGTGCCAATCCACTTGCGGTTGCCGCCGTCGATGGCCAGGGCGTTGCAGCGCACGCCGTCGAGCAGGTAGTCGGCGTAGTTGGTGCCGTCGTTGCGCGGCACTTTGGGCTGGTACACGGTGTAGTTGCCGCGCAACCAGTCTTCGGGGTCGGAGAGGGCAAAGATGCCGCCCGAGCAGGCCAGCCACAGCCAGCCGTTGTGATCGAAGCGGAGGTCCTTTACCTCGGCTATGCTGCAGGTGGTGCCGTCTTCGTTGGTGGCCGAGGCGCGGAACACCTCGCTGTCGTCCTTGTCGTTGGCCGAGGTACCGTTGTAGTCGTAGGCCAGCAGCCCCGAGGGCACTTTTGTTTCATAGGTCAGTCCCATCCAGGCGCGTCCCTTGCCGTCGAAGCGAATGGCGCACACGTTGGTGGTGTGGGCCACGCTTGTGGGGCAGAGCTTGTGCCACGTGCCTTGGGGCGATAGGAGCACGATCACGCTGTCGGCGTGTGCATTGGTCACCCATAGGTAGCCGTTCTCGTCGAAGGCGAGGGCGTCGAGGCGCACGTAGCGGCTCGATGCGCTGGTGCCGCGCAGCGGAGTGTAGAGTGGGGCGTTCTTGTCGTTGTAGTGGCGCACATACTTTTCGTCGGCAAACTCCATCAGTCCCACGCCGTAGGTGCTCACGTAGTAGCGGTTCGTTTCGGTGGGGTGCACGGCCACCTGCACGGCGTTGACGAAGTTTTCGCCCACGGCAGCCGTGACGTCGGCTGGTTGCACGGCGTGCCACTCGCTGCCGTCGTAGCGCATCACGGTGCCTGTGAGGCGGGCGTGGTCGGTGTAGTCGGGCCGGCCGCCGCACACGTAGAGGTTGCCGTGGTGCCACTGCAGGCTGTAGGTGAGGTCGTTGAGCGGGCCGAAGGGCTGCACGCTGTGGCCGCTGGGTGTGAGTGCGTCGCCGTCGGCGCCGAGGGTGGCATTCAGCACCTCGTAGCGGCTGTTGATGCTCCACAGGGAGCCGTCGGCGGCCAGCACGGCCGAGTGCAGCGTGTGTTCGGCCGTGGCGGTGTGCAGGGTGGTGGGCGCGTCGGGGCTGAGGGTGATGACGCTCGCGCCGCTTGTGAAGGCTATGCCGCGCTGGCTGCGCTGGCCCGAGGTGGCCGTGGAGGATGTGACGCGTTGCACGACGGGTGCTGCGGCGCCCTCGTCGAGCGTGAGCAGTGTGAGACCGCCGTAGGTGGGGTCGGAAGCATCGACTGCGAGGTAAGCTTGGCGGGCGTTCAGCGCGAGCATGAACTGCACGGGCAGTGTGCCGTGCTGCTGCCACGAGGAGAGCTGGTAGAGGTTGTCGGTGAGGCGGCCGCTGTAGAGCACGCCGCCGGCGGCCATGACGATGCGCTGGCCGAGCACGGTGGCATCGGTCACGCTCACTCCGAGGGGATAGAAGGCGCGCACGGCTGCTGCTTCGAGGTCGATGAGCACCAAGCCGCTTGTGCACGAGAGCAGTGCCCACTTGCCCGAGGCTGAGAGGCGCTGCACGGTGATGTCGGCGTCGACGTACTGCTTCAGCTGCGGCATGTTCACTACCTCGCCGTCGGGGCGCAGCAGGTCGATGTTGTTGTTGGCGTAGAGCAGCACCACCGTCTGCACGTCGGGGGCGTAGGTCATGTGTTTGATTTGCTTGTCGTGCAGCCCCGTAAACTTGTCGATGGTGCGCACGGCCTGGTCGCTCTTGTCGTAGGCCAGCAGGTTGCCGTTGCAGCACACCAGCACCTCGCTGCCGAAGGCCAGCACCTGCTGGGGGCTGCGGTAGGAGTAGTAGTAGTGCCAGCGGTGGTCGTCGTTGTAGGCGCGGCCGGCCAGCACGCAGGCTGCGGCGAGCAGCCAGAGGGTGAAGCGCAGAATGTGTCGATGCATGGGCGTGGGGGTTAGTGCGTGATGGGGCTTTCGTCCGCTCGGGATGTTTTTTTATTTCAAGAAAAAGGAATCCGAGGGGGCGTGCCGCTTCTTCTGTTTTCAAGAAAAAGAAATCTGCGAGTGAGCGCGCTACCTATATATAAGGAGGTGTACCTTTACTTCAACAGGTATTGGCAGAGTGCGGCCACGGCTCGGGCGCGGTGGCTGATGCGGTTCTTCGCCTCGACGCCGAGCTCGGCAAAGGTGAGCCCGTCGGTGCCGGGCATGAAGACGGGGTCGTAGCCGAAGCCGTCGGTGCCGCGCTCGCAGGGTGCTATTTCGCCCTCCACAATGCCCTCGAAGAGCTTTTCCTCGCCGCCCTGAATGAGGGCGATGACTGTGCGGAAACGGGCTGCACGTGTGGCTGCGCCCTGCAGTTCGGCCAGGAGTTTGCGGTTGTTGGCCTCAGGGTCGTGGCGGTCGGGGTAGGCGTAGCGTGCGGTGTGGACACCGGGCCGGCCGCCGAGGGCCTCGACTTCGAGCCCCGTGTCGTCGGCAAAGCAGTTGAGGCCGTAGCGTTCGTACACCCAGCGGGCTTTGATAAGGGCGTTGCCCTCGAGCGTGGGTGCTGTTTCGGGAATGTCGTCGAAACATCCGATTTCGGCAAGGGAGCGCACTTCGATGGCATCGCCCAGCATGGCGCGTATCTCGGAGAGCTTGTGGGCGTTGTTGGTGGCAAAAACGAGTGTCTGCTTCATGGGTAGGAGCGTGGTGTGTGAGGGGTTAGGAAGGGGCTTCGGCAGCGCGGCGGGTCATTTTTTCTTCTCGGCTTTCACCTTGATGCGGTCGAAGCCTTCGCCGAAGACGCCTATCACCTTCGACTGGCTGACGAAGGCGTTGGGGTCGATGCTCTGTATGATGCGGAAGATGTTGGTGCTCTCGCGCTTCTTGGCCAGCACCACGAGCACTTTGCGCTCCTGCTGGGTGTACCAGCCTTGGCCGTTGAGCACCGTCACGCCGCGGTGGGTGGCGCTGATGGCGCTGGCTATCTCGTCGTAGCGGCGCGAGAAGATGAAGAACTGCACCGACTGACGGCCGCGGTCGATGACGTAGTCGAGCAGGAGGTTGGTGATGATGAGCGTGGTGTAGCCGTAGAGCAGTTTGTCGACGCTGCCCGTAGGTGTGATGAGCGACGAGGTGATGATGATGAGGTCGCAGAGCATCATCATCTGGCCCAGCGTGACGTCCTTATACTTGTTGATGATGGCGGCGATGATGTCGGTGCCGCCTGTCGAACCGTTGCTCAGAAACACGAGACCGATGCCGATGCCCTCGATGGCGGCACCCAGAATGCACGACATGAAGATGTTGTCGGTCACGACCTGCGGCAGTCCGCTGCGGGGGTTGATGTTCTGGAACATGCCGGGGTTGTGCTGTGCCAAGTAGATGAGCACCTCCTGCGTCATGCCGAGCAGGAAGGTGAGCATAAACACGGCGTAAATGGTTTTGACGCAGAAGCGCCAGCCCAGCACGCGCACCGCTATGGTCAGCAGGATGATGTTGACCATGAAGAAGGTGTATTGCACGGGGAAACCTGTGGCGTAGAAAATAACGGCACCGGCACCGGCGAGACCACCCGTGGTGATTTCGTAGGGAAGCTGGAAGCAGGTGAAGCCCGTGGCATACATGAGCAGACCAAGGGTGATGGTGAGGTAGTCGCGCACGTCCTGCAGAATGGACGTCTTGAAAATGGCGGGCATAGTGGTTTGATTTAAGAGATGTGGCTTTGATGACAAGCGGCCCGTAGCCGGCGGAAGGCTTGTGAAGGTGAAGAAAGGCGGTGGCCGCACCTTGCTCACAAGGCACGGCCGCCGTCAGAGAGGGTTAGCGTATGACAATGTTCACAATGCGGCCTGGCACAACAACCACCTTGACCACCTGTTTGCCGTCAAGGTATTTGCTGGCCTGCTCCGAGGCGAGGGCCGTTTTCTCGATATCCTCTTTCGAGGCATCGGCGGGAAAGTCGAGCGTGAAGCGCGTTTTGCCGTTGAACGACACGGAGAGTGTGCAGGTGTCCTCCTGCAGATACTGCTCGTCGCATTCGGGCCACGGAGCGTCGCACACGCTGCCGCTGTTGCCCAAGGCGTGCCACAGTTCCTCAGCCATGTGGGGGGCAAAGGGTGCGAGCAGCGACACGAAGGGTGCGAGCACGGCGCGGCTGGTGCACTGCTGCTTTTGCCACTCGCCCACGGCAATCATGAAGGCGGGCACGGCGGTGTTGTAGGCAAAGTCCTCCACGTCGTCGGTTACCTTGCGAATGAGTTGGTGCAGCGTTTTGAGCTGGGCGCGGGTGGGCTCGGCGTCGGTCACGGCGAGGTCGCCGCCCTTGGGATAGAAGAGGCCCCAGGCTTTGCGCAGGAAGCGGGCACAGCCGTCAATGCCGTTGCTGTCCCAAGGCTTGCTCTGGTTGATGGGGCCGAGGAACATTTCGTAGAGGCGCAGCGTGTCGGCACCGTAGCGCTCCACAATCATGTCGGGGTTCACCACGTTGTACATCGACTTCGACATTTTCTCCACAGCCCAGCCGCAGATGTATTTGCCATCCTCCAGCTCAAACTCCGCCGTGGCATATTCGGGCCGCCATGCGCGGAAGGCGTCGAGGTCGAGCACGTCGTTCTGCACCATGTTGACGTCCACATGAATGGGCGTTACGTCGTACTGGTCCTTCAAGCCCAAGCTGACGAAGCGGTTGGTGTCCTTGATGCGGTACACAAAGTTAGAGCGGCCCTGAATCATGCCTTGGTTGACGAGTTTGCGGAAAGGCTCGTCGGTGCAGGCCACGCCGAGGTCGTAGAGGAACTTGTTCCAGAAGCGGCTGTAGATAAGGTGTCCCGTGGCGTGCTCCGAACCGCCCACGTAGAGGTCAACCTGCTGCCAGTAGGCGTTGGCTTGGGGCGACACGAGTGCCGCGTCGTTGCGGGGGTCCATGTAGCGAAGGTAGTAGGCGCTGGAGCCGGCGAAGCCCGGCATGGTGCTGAGTTCGAGGGGGAAAATGCTGACGTTGTCGATGAGGCTGTTGTCCGTCACTTGGCAAGTGGCGGTGTTCCATGCCCAGCGTGTGGCGTTGCCCAGGGGCGGCTCACCCGTTTCGGTGGGTTTGAAGTCGGTCACCTCGGGGAGTTCGAGTGGCAGGCATTGCTCGGGCACCATGTAGGGCTGGCCGTTTTTGTAGTACACGGGGAAGGGCTCTCCCCAGTAGCGCTGACGTGAGAAGATGGCGTCGCGCAGACGGTAGTTCACCTTCACGCGTCCCAGTTTGTGCTCGGTGACGAACGCCTTGGTGGCTGCAATGGCCTCCTTCACGTTCAGTCCGTTGAGAGTGAAGCCGTGCAGTGCCTCGCGGCCTGCGGCGGGCGAGTTCATCACGGTGCCTTCCTTGGCATCGAAGCTCTGCTCGCTCACGTCGGCACCCTCGATGAGCGGGATGACGGGCAGGTTGAAGTGTCGGGCAAAGGCGTAGTCGCGGGAGTCGTGGGCGGGCACTGCCATGATGGCTCCCGTGCCGTAGCCGGCGAGCACATAGTCGCTCACCCAGACGGGGATTTCGTCGCCCGTGAAGGGGTTGATGGCGTAAGAGCCTGTGAAGACACCCGTGACGCGGCGGTCGGCAATGCGTTCACGCTCGGTGCGCTTCTTAGTGGCTTCGAGATAAGCCTCCACGTCGGCCCGCTGCGCCTCGGTGGTGAGTTGTGCCACGAGTTCGCTCTCGGGAGCCAGCACCATGAAGGTTACGCCGAAGATGGTGTCGGCGCGGGTGGTGAATATGGTAAACTTTAGGTCGCTGTCCTTCACGCTGAACTGCATCTCGGTGCCTTCGGAGCGGCCTATCCAGTTGCGCTGCGTTTCCTTGATGGAGTCGGTCCAGTCGAGCGAGTCGAGGCCCTCGAGCAGACGGCCGGCGTAGGCCGACACCCTGAGGCACCACTGCTTCATCTTCTTCTGCACCACGGGGTAGCCGCCGCGTTCGCTCACGCCGTCTACCACCTCGTCGTTGGCCAGCACGGTGCCCAACTGCGGGCACCAGTTCACCATGGTCTCGCCCAGGTAGGCCAGGCGATAGTTCATCAGCACCTCGCGCTGGCGGGCCTCGTCCATGGCGTTCCACTCGGCGGCGGTGAACTGTAGTTCTTCGCTCTGCGCCACGTCGAGCCCCTCGGTGCCGTGCTGCTGCAGGTGGCTCACGAGTGTTTCGATGGGCTTGGCCTTTTGCTCTGCGTTGGAGTAGTAGGAGCCGAACATTTTGATGAAGGCCCACTGCGTCCAGTGGTAGTACTGCGGGTCGCAGGTGCGCACTTCGCGGTCCCAGTCGAAGGAGAATCCGATTTTGTCGAGCTGTTCGCGGTATCGCGCAATGTTCTTGACGGTGGTGATGGCGGGGTGCTGCCCCGTCTGTATGGCATACTGTTCGGCGGGCAGGCCGTAGGCGTCGTAGCCCATGGGGTTGAGCACGTTGAAGCCCTGCTGCCGTTTGTAGCGTGCGTAAATGTCGGAGGCGATGTAGCCTAAGGGATGGCCCACATGCAGGCCGGCGCCTGAGGGATAGGGGAACATGTTGAGCACGTAGAATTTGGGTTTCCCCTCCTGTGCTTCCACGTGGTAGTTCTTTTCGGCGGCCCACGTCTGCTGCCACTTCTGCTCTATCTCTCTGAATTTATACTCCATATTATATATAGTGCTGATAATACATATCCACTCCACCACGCACCTGCCTTGGCGGGCAGGTGGTGGTGGAGGGTTGTGATGAATGTGCGGCAAAGTTAGTGTTTGGCAATTGAAACGCCAAACATTCCGTGCATATCTCTGTGGAAGGCTACTGAAAAAGGCAGCAAAAATCAGGGCATGCGTCGCTGCATGCGTACCGTGATGTCGAGCATGCGGCCTGTGGTGTGGTCGATGCGGTAGAGGCGCTGGTTGGTGTGCGGGTGGCTCAGGGGTCCGCAGGCTTCGCGCCAGGGCCCGAGTTTCACGTAGTCGAAGGCTTCGGGCACAAAGCCCTCGGGCAGGGCTTCGCGGCCGCTGTACCAGCCTGTGCGCAGCCTTCCGCCGTGCTCCTGTCTGATGGCCAGCAGCAGGGCGGCCACGGTGGCGGGGTCGTTGTCGCCGCCCATAAGGGCCACGCAGGTGATGGCGCCGGCATAGTGTGCTGTGAGCGAGCGCAGTGTGGCGGCGTCGAGTTCCTGCCCCACGTCGTCCTGCAGCCACGCGCTGTGGCAGCCGGGGCAACGGTTGGGGCAGAGCGAGAGGTTGATGGCCAGCGTCACCTCGTCGGGAAATTCCTGGAAAACGATGTCGTGGTTGGTGTATTTCAGCATGTCGTGGCGGGCTTTCGGAGTGTCAGGCCAGCGAGCGTGTGCTCTCCAGGCGTTGGTAGTGGCGGCGTGCGGCCTCGTGCTGACGGTCGAGCGAGAAGTTCGACACGCGCTTGAGGTAGCCAATGATGCGCGTGAGGTAGTCCAGGTTGTGCGAGTGGCAGTGCGGACATTCCTGCAGGTGCTGCTTGGTGATGTGCCCGCAGTCGCGGCACAGCGTGTTGGGAATGTTGAAGGTAAAATAGTTGCACCCCTCCTGCGCCGCTACCCGCAGCAGTTGGCGATACTGGGGTTGTGTGAGGTGTTCGTCCAGATTCATGTGCAGCGCCGAGCCGCCCGTCAGGTGACTGATGTAGCGGCGGCCATGCAGGCGGAACTTCTCGATGAGGTCAGTGTGCGTGTCCTCCACAATGTAGAAGTAGGAGTTGTAGCACGCACGGGGCACGAAGTAGCCGTCCTCTCGGTCCCAGCGGGCATGCTTCACGCCCACGTTTTCGGCGGGTATCATTTCGCAGTTAAAGAGCAGTTCCTTCGAGCGGTAGCGTCGGTTGTAGTCCTCGATGAGCGAGAGAATGTCGTTCACAAAGCGCTCATACTCCTCGTTGTCGCTGATGGTGATGCCCAGGCTCTCGGCGGCCTCCACCATGCCGTTCACGCCGATGGTGAGGTATTGGCGTCGCAGGTTGATGTAGCCGCTGTCGAAGAGGGGGAGCAGCCCTTTGGCCTGCATGTCCTTGAGGTTCTCGTTGTAGGCCATTTGCACCTTGTGCATGAGGTCAACGATGCCGTCCAGATATTCCACGTAGTGCCTCCCCTCGCGTGTGGCCTGCTGCACGCAGCGGTTCAGGTTGACGGTGAGCACCGACTTCGACCCCGTGCTCACGCCGCCGGCCCCCAGTGTGTAGCTGAAGCCGTTGTCCTGTATCTCGTTGCGCAAGCGGCAGCACGAGGCCAGCGAGTCGGCGTTGTCGCTCATGTAGGTAAAGAAGCTGTGCCCCTCAGCATACATTTCGGCTGTGAAGTCGGCATAGTCCTTGTCCATGGCGTCGCCGTCCTTGCTCAGCAGTGCCATCGTCTCCACGGGGAAGGTGAGCACAGCCCGTGTGCGTTCCTGGTTGAACCAACGCATGAAGCGGCGCTGCAGCCAGTCGAGTGCGGGCCACGAGGGGCGCGAACCGTCGGGGAAACGGAATTCGCCGAAAATGCTCTCGAAGTAGAAGTGGTCGTAGTAGGAGATGTTCCAGAACACCGACTGGAAGTTGCGTGCTCCCGTGGGCTGGTTGATGCTGTACACAATCTGCTCGAAGCAGTCGGTAATCACCTTGTCGATGGTGCGTTGTCGCTTCGAGAGGTCCACCACCTCGTCGGCCCGCAGGTAATAGTCGTCGCCATACTCCTGTGCTATGAAGTAGCTCATATACATCAGGAACTCCGGTGTGGCGCATGCTCCCGACAGCATGCTCGACACGATGAAGACCATGTTGATAAATCCGCCGCAGAAACTCTTCAGGTTGCTCGGCGCCTTGCTGTTGCCGCCAATGCTCTTGGTGCCGTCGAGCAGCCACGGGTACATCGTGATGCTGGCACAGTAGTTGGCCAGCGAAGTCTCGTCGTTTTTGTAGATGAAATGGTTTTTGAGCAGGTAAATGTAGCGGTCGGCCGTTTCTTTGCCATACATTTCCTTGATGCGGTCGGTCAGCATGCGTCGGTTCAGGCGTATGAAGCCCTGCTTGGGCAGTTCGCCAATGAGCGTGGCCACGTTTTTGTTTTCCACGTTGGCGTTGGCGTCATACTTCGAGCCTGTGGCGGGGTTGGCGGCGTTGCTGTAGTTGATGAGGAAGCGCAGTTTTTCGGCCGTTTCGCGGTCAGTTTCGTGGCGCTTGCGGTAGAGCATGAAGGCCTTGGCCACTTGGTAGTGCCCCTCGGCCATGAGTGCCACCTCCACTTGGTTCTGAATGTCCTCCACGCTCATGCCCTGGCAAAAGCGCAGGCGTTGCATGAGCCGCTGCAGGGCTTCGGCGTCGATGGGTTGCTGTTGCGAGGCAAAAGCCTTGAGCAGGGCGCTTTTGATTTTTTCGGGTGAAAAAGGCTCCTGCTTGCCGTCACGCTTGGTGATGGTGAAATGGTCGGTACGCATGGGTTGGTGGTGAATAGTTGCCCCGCCGTGCCTTGGGGGAGCGGGGTTACGAGGTGAGCAGGGGGTTAAGCCCTCCCGCTGCATCGCCTGGTGTGTGGAAAGTAAAGGCGGACAACTTTTTCATCTGAGCCACACAAAAAGTTGTCCATTTTGTTTCACTCTCGAAGCCCTCGGCATGGCTCCTCCCCATATCCCGTGGGGCTGGCATGCGGCTTCGTTGCGCGGGCAGGTCTTCTGGCTCGTTCTCTGTGCAACATCCTTCCCGCAAGGGCTAATTGCATTGGATTACAATGCGTTGCGCAGTAAAAAAGAACTTACAGCAGCGGGAACTGCAGCCGACTTTCACGGCTTTCCCTCTTCGCAGCACGTGGGCAGTGCTGACCCGTTAGCGTGTGCAAAGATAGCGTACTTTGGGAAAACTCGAAAGCAAGGCAGCTGTATTTTTTTGAAAATCCTGAAAGGTGAAACCTGGCCCGGAGCATGCCACGTGGTGCACGCCGGCTGCCCTGCGTTCCACCGTCGTTGAGCCGACGGCCATCGAGGGCGCGGCCTCGGTGGAGGGGGATAGGAAAAGTGCTTGCTTTTCATGAAGCACACCCGTCGTCCCTCTTTATGAACGCCACAGGTGCATCCGATGCAGGTTTTGTGGCAGTCCGCTCAATAATTTGTATTTCATCCGACCTTTTCTCGTCATGGCATCGCGCAAATCCTGTCGGCTTAGGGCGAGCTCCTTGGGCTTGACGAAAAGGTGCGTGGCCATCCGCCACATAGCGTCAGGCTGAAAGTCGGCCTCCTTGCCTCCAGGGCTATTCTTTCTCATTTACCCCAGATAGGACCACTGAAAAGCGTTTACCGGACACCCCTATCAAGTTTCCCACTTTTTGCCTGACACCCCTTTCACGGCCTCTGTTTCATGCGGGGCGGCGAGCCGTAAAAACGGGAAACCATGGCATAAAACGTAGATGCCGTGGACGAAACTTCCCACGGCGGGGTAAGTTTCTTCCACGGCGGGGTCACTTTTTCCCACGGCATCTTGTTTTTACGGCTCGCCGCCCCGCCGAAAATAGATGCTACGTAAAAAAGTTTACGTACGACGTGATTTTTTTTACGTACGACGTGATTTTTTTTACGTAGCATCTGATGGAGACCATCCCTAAGCCTGTCAGAGGAGGAACGGCGGGCCGCCGCGGGGCCGCTCTCGGAGGGTGGCGACGGCCGGGGCAGGTGGCGACGGCCTCAGTGCGTGTGGTTGCGCGGAAAGTGCTCGATGACCTGCTGGCGCAGATAGGAGCGGTCGATGTGCGTGTACATTTCGGTAGTGGCTATGCTCTCGTGGCCGAGCATGGCCTGAATGGCGCGCAGGTTGGCCCCGCCCTCAAGCAGATGGGTGGCAAAACTGTGGCGCAGCGTGTGGGGCGAAATGACCTTGGTGATGCCCGCCCGATCGGCGTAGAGGCGCAGATTGTGGAACACCGTGATGCGCGAGAGGTGCTGGCGCCGCGTGTGGCTGATGAAGACGTAGTCCTCCTCGCCTGGCTTGGCGTCGATGTGGCAGCGCGTGGCAAACCACAGGCGCACCTCGTGTACGGCCCGCGCCGAAATGGGCACGAGGCGCTGCTTGTTGCCTTTGCCCGTGACGCGGATGAAGCCCTCGTCGAGGTAGAGGTCGCTCAGCAGCAGGTTGCAGAGCTCGCTCACCCGCAGGCCGCAGCCGTAGAGCACCTCGATGATGGCCAGGTCGCGCTGCCCCTCGGGCTGCGAGAGGTCGATGGCCGCCTCGATGCGGTCAATCTCCTCCACCGAGAGCACCACGGGCAGGTGTGCCGGCTTCTTGGGCGACTCAAGCAGTTCGGTGGGGTCGCGGTCGGTGTAGCCGTCGAGCAGCAGGAAGCGGTAGAACGAGCGCACTCCCGAGAGGATGCGCGCCACCGAGGTGGGCGAAATGCCGATGTCGGCCAAGGCAAAGGCGAAGCGGTGCAGGTGGTCGAGCGTGGCGGCCTCGGGGCGCACGCCCTCGTCGGCCAGAAACGAGAGGAGCTTGTCGACGTCGCGGGTGTAGGCGTCGCGGGTATTTTCGGAGAGGCCGCGCTCCAGCAGAATGTGGGCGCGGTAGGAGTCTAACAGCTGGGACATGAAGCGTAAGCTTGAGGGGGAGAAACTGGGTGGGGCGGCGATAGCGCGGGGCTGGGGGTAAAAAACCAAGGGCAAGCCCACCGACGGGCGAAGCGGATTTCGTAATTTTGCCAGCGAAAGCAAATTTAGTCATTTCAGGTGGGTTCTATTCATTCCCACCGCAGGAGATTTACTCATTGGGAACTTGCGTTTTGTGCTTGTTCCGTTGCTCTGGGGTGCAGCGTGCTTGTTTTCTCAGCCATGAGGTAAGCATCGCCCGTTTGAGCACAGACTGGCTGCCCGCAGAGAAAAAACAGGAACGCCGGCAAGCGAATGTATAGAACCCGCCTTCATGCCAAAACCCCTTACATCATGAAAATACTCGTGGTCAACGGACCGAACCTGAACCTGCTCGGACAGCGCGAACCGGGCATCTACGGCACCGACAGCATGGAAGCCTGTCTGGCCAGCCTGCGCGAGCGTTATGCCGACGACGAGATAGACTATTACCAGAGCAACGTGGAGGGTTTCCTGATTGACCGTCTGCAGCAAACGCTGACCGACGGCACGCAGGGCGTGGTGCTCAACGCCGGAGCCTACACCCACACCAGCGTGGCGCTGCACGATGCCCTACGTTCGCTCCACGTGCCCGTGATTGAGGTGCACCTGAGCAACGTGCACCGCCGCGAGGCTTTTCGTCACACCTCGCTCCTCACGGCGGCCTGCCTCGGCGTGATAGCGGGCTTTGGCCTCGACTCCTACCGCCTGGGCATCGAAGCGCTCAAGGCGCAGCAGGCCTGAGGCACGCGCCGCGGCAGGGCGCACACAGGCTTTACCCAACAGCATACACATAACGACAGACTCAACGTACTATGTATAAGAAAACAAAAATTGTAGCAACCATCTCAGACGCACGCTGCGACGTGGGTCTCATACAGCGCCTCTACGATGCAGGCATGAACGTGGTACGCCTCAACACGGCCCACCAGGATGCGGCGGGCATGAAGCGCGTGATCGACAACGTGCGCGAAGTGTCGAGCCACATCGGCGTACTCGTCGACACCAAAGGCCCCGAGGTGCGCACCACCGCCACCGACGCCCCCATTGCCTACGCCAAGGGCGACGTGGTGCGCATTGTGGGCGACGCCTCGCTGCGCACCACCAGGGAGTGCATAGCCGTGACCTACGGCCAGTTTGCCACCGACGTGCCCGAGGGGGCGCAGGTGCTCATCGACGACGGCGAACTCGGCTTGCGCGTGGAGTACAAGGAGGGCAACGCCCTGCTCTGCCGCGTGGAGAACGACGCCACGCTGGGCTCGCGCAAAAGCGTGAACGTGCCCGGCGTACGCATCAACCTGCCCGCCCTGACGGAGCGCGACAGGCAGAACATTGCCTTTGCCATCGACTACGACGTGGCCTTCATTGCCCACTCCTTCGTGCGCTCGGCGGCCGACGTGCTGGAGGTACGCGCCATGCTCGACGAGGCGGGCAGCGACATTCGCATCATTGCCAAAATTGAAAACCAGGAGGGCGTGGACCACATCGACGAAATTCTGGAGGCAGCCGACGGCATCATGATTGCCCGCGGCGACCTGGGCATTGAGGTGCGCCAGGAACTGATTCCCGGCATTCAGCGCCGCCTGGTGGACAAGGCCATTCGGGCCCACAAACCTGTGATTGTGGCTACGCAGATGCTGCAAAGCATGATACGCAACCCAAGGCCCACGCGCACCGAGGTGACGGACATTGCCAACGCCGTGTACTCGCGTGCCGATGCCCTCATGCTCTCGGGCGAAACGGCCTACGGCGACTATCCTGAGGAGGCCGTCAGGGTGATGGCTACCGTGGCCCGCCAGGCCGAGGAGGACAGCTTCAAGGAGTTTGGCGGCGTCGACATCCCCCTCTCGGACCAGCCCGACGTGACGGAGTTCTTCTCGAAAGAGGCGGTGATGGCTACCAAGAAGATGAAGCTGCGCGCCATCATCATGGACTCCTACACAGGTCGCACGGCGCGCTACGTGTCGTCGTTTCGCGGCGAGAGCAACATCTTGGCCATTTGCTACCGCCCTAAGACGGTGCGCCACCTCGCCCTGTCGTATGGCGTGTATGCCATCTTCATGCCCCTCAAGAGTTATGGCCACGAGTTTCTGCTGGCTGCCCTGCGCAAGCTCCTTGCCGACAACCTGCTGCACATGGACGACCGCATATGCTACCTCGGCTCGCAGCGCAAGGAGCAGCGCACCTCGTTTATGGAAATGAACATTGTGAAAAACCTCTTTGAAACCGAAGGCGAGGAAACCTATCCCAACTGAACGACGCCCTGAGCCACTCCTTATTATATATAGACTCCTTATTCTTGATAGGATGGCCAGATTATCTGCTGCAAGGTCAGGGCGACTACCGCAGCGATAGCATTTTCGCCTAAAAAAAGCATTTCACCTTTCGTCACACCCATGACACCCGACCTCGAAGCCACGCTCGACGACTACGTGCTGGCGCACACCACGCCACCCGATGCTTACCTGCACCGCCTCTACCGTGCCACCAACCTCTACCTGCTGAGGCCGCGCATGGCTTCGGGCCACCTGCAGGGCCAGTTGCTGCGCATGTTGGCGCAGATGCACCGGCCGCGCACGGTGGTGGAGATAGGCACCTTCTCGGGCTACTCGGCGCTGGCGCTGGCCTCGGGCATGCAGGCGGGCAGCACGGTGCACACCTTCGAGGTGAACGACGAGCAGGAATGCTTTACGAGGCCGTGGCTGGAGGGCGCACCCTACGAGGCTCGGGTGGTGATGCACGTGGGCGACGTGTTCAAACTGCTGCCGCCCATGCAGCTGCAGGTGGACATGGCCTTCATCGACGCCAACAAGCGCGAATATGAAGCCTACTATCACCTGCTCATGCCCATGATGCACAGCGGCTCGGTGATGCTGGCCGACAACACGCTGTGGGACGGGCATGTGGTGGACTCCGCCTACGACCGCGACGCACAGACGCTGGCCATTCGCCGCTTTAACGACCTCGTGGCGGACGACCCACGCGTGGAGCAACTCATCCTGCCCGAACGCGACGGACTGACGCTCATCAGGGTGAAATGATTTAAGGAAAAGGAGCACGCGCTCCTCCAAACACTGCCAAAGGCGGACATCCCCCAGCGAAGAAAGGGGGTGTCCGCCTTTGGCGTGCAGGTGTGGCGCGGCCTCAGTATTGGAAACTGCTGCCGCCCAGAAACTCGCGCAGCAGGGAGTTGGGCGGGAGGCCGTGCGTGGGGATGGGTTTGAAATATTGCAGGAACTTGCGCAAGCGGTAGGCTTCGCTGTATTCGGGCGCATTTTCAGGCACCTGTTCGAGCAAGGGCAGGGCTTGTTCGCGCAGGGCGGCAAGCTCGAAGAGCAGGGCGGTGTTCATCATCTCGTCGGCCTGTTCCTGGAAGGGGAAAATCCACCGCTCCTCGCCGCGGCGCACCATGGGCCACTGGCGTATGGTTTCTTGAGCCGAGCGGGCGCGGTACTTGTAGTCGCGCACAATGCGGCGCAGCAAACGGTTGTCGGTGGTGGGAATGTAGTTGTGGTCGTCGAGCATGATGGTGGTGAGTGCCGAGGCGTAAATCTTGAACTTGGCACTGTCGGGCACGTTGGCCGTGAGCACAGGGTTGAGGGCGTGTATGCCTTCGATGACGAGTATGTCGTTGTTGGCGAGTTGCAGCGTTTCGCCGCTCTGCTCCGACTTGCCTGTTTCAAAGTTGAAGCGCGGGGTGGCCACGGCCTCGCCCGCAATGAGGCGGTTGATGTCGTCGCTCAGTCGGCGGCAGTCCATGGCGTCGATGTGCTCGAAATCGTAGTGTCCCTCCGCATCGAGGGGCGTGCGTTCGCGGTCTACAAAGTAGTCGTCGGTGGAGAGGGGCACTGGGCGCAGTCCGCACACCCGCAGCTGCACCGAGAGTCGCTTGCAGAAGGTCGTCTTGCCGCTCGACGACGGGCCGGCAATCAGCACGATGCGGCAGTTGGGGAGCGAGGCTATGCGGTCTGCCATGCGGGCGATGCGCTTTTCCTGCAAGGCTTCCGACACGTTGATGAGGCTGTTGGTGTAGCCCAAGGAGCAGGCCTGGTTGAAGTCGCCCACCGTTTGCACGCCCAGAATGCGGTTCCACTCATGCTGCTCGCGGAACACGCTGAACATCTTGTCCTGCTGCCGCATGGGGCGCAGCTGCGAGGGGTTGGCGGGGTCGGGCAGGCGCAGCAGCAGGCCGTCGCCGTAGGGCACCACGTCGAACAGGAAGAGCTGGCTGGTGCGCACCAGCAGCGAGCCGTAGAAGTAGTCGGCCGTGCCGTCGAGCGTGTAGTAGGTGGTGTAGAGCGTGCCGAGGCCTTCGAGCAGCAGCGCCTTGCTCTCAAGCCCCTCGCTGCGAAAGCGCGCCGCGGCCTCCTCGGTGGGGCAGGTGATGCGGTGGAAGGGCAGGTCGGCGGCCACAATCTCGTGCATGCGGCGTCGGATGGCGTCGATGTGGGCGGGCGTCACGCCGCCGGGCAGCATGGGGTGGCAGTAGTAACCGTTCGACACGGGCGTGTCGATGCGCAGCAGGGTGCCGGGGTAAAGGTCGCGCACAGCCTTGTAGAGCACGAAGAAGAGCGAGCGGGTGTAAGTGCGAAGGCCCGAGGGGCAACTGGTGTCGATAAACTCCACGTCCTTGGCGCTGAACAGCGCGTAGTGCAGGCCCTCGACCTTGTTGTTGACCTTGGCGCTCGTGGGGCCGTGGGGCATGTTCAGATGGAGGGAGGCATACACCTCCTCAAGCGTGGCGCCGAGGGGCACGGTGTGCGTCTGCCCCGTGTTGTGGCAACGTATGCGAATAGGGTGTTTCATAAAATGCAAAATCTGACAAAGCGAATAGATTGAACCCACCAAATGCTGAGGGTGAGCACGCGCCGCGGCCTCGCAGGGTGGGGGAGCGGTGCACGGGCAAATGTACGAAATAAGGCATGACGCACGCCGCGATTGACTTTTTTTATCACAGCCCTCAGCACAAATGTAAATAATGTGGGCAGATGCGCCCCTTTTTTAGAGGCCAGGGCCTAGAGGCCAGGGCCGCCCTCCCTCATTCGCAGTGCCTTTTATCCTTTCTGCCCGTCCTGTGATGAGCCGCCGCTATTCAGCCAGCAGTTGCTCCGCCACGGCGCAGAGCTCTTCGTACCACGCTGCGCCGAAGCGGCGCGTGAGTGGTTCGGCCAAGTAGCGGTAGAGCGGCAGTTGCAGGCTGCGCCCCTTCTGCACGGCGGGCTGGCACACGTTCCAGCGGTGGTAGCGCAGTGCGGTGAGCCCGTTTTTCAGTTGGCTTTCGCGGAGTGGATAGAGGGCGCACGAAATGGGCTTGCACCACGCTGTGCGTCCCTCGCGGAACGCCTTGTCGGTGGCGCACAGGCAGCAGCCCTCGTCGTTGTAGCAGGTAAACACGCAGTCGCGGCCGTTCACGATACTCGTCACGAGGTCGCCCTCGCAGTCGGTGTAGGCCACGCCTTGGCGGTCGATGACGTCCTGCGCCGCTGCGCTGAGGTCGGGCCATACAGCGTTGCACACGTTTTCAAGTTCCATCACCTCGTCGGGCAGCAGGGGCGCACCGCTGTCGCCCTCCACGCAGCACTGGCCGCGGCAGGCGCTCAGGTCGCAGCAAAAGCATTCGGTGAAGACTTCGGACGACAGCAACACGTCGCCCACTTGCACAATGGGGGGAAGTTCTGGCATAAATAAGAAGAATGGGGAGAAGGGTGAAAAGAATGTGGCGGTCGCGGCGTCGTGGCGGTGTGGCGTGTGCCAGTGTCGCGGTGGTCGCAGCGGTGCGGCAGTTGTCGCGGCGTCGCAGCGTCGTGGCGGTGTGGCGTGTGCCAGCGTCGCGGCGCGGCGGGCAACCCCTGCGGCTTACCAGTTGATGGGACTGATGCCGTGGCTGATGAGGTAGTCGTTGCAGCGCGAAAAATGGTGGTTGCCGAAGAAGCCGCGGTAGGCCGACAGCGGCGAGGGATGCGCCGAGAGCAACGCCAGGTGGCGCTGGCGGTCGATGACCTGCCCCTTCTGCTGCGCATAGCTGCCCCAGAGCATAAACACCAAGTGCTCGCGTTCGGCGTTGAGGCGTGCTATCACGGCGTCGGTGAAGCGTTCCCAGCCCTGCCGCTGGTGCGACCCTGCGGCGTGAGCCCGCACCGTCAGCGTGGCGTTGAGCAGCAGCACCCCCTGCTCGGCCCAGTGGCGCAGACTCCCGTGGCGCGGCACCTCGCGGCCCAGGTCGTCGCTCATTTCCTTATAGATGTTCTGCAGCGACGGCGGCACCGCCACGCCCTCCTTCACCGAGAAGCAGAGGCCCTCGGCCTGCCCCGGCTCGTGGTAGGGGTCTTGCCCGATGATGACCACCTTCACGCGGTCGAAGGGGCAGAGGTTGAAGGCGTTGAATATCTCCCGTCCCGGCGGATAGCAGGGCCCGGCCGCATATTCCTTGCGCACAAAGTCGGTGAGTTGGCTGAAATAAGGGGCGTCAAACTCCCCTTGCAGCCGCTGTGCCCACGAGGGCTCTATTTTCACGTTCATGTGGGCAAAAATACGGCTTTTCCGCCACCTGCCGCGTCTGAGAATGCACATATCGCCCGCCGATGTGAGAAAAACCCCTGCTTCCTTGTCTAAAATGAACGCCCTACAAAAAAACATGCGATAAAAAAGATACCACATGAAAACTTTTTGCAATTTTGCAGTTTTAGAAACGCTTGGCTCCGTCCATGCGCTTCAAGGCATGCCCGCAGCCAGCCCGTTTTGCAAGCCGGCAGGCGGCCGGTATGTTCCAACAGCAACAACCTTATAACACATAACATAATCTATGGAACCTGCAAAAGGAAAATTAGGTGTCATGGTCGTAGGTCTTGGCGCCGTCACTACGACTTTTATCACGGGTGTACTCATGGTACGCAAAGGATTGGCCAAGCCCGTTGGCTCGATGACGCAATATGACAAAATCCGCGTAGGCCGCGGCAAGGACAAGCGCTACCTGCACTATGGCGAGATTGTGCCCCTTACCGACCTCAACGACATGGTATTCGGTGCGTGGGACGTCTATCCCGCCAATGCCTACGAGAGCGCCCTCAACGCCGAGGTGCTCCGCGAAAAGGACATTGAACCTGTGCGCGACGAACTCAAGGCCATCGTGCCCCTTACCGCCGCCTTCGACCGCAACTACGCCAAGCGCCTCGACGGCACCAACGTCAAGCAGTGCGCCACCCGCTGGGACATGGTCGAAGCCCTGCGTCAGGACATCCGCGACTTCAAGCAGCAGAACGGCTGCGACCGCATCGTTGTCATCTGGGCCGCCAGTACCGAAATCTACGTGCCCGTCTGCGATGAAGTGCACGGCACACTCGCAGCACTCGAGGCTGCCATGAAGGCCAACGATACCGAGCACGTCGCACCCTCCATGTGCTACGCCTATGCCGCCCTGGCCGAGGGTGCACCCTTCATCATGGGCGCCCCCAACACCACTGTCGACATTCCCGCCATGTGGGAAATGGCCGAAAAGACCAAGATGCCCATCGCCGGTAAGGACTTCAAAACGGGCCAGACGCTTGTCAAGTCGGGCTTCGCACCCATCATCGGCACCCGTTGCCTCGGTTTGAGCGGCTGGTTCTCCACCAACATTCTTGGCAACCGCGACGGCCTGGTGCTCGACGAGCCCGCCAACTTCCACACCAAGGAAGTGTCGAAGCTCTCCACCCTCGAGAGCATCCTCGTGCCCGAGAATCAGCCCGACCTCTACACCGACTATTACCACAAGGTGCGCATCAACTACTATCCCCCGCGCAACGACAACAAGGAAGGCTGGGACAACATCGACATCTTCGGTTGGATGGGCTATCCCATGCAGATCAAGATCAACTTCCTCTGCCGCGACTCCATCCTTGCCGCCCCGCTGCTGCTCGACCTCGTGCTCCTCTCCGACCTCGCCGCCCGCAAGGGCCGCTACGGCACGCAGCGCTTCCTGAGCTTCTTCCTCAAGAGCCCCATGCACGACTATACGCAGAACGAGGTGCCCATCAACCACCTCTTCCAGCAGTACGTCATGCTCAAAAACGCCATTCGCGAGATGGGCGGCTACGAAGCCGACGAGGAAATCGACTAATTCCTTAGCCGATGGCTTCGGCCCTCATCCCATTCCCGCAAGCAAACACAAGTCTCACGCCCCGCCTGCTATGCCCCGCATAGTGGCGGTGGCATGAGGCTTTTCTCTCTCCCCAGGCATGGCAGCCAGCCTTCGCAGCGCCCTGCATGCTCCCGCCGCATTCACCGAAACACTTACCTTGGGGTTGAAAAAAAATCCCACCTTACACCAGCATTCCCCGTGAAACGCATCCTCTTTCTCCTGCTCCTGCTCCTCACCGTCGTGCCTCCCGCCTTGGCGCAGCGCATGCTGCATGGCAGGGTCACCGACTCCCGAACGGGCGAGGCACTGCCCTTCGTCAACGTGGTCTACACAGCTGGCGGCGGCACGCGGTCCGACCTCAACGGCCGTTTCACCCTCCCCTTCAAGCAAGGCAGGCTCCGCCTCTCCATGGTGGGCTACGAAACCAAGTCATTCAACGTGCGTACGGCCGACGATACGTTGCACATCACGCTCAAAAGCCTCGAGTCATCGCTCGGCACAGCTGTCGTCACCGGTCGCAAAACCAAGTATTCGCGCAAAAACAACCCAGCCGTCGAACTCATGCGCAAGGTCATTGCCGCCAAAAAGCGCAGCGACCTCCACACCTACGACTACTTCAGCATCGACAAGTACTCCAAAATCACCTTCGCCTTCAACGAGGTGACCGAGAAAATCTTTGAAGATGGTAAATTCAAAAAATTCCCCTTCCTCAAAGACCACGTTGAGGTGTGCAACGAAACGGGCAAACTCATCCTCCCCATTTCGGTGGACGAAACCGTGACGCGCCAGATATACCGCCGCGACCCCAAGAGCGAGAAGAACATCATCATGGCCCAGCGCACCACGGGCATCAACGAACTCTTCAACACGGGCGACATCGTCAACACCATGCTCAAGGACTGCTTTACTGACGTCAACATCTACGACGACGAGGTGCGCCTCCTGCAGTACCCCTTCATCAGCCCCATCTCCACCCGCTCCGCCATCAACTTCTACCGCTACTTCATCATCGACACCTTGCAGGTAATGGGCAACCGCTGCATACGCGTCGACTTCACCCCCAACAACCCACAGGACTTCGGCTTCTCGGGCAGCCTCTACATCATGGCCGACAGCACCTACCGCGTGCGCCGTGTTGAAATGGGCATACCCGCCCGCAGCGACGTCAACTTTGTGGAGCGCATGACCATCATCCAGGAGTTCGACCGCCTGCCCAGCGGCGAGCAGGTGCTCCTCAAGGACGACATGATTGTGCAGCTCAAGATAGCCAGTTTCCTGCACAAGTTTCATGTGCGGCGCAGCACCGAGTACTCCCACTTCTCCTTTGTGCCCATCCCCGACCGCACCTTCCGCTTCAAGGGCGAAACCCTCATCGACCCCAACGCACAAATGCGCTCCGCCGACTACTGGGCCGAGCACCGCCCCGACAGCCTCACACGCAGCGAGGACCAAATGAGCGCCCTCATACGCAAACTCGAAAAGGTGAAAGGCTTCAAACCCGTGCTCTGGATAGCCAAAGCCTTCATCGAGAACTTTGTGGAGACCAGCGTCAATCCTGAGCGCCCCTCCAAGGTCGACATCGGCCCCATCAACACCATGTTCACCAGCAACTTTGTCGACGGTTTCCGCCTGCGCGGCTCTGCCCAAACCACCGCCAACCTGCACAAGCACCTCTTTCTCAAGGGCTACCTGGCCTACGGCTTCAAAGACCGCAAAATGAAGGGTATGGGCGAGGTGACGTGGTCGTTCAACGAAAAAGCCTACCTGCCGCGCGAATTTCCCGTCAACAACCTCACCTTCACCTACAGCAACGACGTCATGTCGCCCTCCGACAAGTTCATGCCCACCGACAAGGACAACGTCTTCACCTCCTTCAAGTGGACAACCGTCAAGCACATGATGTACTACGAAACCTACCGCCTGCTCTGGGACTATGAGCAGAACAGCGGCCTGCGTTTCACCTTCCAGCTGCGCACCTCGAAGGACAAGCCCACCGCCAGCCTCTTCTACCAGCCCCTGAACACAGGCCCCGTCACGCCCCTCAGCCACGTGTGGCTGCCTTACATCCGCACCTACGACTTCCAGGCCAGCGTATGCCTGCAGCCCGGCGCCACGTGGATCAACACCAAGCAGCGCCGCATCGCGGCCAACCACGACGCCCCCGTCTACACCCTGCGCCACACCACGGGCCTCTACAACTTCGGCAAGGCTACCTACCCCTACAACTACACCGAGGCCGGCGTCTACAAGCGCTTCTGGCTTGCCTCGTGGGGCAAGATGGACGTCGACATACGCGGCGGCGTGCAGTGGAACAAGGTGCCCTATCCCCTCCTCATCATGCCCGCAGCCAACCTCTCGTACATCATGGAGGACAACACCTTCAGCCTTATCAACAACATGGAGTTCCCCACCGACAGGTTCGTATCGCTCATGTACTCGTGGGACCTCAACGGCAAAATTCTCAACCGCATACCCCTGCTGCGCAAACTCAAGTGGCGCGAGTACATCGGTTGCAACGTGCTCTGGGGCACCCTCACCAGCAAGAACGACCCCACCCTCTCGCGTCACAGCCATAGCGGGCGTCTGCTCTACTTTCCCGGCTCCTTCAGTGCCGACGGCACCTTTGCGCCCCTCTCGCATGTGATGGACCCCAAAAAGCCCTACGTAGAGGTGGTAGCGGGCATACACAACATTTTCAAGATATTCCACATACAGTACGTGCATCGCATCAACTACCTCTATCCCGGCACGCAAACGTGGGGCATACGCGGCATGTTCCGCCTCACCTTCTGACGCCCCACACCCAGCCTTGACCCCTGTGCCCCGCACCCCGAGCCCTTCACCCCCACACCGCCCTTCGTAGCACGGTGTGGGGGTGAATTTGTAGGGGGACGGATGCCGTGAAAAATAGATGCTACGTAAAAAAGTTTACGTACGACGTGATTTTTTTTACGTACGACGTGATATTTTTTACGTAGCACCCCGTTTTCCCTATTCGCCGCCCCGCCAGAAATAGATGCCGTGGGAAAAAACGTCCACGGCGGGGTAAGTTTTTCCCACGGCGTCCCGTTTGTCTTAGTTCCGGGGCTGTGGTGCCGGCAAGCGATGGGTTGCAAAAATCCCTGCTGCGGGTGCGGGGCTGGCAGCAGGGAGGGTGCGGTTGCGGGGTCAGAACATTTCGCGCAGCACATCGAGCGACTTGAGGTCGGGAAAGCCGGGCAGATGCAGGGCATAGTAGCGGTTGAGGGCGGCGAGCAGACGGCTGCGGTCGGCCCCGCTGAAGCGGAACACGCGCATGGTTTCGTAGCGCATGCGCAGCAGTTTGGGCACCCATGCGGCGTCGGCGGGCGTCAGGCAGTCGGCGTGCGGCGTAGTCCCTGTGCCGAAGGTGCCCGAGCGCATGTCGAAGTAGGAACCCGGCACATAGTCGGCCACCTCGGGCATGAACCCTAAGAAACGTGTGAGGCGGAGCAGAAACACGAGGTGGAAGTTGGCGTACGACGAGGGGCAGGCGTCGAGCCACTGCAGCGAGTCGACCACGTAGCCGAAGACGTCGCTCGCGTCCTGCTCGCTGCGCACCGCGTGGTGCAGAAAGTCGGCCAGAAAGAGGGCTATGGCCAGTTTGCTCGGCTCGTAGGGCAGCGAGGCAAAGGGCTGCACGGCGCGCGCCGCTGTGGGGCGCTTGAGGCTGGCTTTGCGCTGCTCGTTCCACTCCACCTCGACCAGCGTGAGGGGCTGGAACAGCGTGTGGCGCACCGCTGCGCGCCGCGAGCGCGACACGCGCACCCACATGTCGATGCAGCCGTGCGACTGCGTGAGCAGGTGTGTGATGACGGCCTCGTCGTTGTATTTTGTGGTGCGCAGCACCAGTGCACGTGTACGCATATACATATATATAATAGGAGTGGGGCGCAGCAAGCCCGCCGGCTTCGGGGCGTGGCCGCAGGGGGCCGGCGGGGCTCGCGGGCATGGCCTACGGGCGCTCGGTGGTGCAAAAATAGCGGTTTTGCGAAAAAAATCATGTGAAAGTTTTGCCTGTATTAAAAAAAGCCCTACTTTTGCACTCGCAATTAAGGCCGAGAGGCCCAAGTGCAGAGCATCACGCTCGCTATGCCGCAAGGCAGGCCGGTCCCTTCGTCTATCGGTTAGGACGAGAGATTTTCATTCTCTAAAGAGGAGTTCGACTCTCCTAGGGACTACTCAATAAAAAAGAATAACAAAAGAAATGGCAAATCACAAATCATCTGTAAAGAGAATCCGCCAGACTGCATCGCGTAGATTGCACAACAGATATTATGCAAAGACGATGCGTAACGCTGTGCGCAAGCTCCGTGCTACTACCGATAAGGCTGCTGCTGTTGAACTCCTGCCCAAGGTGCAGAAGATGCTCGACAAGCTTGCCAAGAACCACATCATCCACAAGAACAAGGCTGCCAACATCAAGAGCAGCGTGGCTCAGCATGTGAAGCAGTTGGCCTAATCAGCCACTACGGTTCCTCTTACAACACAAGCATTCGTTTGGATGTGTCAATCGCAGGTTGATACATCCAAACTCTTTTTTTACCCCTTTATTCCCTCTCTTGCACGCACCTTGCACGCTTGGCTGCATAGATGGGCTGCGGCTCGGGAGGACAAAGGTAAAATCCGTGGGCTTTTCCCTTTGTCCTCCTCTCGCCTTGCAGTATCTTTGGATAAGATAGGCTGCGGCTCGGGATGGAAAATGCAAATCTTGCAGCTTTGCATTTTGCCCTCCTCTCACCTTGCACTATCTTTGGATAAGATAGGCTGCGGCTCGGGATGGAAAATGCAAATCTTGCAGCTTTGCATTTTGCCCTCCACTCGCCTTGCACTATCTTTGCAAGATAAAATACGTATATGCCCTACACAGACGATAGCATCAACCACATCTTGCAGCGCACTGTCGACGAACTGAGCGACACGCAGCGCATGGCAGGCCTTTTTCATCAACACCACGATGGCGACCCCCTGCCGTCGATACCCGTGTTGCAGGAAATCATTGGGCTGTGCCGCGCCGTGCTGCTGCCGGGCTATTACGGACAGGACAGGGTGAACAGCGCTACGGTGCATTTTCACATCGGGGTGGAGGTGGAACGCCTCTTCACACTGCTCACCACGCAAATTGAGGCGGGCCTCTGCTTTGGTAGCGACGGTGCCGACGGCGCCACCGAACAACCCTGCCGACACAAGGCCGCTGAACTGGCGGCTCAACTCATAGCCAAACTGCCCGAGGTGCGCGGCACGCTGGCTACCGACGTGGAGGCGGCCTACTTGGGCGACCCCGCAGCGCAGAACTACGGCGAGGTGATCAGTTGCTACCCCGCCATCAAGGCGCTGACGTGCTTCCGTGTGGCACACGAACTCTACCAACTCGACGTGCCCCTCATTCCGCGCATACTGACCGAATTGGCGCATAGCGAAACGGGCATCGACATTCACCCCGGTGCGCAGATAGGCAGCCACTTCACCATCGACCACGGTACGGGCGTGGTGATAGGTGCCACCTGCATCATTGGGCACCACGTGAAGCTGTATCAGGGCGTGACGCTCGGCGCCAAGAGTTTTCCGCTCGACGAAAACGGCAACCCCATTAAGAACATTCCACGCCATCCCCTGCTCGGCGACCACGTTATCGTCTATTCAAACGCCACCATTCTGGGACGCGTGAGCATAGGCAGCGGTGCCGTGATAGGCGCCAACGTGTGGCTCACACACGACGTGGAGCCTGGCACCGTGGTGCAACGCTGACGGCGCAGGCTGGCAATTGCTATTTCACCACCCCCACTATATCCTACACTTTTACGCTACATGCAAGAATTTGAACTCATCGCCAAGACCTTTCAGGGACTTGAAGAAGTGCTCGCACAAGAACTCACCGAACTCGGTGCCAACAATGTGCAGATAGGGCACCGCATGGTGTCGTTTAGCGGCGACAAGGCCATGATGTACCGAGCCAACTTCAGTCTGCGCACCGCCATACGTGTGCTCAAACCGCTGCTGCATTTCAAAGCCAACGACGCCGACGACGTGTACAAAGCCGTGCGGGGTGTGGACTGGCAGGCTTTCTTCGACGTGCACACCACCTTTGCCGTCGACAGCGTGGTCTACTCCGAGGAGTTCCGCCACTCCAAGTTCGTGGCCTACAAGGTGAAGGACGCGATTGTTGACTACTTCCGCGACACCACGGGCGAACGGCCTAACATACGCATCACCAACCCCGACGTGAAACTGCACATTCACATCAGCGGCACCGACTGCACGCTGTGCCTCGACTCGTCGGGCGATAGCCTGCATCTGCGTGGCTACCGCACAGGCACCGTGGAAGCGCCCATCAACGAGGTGCTGGCCGCCGGACTCATCATGCTCACGGGGTGGCGAGGCGAATGCGACTTTGTGGACCCCTTCTGCGGCTCGGGCACCTTGCTGGTGGAGGCCGCGCTCATAGCTCGCAACATTGCCCCGGGCGTGTTCCGCAAGAGTTATGCTTTTGAGAAATGGAAAGACTTCGACGCCGACCTGTTCGACGAAATCTATAACGACGACTCGCAGGAACGCCCCTTTGAACACCGCATTTACGGCTACGACCTCAACAAACCCGCAGTGGAGGTGGCGCTGGCCAACGCCAAGAGTGCAGGCGTGGCCGACGTGGTGCAGGTGGAGCAGCGCGACGTGCGCAAATTTGTGCGACCTGCCGAGAAGGCTATCATGGTGACCAACCCGCCCTATGGCGAGAGGCTCACACCGCCTGACCTGCTCTCGCTCTACGAGGTGCTGGGCAAGACGCTCAAGCATGAGTTTACGGGCAACGAGGCCTGGATTATCAGCGCAAAGCAGGAACTCTTTGAAAACCTCGGTCTGAGAGCCAGCCTGAAGATCCAACTCTTCAACGGCAAACTGGACTGCGACTTCCGCAAATACCAACTCTTCGAGGGCAAACTGGGACAATTCCGCGCCGAGGGCGGACAGGTGAAGACCGACGAGGAGCGACGCCTCATGAGCGACCAACGACGCTTCAAGGCGCGCCGCGACGACTTCAAGCAGCGCATCAGTGTGCCCGAGGGGGAGGCTGGCGCGGACGACGAATGGGAAGCACAATATGCCATTCTGAGCCGACGCCACCGCGAGTTCCAGAGCTCACGCTTCGGGCAGGAGGGACGCAAACCCGCTGCCGAACGCGGGACCAAGGGTACTCGTCACGCCAAAGGCAAGGAGGGAGGATACAAAGGAAAACGCGACGGCTTCAAGCCCAAAGGCGGCGGATACAAGGGCAAAGGCAGGCGCTTCGACGACTGAGGCTGCGCGGCCTGCTCCGCCACCTATGAACGGGCGGCCCTTTCCCCTCACCTCACGACACATCAATAGCACCCCACAGCGGGGCACAGCATATCCTATCATGAAGACAAAACTCATGGCAGCCCTCTGGCTGCTCCTTACATGCGGCAACATCATGGCCCAAACCCAGAAAACGCTGACGCTCGACCAACTCATGTGGGGCGGCAGTGAGTATTGGAACTTTATTCCCAAAACACCGCACCTCGCCTGGTGGGGCGACTGCACCGTGCAGCAGGACGTGGACAAAGTCAACCTCTACAGCAACGCCAAAGGGGCTTTGCTCAGCGACGAGGTGCTCTTTACACTCGACGAGGTGCAGCAGGCGGCGGGCGAGAAGTTGGCCCGCGAAATACGCACCCTGCAATACGTCAGCTTCCCCTATCCCGACCAGACGCTGGCTCTGATTTCTACCACGCACTACCGTGTGCTCTACGACTGGAAGGCACGCCGCGTGACCTGGCAGCTGGCCATGCCCGAGCAGGCCAGTCACCAGGACTGGAGCAAGGAGTCGAAGGCGCTGGCCTACGTGCACCAGAACAACCTCTACGTGCTCACGGCCGACGGCAAGACGCACCAGGTGAGCAGCGACGGCTCGCGGGAGGTGGTGTACGGACAGAGTGTGCACCGCGACGAGTTTGGCATACACAAGGGCACCTTCTGGAGCCCCAAGGGCAGTCTGCTGGCCTTCTACCGCATGGACCAGAGCATGGTCAGCGATTTCCCGCTCATCGACATTGACCACCGTGTGGCACAACTCGCTCCCGAAAAATATCCCATGGCGGGCATGACCAGCCACAAGGTGACGGTGGGCGTGTTCAACCCCGCCACGGGCCACACCGTCTATCTCAAGGCAGGCGACCCCACCGACCGCTATTTCACCAACATAGCCTGGAGCCCCGACGAGAGCACCCTGTATATGTGGGAACTGCCCCGCACGCAGGACAAGGCCGAACTGGTGGCCTATGATGCCGCCACGGGACAACGCAAAGGCGTGCTCATCACCGAGACACATCCGCGCTACGTGGAACCCATGACGCCCATCACCTTCCTGCCCTGGGACGCCACGAAATTCGTCTACGAGTCGCGACGCGACGGCTACAACCACCTCTACCTCTGCTCGGCCGACGGACGCCAACTGGCTCAGCTGACTCGCGGCTGCTGGGAGGTGACGGATGTGCTGGGCTTCTGCCCCGAGAAACGCAGCATCGTGTACCAGAGCAATGCCGAGAAGCCCACGCGCCGCAACCTCTACAGCGTGAGTGTGCCCAAGGGTAAAATCACCAGCATCGACAACGGTCTGGGCTCGCACAGCGCCCGGCTGAGTCCCTCCGGCCGCCAGCTGATCGACGTGTGGTCGTCGCCCGAGGTGTACCGCGAACTCGTTATCCGCTCCACCGACGGCCGCCGCAGCGCCACCGTGGTGCGCCACAACGACCCCTACGCCGACTATGCACGCCCCGAAGTGACGGGCGGCACCATCAAGGCAGCCGACGACAGCACCGACCTGTACTACCGCATGGTGAAGCCCATCGACTTTGACCCTGCCCGCAAATACCCCACCGTAGTCTACGTGTACGGCGGTCCCCACGCTCACAACGTGGAGGAGGCCTGGAACTACCTGATGCGCCCCTGGGAACGCTATATGGCGCAGCGCGGCTACCTCATCTTCGTAGTGGACAACCGGGGCTCGGAGGCCCGCGGCATGGACTTTGAAAGTTGCACGCACCGCCGGCTGGGCGAATGCGAAATGGCCGACCAGGTGCGCGGCGTGGAGTTCCTCAAAACGCTGCCCTACGTCGACGCCGACCGCATCGGTGTGCACGGATGGTCGTTCGGCGGATTTATGACCACCAACCTCATGTGCTCCTATCCCGACCTCTTCAAGGTGGGCGTGGCCGGCGGTCCCGTCATCGACTGGAAGTTCTACGAAGTGATGTACGGCGAACGCTACATGGACACCCCCGACGAAAACCCCGAGGGCTACGAGCGCACCAGTC
This sequence comes from Bacteroidales bacterium, assembly GCA_004557185.1. Lineage (GTDB taxonomy): Bacteria > Bacteroidota > Bacteroidia > Bacteroidales > Bacteroidaceae > Alloprevotella. Next base: position 30,211 of record SFEP01000006.1, read on the forward strand.
TGCTGAACAAGGCGAAGAACCTCAAGGGCCGCCTGCAAATCATCGTGGGACTGAACGACCCCACCTGCGTGTTGCAGCACAGCCTGGCCTTCCTCCGTGCTTGCGAGGATGCCGGCACACAGCCCGACTACTTCGTTTACCCCGGCCAGGGGCACAACATGATGGGTAGCGACATGGTGCATCTGCACGAACGCATCACACGCTACTTCGACGACTACTTGAAACGCTGACCCTTCACCGTCAGCGGCACGCCGCACCTGCGGCACGCACACACCGCCGCCCAGACAGCACATGCCTTGGCGGCGGTGTCGCGCTACGGGCGGCTGCCCCGAGGCCGCAAGCAAGGGCCGCCCGGCGGGCTAACGAAGCATTCGCCCGCACCGCCACTCCTTTATAATATTATTGGAAAACCTTGGATTTCATCCGACCTTTTCTCGCCATGGCATCGCTCAAAGCCTGTCAGCTTTGGCGCTGCTCATTTGGCTTAACGAAAAGGTTCATAAGCACGCATCCTTTATACTATGAAACACCTCCTCCTTTCCTTCGTCATGCTGTGCGTACCAGCCGTGGTGCAGGCACAGCACGTGGTGTGGTTCGACAAACCCAACTCCTTGGCGGGCAAAGCCTGCTGGTGGGGCGGACACCCCGAACGCTACGACGCCCAGAACAAACCCGTTCGAGCCGGCGACTCGCACGCCAACGCTGACCCCGAGTGGGAGCGCCGCTCACTGCCCTTGGGCAACGGCAGCATTGGCTGCAACGTGATGGGCTCTGTGGCCACCGAACGCTACACGCTCAACGAGAAGACCCTGTGGCGCGGCGGTCCGAACACGGCCAAAGGCCCTGCCGACTACTGGGCACAGAACAAGGAATCGGCCCACCTGTTGCCCGAAATACGCCAAGCCTTGCGCGACAGCGATTTCCAGAAGGCCGCCTACATCATGGCCTACAACTTCAACAGCACCGTGCCCTACGAGTCCGACGGCGAGCCGCAGTTCCGCTTCGGCTCCTTCACCACCTTGGGCGAACTCTGCATCGGCACGGGGCTCAGCGACGAAGGCATCAGCCACTACAGCCGTTCGCTGCAGCTCGACTCGGCCTACGCCACGGTGCGCTTCACCGCAGCCGACGGCGTCAGCTACGAGCGCAGCACCTTCATCTCTTATCCTGCCAACGTGATGGCCGTGCGTTTCAGCGCCTCGCAGCGCGGCAAGCAGCACCTCCACATTGCTTACACGCCGAACCCCTTGAGCGAAGGCACCTTCAGTAATCCTGGCAAGGGCGAAGTGCTCTACTCGGGCCACCTCGACAACAACGGCATGCACTACGCCGTGCGACTCCGCGTGCTGCCCCGCGGCGGCTCCATGCACTACGCCGACGGTGCCCTGCAAGTGGATGGCGCCGACGAGGTGCTCATTCTCCTGACCGCCGACACCGACTACAAGCCCAACTACGACCCCAACTTCAGCGACCCTAAGGCCTACGTGGGCACCGACCCCTTGGCCACCACGCAGGAGTGGTTGAAAAAGGCGGCTAAAAAGGGTTGGAAAAGCCTCTTCAAAGAGCATTATGCCGACTACGCCGCCCTCTTCGACCGCGTGAAATTCGAACTGCAAGGCCCCGCCTCCTCACTGCCCACCGACCAGCGCCTCGCCGCCTACCGTCAGGGCAAACCCGACGCGGGCCTCGAAACCCTTTACTACCAGTTCGGCCGTTACCTGCTCATTGCCTCCTCGCGGCCAGGCAACCTTCCCGCCAACTTGCAGGGCATATGGCACAACAACGTGGACGGGCCTTGGCGTGTGGACTACCACAACAACATCAACCTGCAAATGAATTACTGGCCGGCCCTCACCACCAATCTGGCCGAGTGCGCCGAGCCCCTCACCGACTTCATTCGCACCCTCGAGAAGCCCGGCGAACGTACCGCCAAGGCTTATTGGGGGGCTCGCGGATGGGCTGCCGGCATCTCGGGCAACCCCTTCGGCTTCACCGCCCCGCTTGAGGGCGCCGACATGAGTTGGAACTACAACCCCATGGCAGCCTCGTGGTTGGCCACGCATTTGTGGGAGTACTACGACTTCACGCGCAACCTCGACTTCCTGCGTACCACGGCCTATCCGCTCATGAAGGGCTGCGCACTCTTCTGCGAGGACTACCTCTGGCGCAATCCCGAGGGCGTTCTTACGGCGTCGCCTTCCACCTCGCCCGAGCACGGCCCTATCGACGAGGGCACCACGTTTACACACGCCGTGATACGTGAAATTCTGGGTGAATGCATCGAAGCCGCCACCTTGCTGGGCGTCGATGCTGCCGAGCGTGAGCGTTGGCAGCAGGTGCTGCGCGAAATGATGCCTTACCGCATCGGTCGTTACGGCCAGCTCATGGAGTGGAGCCGCGACATCGACGATCCGCAGGACCAGCACAGACATGTGAACCACCTCTTCGGTCTGCATCCCGGCTCCACCATTTCGCCCCTCACCACGCCCGAATTGGCACAGGCCTGCCGTGTGGTGCTGGAGCATCGCGGCGACGGCGCCACGGGTTGGAGCATGGGCTGGAAACTCAACCAGTGGGCCCGTTTGCACGACGGCAACCATTCCTACGTGCTCTATGGCAACCTGCTGAAGAACGGCACGAACGACAACCTGTGGGACTCGCATCCCCCCTTCCAGATTGACGGCAACTTTGGCGGTACGGCAGGCGTCACCGAGATGCTCCTGCAGAGCCACAGCGGCTGCATCGACCTGTTGCCCTCGCTTCCCGACGCCTGGCCCACAGGCAGCATCAGCGGTCTGCGAGCCCGCGGCAATTACGGCGTCGACATCCGTTGGGCAGAGGGCAAGCTTGCCGAGGCCCGCATCACGGCTGGCGCTGCGGGCATCTGCCATGTGCGCTACGGCCTGCAGACCCTCTCCTTCGAGGTGCAGCAGGGCGAAACCTACACCCTGCGGCTGCACAATGGCATACTGACCAGCTCGCACCCATAACGGCGCGCTGACAAACGGATGCCGTGTAAGAAAGCTTACATCACGTGTGAACTTTCTTACACGGCATCCGTTTTTTCTGCAGCCCGTACCTTTTGAAGGCCGCGCCGTTGTGTCACGAAGCGCCTTGCGGGTGGGGAGTTATGCCTCGGGCTCGCCGCTCAGCAGTTTGTGCATCAGGTGGCTGTCGCGCACCACCTCAATGGCGCGCTGTATGACGTGAGTACGGGGCAGCAAATAGTCGTAAACGCCTGGCTCGTAGTAGTAGTAAAACACAATTATGGATTCAAGGAGATAGCGCAGTTCGCTTTCCCAGCGCTTGAATTCGTAGTCGTTGTCCTGCTTGATAGCGTGTTCCAGCGAGTCGAGTTCGCGGCCTACCACGTTTTCCAGTCCTTCCCGATGCACCATGGCACGCAGCGCTTCGAGCAGTTTGAGGCTGTTGCGTTCGTAGCGGAAGTCACTCTGCTTCATGTATTGGCAGAAGGCCTCGTAGTCAGCATCCGTCAGCCTGAAGTCGGCTGCGGGGCCTATGCTGCTGTGCGTGTTGCGGTAGTGGGAGCAGAAGTCCAGAAATTGCTCTGTTTCGTTGACGCTGGTTGCGAATTGCGATATCGAGTCTTCCCTCACGATGAGGTCGGGGGTGATGCCGCCGCCGTCGCGCACGGTGCGTCCGGCAGCGGTGCTGAAGGCTTTCGTGAGCGAGTCGGCCAGGTGTATGGGTTCGCCATCTTCAAACTTGTAAGCCTGCACGCAGCGTCCCGAGGGGATGTAGTATTTCCCCACCGTGTATTTCAGCACTGCGCCATAGGGCAGTTCGGCCGACTGCTGCACGAGTCCCTTGCCGTAGGTACGTTCGCCTATCACCACGGCGCGGTCATAGTCCTGCAGTGCACCGCTCATGATTTCGGCGGCCGAGGCCGAACTGCTGTTCACCAGCACCACCAGCGGCATATCCTTGTCCAGGGGTTCGAGTTTCGTTACGAAGGAGCGTTGCGAGGCCCACGACTTGCCCTTGATGTGCACCACTTCGCGGCCTCGTGGCACAAACAGGCTGACCGTGTTCACGGCCTCCTCCACCAGTCCGCCGGGGTTGTCGCGCAGGTCAATGATGAGGCGCTTCATGCCCTGCTTCTTGAGTTGAATGACGGCGTGGCGCACGTCGGCGCTGGTGCCCTCAATGAATTGGCTTATCACCACAATTCCTGTGCTGTCGGGCAGCAGTCGGCTGTAGGGCACCGAGGGCCTCACCACGTTTTCGCGCGTCAGTTTCACAAGGAGCGTTTTGCGTTGGTCGCCTCGCATCACGCGCAGTTCGAAGGTTGTGCCGGGCTCACCGCGCAGTTTGCTGCTCACCATTTCCGAGAAATCAGCCTTGCTTCCCTCCCCCTTGTATAGCAGGTCCTGTCCGTCGATGCTCAGAATGATGTCGCCCGGCCGTAGTCCCGCGCGGTCAGCAGGCATGTTCTGAAAGGGCAGTGAAATGGAGCAGCGCTGCTCCTTCTCAGAAAAGCGAATAGAGGCGCCAATGCCGGCATACTTGCCCGTCGTCATGGTGCGCAAGTCCTCCTTGCTCTCCTCCGTGTAGTATTCAGTGTAAGGGTCCAGCTGCATGAGCGTCACGGTGATGGACGTACCCAGCGTTTTCTTGGGGTCCAGGCTGTCCACGTAGTTCACGTCGAGCTGTCGGTAGATAGCGTTGAAAATGTCGAGGTATTTCGCCACCTCGAAGTTGTGGTCCGACTGTGCCGCAGCCTGTCCGCAGAGCAGGAGCACACACACGCAGAACAAGTGAAGGCGTTTTATCATCACGATGCAGGTAAAAGGGGTAGGGAAGACGTAGGAATAAATAACGTGTAAAAACCATTGCGCCAGCTCAAGCCAGTCCGCATTGCAGTCGCAGCTGCTGCCAGGTAGCGTCGGGCAGCTCGGTGCCCACCACCTCAATGATGTGGCCGGCCAGCAGCGACCCTCGGGCAATGCAGGTGGCCAGCGGTTCGCCGGCAGCCAGTGCGTGCATAAAGCCCGCCGCAAAGTAGTCGCCCGCCGCCGTAGTGTCCACCACCACGGGCACGTCGCGTGCCTGGCAGTGCGCCACCTCGGTGCCGTGGCAGGCCCACACACCGTGTTTGCCTATCTTCACCACGGCAATGTGGCATGTGGCGGCCAGCGCGTCGAGAGCGGCGCGTGCTTCCAGTCCCGTCAGCGCCTGCGCCTCCTGCTCGTTGGCAAAGACAATGTCAATCGAAGGCATGAGCGCACGGAAAAAGTCGAGGTCAGCCTCCACAATGTTGTAGCTCGCCAAGTCCAGACACACCTCGCAGCCCGCCGCGTGCGCCAGTTCAATGGCCCGCAGCACCAAGTCGTGGTTCTGCACCAGGTAGCCCTCGATGTAGAAGTAGTCGTAGCCCTCAAACCACGCCTGCTGCAGCTCGTCGGCCGTGAGCCGCGCCGCCGCGCCCAGGTATGTACCGAAGGTGCGCTGCCCGTCGGGGGTAATGAAGGTAGAGGCCACGCCTGTGGGCCGACTGTCGTGCAGCAGACGGGTGCTGATGCCCCGCTGCGCAAAGTAGGAGGCAAAAAAGCGTCCGTTCTCGTCGTCGCCAATCTTGCCTATCATCCCCGTCGGGGCGTCCAGATGCGAGAGCGCCAGCAGCGTGTTGCAGGCCGAACCGCCCGTAGTCAACTTCGTGGGCAGCGCCTGCATGCGCCGCGTCACCTCGGCATAAGCCTCAGTGCTGAGCAACTGCATGGAGCCTTTGGGTAAATGTAATTCGCTAAGTATTTGCTCGTTGTCAACCTTGGTGAGCACGTCAACCAAGGCGTTGCCAATGCCGAGAATCCGTTTCATGCAAAAAAAATCCTTATTTTTCCATGCAAAGGTATAGTTTATTTCAAAACAAACGATTACCTTTGCACCGCAATTCGGCAAATAGCCACAAGTTTTGTTTCAAACCCGCTTCAGTAGCTCAGTTGGTTAGAGCACCTGACTGTTAATCAGGGGGTCGTTGGTTCAAGCCCATCCTGAAGCGCACTTAGTAGAACTTGTGACTGCTGAATTGAGAGGCTTCAGTAGCTCAGTTGGTTAGAGCACCTGACTGTTAATCAGGGGGTCGTTGGTTCAAGCCCATCCTGAAGCGCCAAACCGGAAATCCCGCATCGGGGTCTCCGGTTTTCTCTTTTTCAGGCCCCCGCCGCACCCCGCTCACCCCCACGGCATGCCAGGGCGCACAGCGCATGACCCCCGCCGCCCCACCACACCTTATTATATCAAGCCACTCCCCGCCGCAGGTCAAAAATGCACCCCGCGTGTGGCAAAACGGCTAATTTTGCTATGTGCAGCGAAAAAAAGCAGACGTATAGGGCGGGGCTTGGAATATAATTGCTACTTTTGCGCGATTTACAGAAGGTAAAACATTTATTTAACAAACAATTATCCGATGAACGTGATTACGAAAACCGTTTCGTTGCCCGATGGACGCACCATCAGCATCGAAACCGGCAAGTTGGCCAAGCAGGCCGACGGAGCTGTCATGCTGCGCATGAACAACACCATGCTCCTGGCCACCGTCTGCGCCGCCAAAACGGCACAGCCCGGCACCGACTTCATGCCCCTCCAGTGTGACTACAAAGAAAAATACAGCGCAGCAGGCCGCTTCCCCGGTGGCTTCACCAAGCGCGAAGGACGAGCAGGCGACTACGAAATTCTCACCTCCCGACTCGTCGACCGTGCCCTCCGCCCCCTCTTCCCCTCCGACTACCACTGCGAGGTTTACGTAAACATCACGCTCTTCTCGGCCGACGGCGTCGACATGCCCGATGCACTCGCCGGATTTGCAGCCTCAGCAGCACTCGCTGCCAGCGACATACCCTTCGACGGACCCATCTCTGAAGTACGCGTGGCACGCGTCAACGGCCAATACGTCATCAACCCCACCTTCCAGCAGCTCGCTGAGGCCGACATGGACATCATGGTAGGCGCCACCGAGGAAAACATCATGATGGTCGAAGGCGAAATGGACGAAGTGCCCGAGAGCGCCCTGCTCGAAGCCCTCAAGGCTGCACACGAGGCCATCAAGCCCATGTGCCAACTGCAAAAGGAACTCATGAAGGAACTCGGCACCGACGTCAAGCGTGAATACGAAGACGAGGTGAACGATGAGGAACTCCGCCAGCAGGTAAAGGACGAGTGCTACGCTCCTGCCTATGCCATTGCACAGGCCGGCGACCACGACAAGCACCAGCGCGAAGAGGCTTTCACCAAAATTCGTGAAGACTTCAAGGAACGCTACGCCGCAGCACACGCCGAACTCTCGGCCGACGAACTCGAAGAAAAGAACGCACTCGTCGACCGCTACTACCACGACGTAGAGCGCGACGCCATGCGCCGTTGCATACTCGACGAAGGCAAGCGACTCGACGGCCGCGGCACCACCGACATACGCCCCATCTGGTGCGAAGTGTCGCCCCTGCCCATGCCCCACGGCTCTGCCATCTTCACCCGCGGCGAAACCCAAGCCCTTGCCACCGCCACACTCGGCACCAAGCTCGACGAGAAAATGGTGGACGATGTGCTCGACAAGAGCTACATGCGCTTCCTCCTGCACTACAACTTCCCCCCGTTCTCCACAGGCGAAGCCAAGGCACAGCGCGGCGTAGGCCGTCGTGAAATTGGCCACGGCCATCTGGCATGGCGCGGCATCAAGGGCCAGCTGCCTGACGACTATCCCTACACCATCCGCGTGGTGAGCGACATCCTCGAGTCAAACGGCTCCTCGTCCATGGCCACCGTCTGCGCCGGTACACTCGCACTCATGGACGCTGGTGTGCCCCTCAAGGCTCCCGTCAGCGGCATCGCCATGGGTCTCATCAAGAACCCCGGTGAGGAGAAATACGCCGTGCTCAGCGACATCCTCGGCGACGAAGACCACTTGGGCGACATGGACTTCAAGACCACGGGCACAGCCAAGGGTCTCACCGCCACGCAGATGGACATCAAGTGCGACGGACTGAGCTACGAAATCCTCGAAAAAGCCTTGGCACAGGCCAAGCAGGCACGCGAGCACATTCTGGCCAAAATGCTTGAAACGCTCCCCGCTCCCCGTCCCGAACTCAAGCCCCACGTACCCCGCATCGAGGCTCTCGAAATACCCAAAGAGTTCATCGGTGCCGTCATTGGCCCGGGCGGAAAGATTATCCAGGGCATGCAGGAGGAGACCGGCGCCACCATCACCATCGACGAAGAAGACGGTGTGGGCAAGGTGCAGGTGAGCGGCCCCAACAAGGAAAGCATCGACGCTGCCGTGGCCAAGATACGCGCCATCGTAGCACTGCCCGAAGTGGGCGAGGTGTACGACGCCAAGGTTGTCAGCATCATGCCCTACGGCTGCTTCGTAGAGTTCATGCCGGGCAAGGAAGGCCTGCTCCACATCTCCGAAATTGCCTGGAAACGCCTCGAAACGGTGGAAGAAGCCGGCATCAAGGAAGGCGATAAAATCCAGGTGAAACTGCTCGAAATCGACGAGAAGACGGGCAAGTTCCGTCTCTCCCACCGCGTGCTCGAGGAGAAGCCCGAAGGCTGGGAGGAGCGTCCCGCCCGCCGTCCGCGCCGCGAAGGTGACCGCGAAGGCCGTCCCGCCCGCCGTCCGCACCACGACTAAGCACTGCATACACCCCGTGCCCATAGCGGCACCGCAACCCATACTACGAGGCGAGGCTGTGTTCGTAAACACTTACGACACAGCCTCGCCTCGTGCTGTTTTCCTGCCTTCTGCCGCCCCGCGTGCTCCCGCCATTCGCCTCCCCCTGCCGGCCTGTGCACACGGGGCCATGGGCAGCCCAAAATAGATGCCGTGGAAGAAAAGTTCCCCGCCGTGGAAGAAAACTACCACGGCGGGGAACTTTTCTTCCACGACGGCCCGCGTCAGCCGGACGGCTGAGCGGTAAAACGGGGTGCTACGTAAAAAATATCACGTACTACGTAAAAAAACTCACGTAGTACGTAAAATTTTTTACGTAGCATCTATTTTTGACCACGTCCTTGCGCGGCGCAGCCAGCGGGCAGCACGTGGAGGGGCGCGGCGGTGAGCGGTCTGCGCAGGGGGTGGCCTGACAGAGGGGCGGCGAGGGGAGGAGGTGGTGGTTCAGCGCGTTTGCTCCACCACGCGTCCGTCGGGCGTGAGGCCGCGCAGGCTGATGTCGAGGCGCACGTTGTCGTGCGCGTTGGTGTAGAGCAGCACGTGTGCTACGCCTTGCGCGTTGGGGCGGAGGTTGGGCATCCACATCAGGGTGCGGCGGCGGTCGGCGGCGTTGGGAAGGTCGGTGAGGCGATAGTCGGGCGCGTAGAAGGCCGTGTGGGGCGTGAAGCCCTGTATGCTGCGGCGCTCCACGCCCTTGGCGGGCTTGTAGCGGTAGGCATCGGGCGTTTCGTAGAGGTACATGGAGTAGCGGCTCTTGCTCACGTTGGCACGTTCACCCGTCAGGGCATCGGTGACCAGGCCGTCTTTCACAATGGCCATCGACTGGACCCAGTAGACGGGCGGCGCATCCCACAGTCCCTGACGGTCGCTTTCGGAGAGGGGCTTGTTGTTCAGATAGATGGTGGTGGCGCGGTTGCGAAAGAGCATGGAGGCGGGTGGGTTGTCGCCCCCGGCATTCAGGTCAGGCGCTTCTTCGCCTCCCGTCAGGCCGTGGCTTATTTCGGGCATGCGCCCGTTATTGTTGGCCGGTGCGTCGAGTGCACCGTCGTGCTCACGGTCAAAGTAGTAGTCGGCGTCGAGGGAGTGGATGAACGACCATAAGTCGCCGAGTTCGAGCCCCTCGTCGAGGCTGCGCTCCATTTCGCGTAGCACGTTGTAGAACTTGGTGGCGCGGCGCTGCCCGTGCAGTTCGCCACCGTTGTAGGTGTAGCGGTTGCCCGTGAAGCCTTTGTATTTCTTTTTCACCGTGACCACGGCCTCGCCCAGCGAGTGCTTCACCACTTGCGGAATGGTGTCGGTCCAGGCAAAGGTGGCCGGGGCAGGGAGGGTGTCGCTGTGGAGGCTGGCGGGCTGGGGCAGATGCAGCACCAGCGAGGGGTCGCGCAGCGGACGCAGGGTGGGGGTGAACCAGCGGTCGAGGGTGAGGCGGCTCCAGTGCTTCTTGCCGTCGGCGTTGCGCATGGTGAACTGCGCCATGTAGTCGCCCACATAGTTGACGTTCGAGGTAAAGGCAAAGCGCCCCTCGGCATCGGTGACGACGTTGCCCTCGAGCGCACCGCCTTGCAGCGAATACATTTTCACATCGAGCGACATGCCGGGCAGGGGCTTGCGCTTGTGGTTGTCGCTGAAGAGCGTGCCGCGCAGCAGGAGTTGCTCCTCAATGGGCTGACGTAGCTTGAAGGAGTCGGTGCCGCACATCACGTCGAAGGTGTTGGCGCGCCAGCCCTGCACGAGGAGCAGGAGGTCGAGCATGCGCTCGTGGCGGGCATCGCGGCGGGCAAAGTAGAGGGCGGGCTGGGCTATGTAGCCCCTCACCTCGGAGGCGAGCAGCCACTCTGAGGCCATGCCGGCGTCGGCATCGTGGGTGAGCAGGGCGTCGGCATCGCGCACGGCCACCGAGAGGGGAGCCTGCACGGGGTGGCCCTCGGCGTCGGTGAGCGTGATGCGCAGCATGGCGGGCGTGAAGGCATCGTAGGCGGTGGCATTCTGCTGTACCCGTGCCTGCACCACGGGGCGCGTGCCTGGCTGGAAGTGGCACCACACCAGGCGTGAGGCCAGGCTGTGGCCCTCGGCGTCGAAGAGCTCAATGCGGTTGACACCACCGCGCAGGGCCTTGTGGGGCACGAGCAGTTCGATGGGTTCGCGCTGCAGCGTGAGCGTGTCGAAGAAGGTCATCTGCTCCCTGCACATCACGGCGAGCCCCAGGCAGGGGGCGGCGGTGGCGGCACTGTCGTCGGCTGCGACGGTGAGGAGCAGGCCCTCGCTGACGTGGTCGGCGCGGAGCGTGAGGTGGGCGGCGGCTGGCGGGAGGGCAAAGCGACGGGCTGACGAACCCACGCAGACGTAGGCATCGCGCTGGTTGGGCGGCAGGAGAAAGGCGCCCCGCCCGCTGTGCTCGGGCACGGAGGTGAGGAGTCGCTGCCCCGAGGCGGTGAAGAGTGTAAGCGAGTCGGTGAGCGGATTGCCGCGTCCGTCGGTCAGTTCGTAGGCCACGCGCTGCGGCAGATGGGCGGCCCGACGTCCGCCCTCGGGGTAGAAGTGCAGCTCCACCTGCTGCGCGCTGCCCAGACCGTTGGGGCGCGGTGCTCCGCGGGTGACGCGGCGCTGGGCCTCGGGGGCGGGCAGATAGAGGTCGTCGAGGGTGAGCCAGCGGTTGGCCTGGCGCGGCGAGTCGGCATCGCGGGCACCGAAGACGGGGATGACGCGGCTGAAGTAGCCTGCATCGGGCCAGTTGAGCATTTCGCGGGTGTAAGCCCTCACCTCGTAGTAGCCGGCGCGCAGGGGCAGGGCCAGACTGATGGCACCGTCGGCCTGCCCCAGGGAGTCGAGCAGGAGGGTTTGCCGCTCCATGAGCTGGCCGTCGGCATGGAGGAGCTCGACGTAGAGGACCTTGCTCAGCGTGGTGGGCCGCAGGGTGGAGGCACGCACCACGTAGGCTTTGTACCACAGGGTGTCGCCTTCGAGGTACGACGTGTTGTCGAGGTGCAGGTACACCTTTTCACGCGGAAAGTTGTAGTCGAAACGGGCGGCCTGCCTGAATTTTGCAAAAAGGGCCTGCACGGAGGCGTCGGGTTGTGCGCCGACGGTCAGTGTAGGCCATATGAGGATGAGGAGCAGGGGCAGGAGGCGTGACATCATAAGCTGGAATGAGGTGATGATGCTGGGTGTGGCGGCGCACGCTCAGGGAGCAGGTGGGAGCAGGGCGAGGGCGGCATTTTCAGCCTCCTCCATCAATGCGCGCTCGCCGGGACCCTTGTCGTTGATGCCGCACAGATGCAGAATGCCGTGGATGATGACGCGGTGCAGCTCCTCGTGGTAGGATTTGCCAAAGAGTTCGGCATTGGAGCGCACGGTGTCGAGACTGATGAAGAGGTCGCCGCTGATGCGGTTGCCCTCGCAGTAGTCGAAGGTGATGATGTCGGTGTAATAGTCGTGTTGCAGATACTGCTGGTTGACCTCAAGAATTTTGCTGTCGTTGCAGAAGATGTAGGCCACGTCGCCCACGCGCTTGCCGTAGGTGGCGGCCACCTGCTTGACCCAGTCCGTGGTGAGGCGGCGCGAGATGGCAGGCATGTCGATGTCGATGTGGTGGTAGGTAATCATGCGTAGGGGGTGTGTAAGGTGGTGTCATTCACTGGTCCCACAGGCTGCGCTCGCCGGGTGAGGGGGCGTACATGCTGCGGCCGAGGTGCTTGTAGGCCAGTTCGGTGACCTCGCGGCCTCGGGGTGTGCGGCGTATGAAGCCCTCCTTGATGAGGAATGGCTCGTACACTTCCTCGACGGTGCCGGCGTCCTCGCCCACCGCGGTGGCGATGGTGGTGATGCCTACGGGGCCGCCCTTGAACTTGTCGATGATGGTGAGCAGGATTTTGTTGTCAATCTCGTCGAGGCCGTACTTGTCGATGTTGAGCGCTTCGAGGGCGTAGCGGGCAATGGCCATGTCGATGCGGCCCGTGCCCTTGACCTGCGCAAAGTCGCGCACACGGCGCAGCAGGGCGTTGGCAATGCGCGGCGTGCCACGTGAGCGGCCGGCAATCTCGGCTGCGGCCTGCGGCTCGATGGGCACACGCATGATGCTGGCTGAGCGCTCCACAATGTGGCAGAGCGTGGCGGCGTCGTAGTATTCGAGGTGGAGGTTGATGCCGAAGCGGGCACGCAGGGGGGCGGTGAGCAGACCGCTGCGCGTGGTGGCGCCGACAAGGGTGAAGGGGTTGAGGTCGATCTGGATGCTGCGGGCGGCAGGACCCTTGTCGATCATGATGTCGATGCGGTAGTCCTCCATGGCGGAGTAAAGGTATTCTTCGACCACGGGGGTGAGACGGTGTATCTCGTCGATAAAGAGCACATCGTTAGGCTCCAGGCTGGTGAGCAGGCCGGCGAGGTCGCCAGGCTTGTCGAGCACGGGGCCCGAGGTGAGCTTGAAGCCCACGCCGAGTTCGTTGGCAATGATGTTGGAGAGGGTGGTTTTGCCCAGTCCCGGCGGCCCGTGGAGCAAGGTGTGGTCGAGCGGTTCGCCACGGTATTTGGCGGCCTCGACGAAGACGCGCAGGTTGTCGACCACCTTTTGCTGACCGCTGAAGTCGTTGAAGGCGAGGGGCCGGAGGGCGTTCTCGAAGTCGCGGTCGGTGGGGGCGGGCTGGCTCTGCTCGGCGCGTATGTCAAAAGTGTCGTCTGTCATATATATATAAGGAGGGGCTGTTGGTTTCCACCCTGTAACGCGGGGGAAGGAGGTCGGGTTTCGCCCGTTTTCCGTTTTTTCTTATTCAAGGGAATACTTTGAAGGCGTAGCCCTGCGAGAGGAGCCACTCGATGGCCCGGGGCAGGGCGTAGAGGAGTTTGTCGTAACTCTTCAGGCTGTCGTGAAAGGTGATGATGCTGCCGGGACGGGCGTAGCGGCGCACGTTGAGCAGCACGTCGCGACCGTTGAGGCGGGTGGAGTAGTCGCGGGTGACGAGGTCCCACATGACAACGCGGTAACGCATGCGGACGGTGAAGAACTGCTCCCACTTCATCCAACCGTGGGGCGGGCGGAAGAGGTCGGTGTGCAGGTAGGCGTTGGCCTTCTCCACATTCTGCACATACGAGGTGATGCCGTGGCGCAGTCCGCCTATGTGGTTGTAGGTGTGGTTGCCGAGGCGGTGGCCGCGCGACCGCACCATTTCAAACTCTGCGGGGTGCTTGCGTATGTTGTCGCCCACCATGAAGAAGGTGGCCTTGATGCCGTAGCGGTCGAGCACGTCGAGCACCCAAGGTGTGACCTCGGGTATGGGGCCGTCGTCGAAGGTGAGGTAGACGGCCCGCTCGTGAGGGTCCATCCGCCACAGGGCGTGCGGATAGAGCCAGCGCAGGAAACGTGAAGGTTGCTCGATGAACATGGTGGGGGGACAGGCGGGGCGGCCGACGGGCAGCAGCCCCAAATGGCATGCGCCGCGCAGCGTGGAAAGCGGACTTCCGCACACTGCGTGGCGCATGGGGTGAGGGTAGGGTCAGTTGCCGTAGCGACTCATCTGCTGCTGGTAAATTTCCATGCCTGCGGCAAAGGCTGGCGTGGTGTAGAGCTGCTGCAGACGGGCCTCGCGGGCTGCGTAGCGTTTCTTATCGGCCTGATGCAAGGTTTGCATGGCCTCGAGCGTACTGGTGACGAGGAAGTAGCAGGTGCGTGAGTAGGTGCTGACGCGGCTCTCGCCCAGCGAGTTGAGGTAGATGAGGTACTGCAAGGTGTGGTCGAGCACTTGCTCTGCCATCTTGGCGGCCAGGGTGCTGTCGCCGGCCTCGTAGAGCAGCGAGGGCAGCTGCGAGTCGTCCTCGTTGATGGGGATGGTTGTGGGCGGCAGCACTTCAAGACACTTGTGCAACGCCTTGAGTGCCTTGTCCTTTTTACCCTCGTAGAGCAGATGGTCGGCCAGCATATAGAACATGCGGCGATGGGTGTAGCACATGCGTGTCACCGTTTCGTCGAGGTAGATGCCCGGCTGGTTGACGTTGCCGTAGCGGAAGCGCTCCATCATGTTGTGGTACATCTTCTCGGTGTCCATGGCGCTCATCGAACTGTTCTGGAACGGCGTGATGCGGTAGGCAAGGCCTTCGAGCTGCAAGTTGTTCTGCAAACCGGCGAAGTTGTCGGCACCGAGGGTGACGCTCATATACATGGGGCGGCGCCAGTTGGCGTGGGCCAGCATTTCGTAAATCATGACGTCCTGTCGGTAGAGGCCGCCCTGCTTGCGCTGGGCATCCTTCAGACTGATGACCATCTTTTCGGGAATGCTCTCCTCGCCGCCGGGCAGCATCATGCCGCTGGCCAGCACGTCGGCCTTGTTGACGGTGAGCACGAGGGAGTCGGTGGGGAAATAGCCGCCCTCTTCCTTACGCACATAGTGGTCGAGAATGTAGGAGAGCTCGTAGGGGTCGACGGCGGGGTTCTCCTGCTTGAGGCGGTCGAGCTCCTCCTTGCCCTCGGGACGTATGGGATAGTAGGCGTGCTTGCCGTTGTCCACATAGTAGAGGCGGGGCCAGGTGATGGGCAGGGCGGGAGAGTCGTAGGCGGGGCGGCGCATCTGGTCGGTGTACCAGTCGGTTTGCAGGTAACTGAGGTTGCAAACGCGGGCGTCGGTGCGGTTGCCCTCCACCTCCTGGTTGTACCAAAGCGGGAAGGTGTCGTTGTCGCCGTTGGTGAAGATGATGGGATTGCCCTTTTCAGGCAGCGTGTTGAGGTAGTTCAAACCAAAGTCGCGGCAGGCGTAACGTCCAGAGCGGTCGTGGTCGTCCCACGTCTGGCTGACCATTTGCAGCGGGATGGCGATGCCTATGAGTGAGGCCAGGATGGCGGCCACGGGCTGGCGGCCCTTGAAGAGTTTGGCCAAGCCCTCGGCCACTGCGGCCACGCCCAAACCAATCCAGATGGCGAAGGCGTAGAACGAGCCAGCATAGGCATAGTCACGTTCACGCGGCTGACTCGGCGTTTGGTTGAGGTAAAGCACGATGGCCAAGCCCGTCATGAAGAAGAGGAAGAACACCACCCAGAACTGCCGCACGCCCTTTTCGCCGCGGTAGGCTTGCCAGAAGAGGCCCAGCAGGCCCAGCAGCAGGGGCAGGCAGTAGAAGACGTTGTGGCCTTTGTTTTCACGCAGCGACTTAGGCAACAGGCTCTGGTCGCCGTACATGGCATTGTCGATGAAGGAAATTCCCGTTATCCAGTTGCCGTGTTCAAGTTCGCCCATGCCCTGCACGTCGTTCTGACGGCCGGCAAAGTTCCACATGAAGTAGCGCCAGTACATGAAGTTGACCTGGTACGACAGGAAGAAGCGCAGGTTGTCCCACTGCGAGGGCATTTCGCCCGTCACTTCATAGCCGTCGTTGGTGGTGAAGGTGGTGGGACGCATGGTGATGTCGCCCATCCACTGGTGGTACTTGTCGGTGTGGGAGGCGCTCCACATTCGGGGGAAAAGCATGGTGAGTCCGCTGGGGAACTGCACGCCCGTCGTTTCCTCCACGTCTTCGTAGGAGTCGGCCTCGTCGGGCGTAGCCTTTTCCTTGCGGTGTGTGCGGTCGGTCTTCACATATTCGAAGGCATTTTCCTGGAAAGCCTGACGCTGCGAGCAGAAAGCCTCGCCCTTGAACAGGGGGTACGAGCCGTACTGCTCGCGGCTCATGTAGCTGCCCAACGTGAAGATGTCCTCGGGCGAGTTCTGGTCCATCGGCGTGTTCTGCGTAGAACGGATGACAATGATGGCATACGACGAGTAGCCTATCATGAGCATGAGCATGCACAGCAGCGAAGTGTTGAGGAAACGCTTGCGCAGCAGGTGCTGCTTGTCGGCGCGGGTCCAGCCCAGCAGCACGTAGAGCACGCCCAGCACAGCCAGTCCGCCAACGATGCTCAGGGCTCCGTGGCCCATGAAGGGAACGCCCAGCAGCGCCACGCTCAGCACGTAGAGCACGTTGGTGCGGATGCGGTTCGTTTCCGTCGAACTCCAGATGGCCGAAAGCACTACGGCGATGAGCAGCAGCAGGTAGATGACCATGCCCGTGTTGAAGGGAAGACCGAGAATGTTGACAAAGAGCAACTCAAACCAGCCGCCCACCTTGACAATACCGGGCACCACGCCGTAGAGCACGGCGGCCACCAGTATCATCGACACCGTCAAGGCTATGAGTGAGCCCTTGAGGTTGGCCTGTGGGTTCTTTTTATAGTAATAAACCAGCGCAATGGCGGGCAAACACAGCAGGTTGAGCAGGTGCACGCCGATGGAAAGGCCGGTGAGGTAGAAGATGAGCACCAGGTAGCGGTCGCTGTGGGGCTCGTCGGCATGGTCCTCCCATTTCAGAATGAGCCAGAACACCAAGGCGGTGAACATTGACGAGTAGGCGTACACCTCGCCTTCGACGGCCGAATACCAGAACGTGTCGCTCCACGTGTAAGCCAGAGCGCCGGTCAGGCCGCAGGCCATAATCACCACGGTTTGCCACACGCTGCTCACCACGCCGTCATCGCACAGCAGTTTGCGAGCCAGGTGGGTGATGCTCCAGAAGAGGAACAGTATGCACGAAGCCGAGAGCAGTGCCGACATGATGTTCACGCAGCGGGCCACGTCCTCGGGGTTCGAGCAGAATTGGGTGAAGAAGTTGCCCGTGAGCATAAAGAACGGGGCGCCGGGCGGGTGACCCACCTCCAGTTTGTAGGCGGTGGTGATAAATTCCGGGCAGTCCCAGAAACTGGCTGTAGGCTCCACGGTGAGGCAGTAGGTCACCGCGGCCACCACAAAGGCCAGCCAGCCCATGAGGTTGTTAACCAGGGAGTAGTGTTTCATTGCTTTGTGTTGTGAAAAGCGTAAATATTGAGTGTATTCTTTCTTGTCAAACGGGCTTGTCGTGCACGCCCTGCCATCCTGTGGCTGAGCCTTGCAGCAGAAAAGAAAAGCCTGCGTAGGCACTAAAACGGGACAAAGTTACAGCAAACCGCTTGACGGACAAAGCGCGACCTACGTTAAAAACATGCACGCCCCCACTGCACAGCTTTGCACGAGTGTCTTGGGAAATGCGCTTTCCATGCGGGGAAAAAGCAAAAATGTGCCTTTTCATCGCGTAAACAGCCTTTTTTGCAGGCAGGGAGTTACTTTACAATGACCTCGTCCACGAATACGAACGCAGGGTGTCCCTTGCCGGGGTGCCAGTGAGGCATGGAGCGCAGCGTGAACCATTTCACCTTGACGTAGCGTGCCTTGACGGGGGCAAAGGTCAGGCTGTGGGGGTAAATGTCGTTCGCGCTGTGCTCGGTGAGAGCGGGATAGTCGGCGCGTGCTGCCAGTTTGAAGTCAGAGCCTTGGGTCGACGTGCTCACCTCGGCGGCGCAGGCATCAAAAATCCACGCCCCTTTCTCCACGCAAGTGTGGAAGGCCACTTCGCTCACCTCGCGTTCCATCCCCAGGTCTATCACCACCTCAGGGTCGCAGTTCACCCATCCCAGCCATTTGCCGCTGCGGTAGTTCGTGTCGGGCGCCCATTCACCGTCCGTCAGCGTCGGTGCGCCGCCAAAGCGGTAGTCGGCGTGCGGCTCGGGCCACACCTCCACGGGGCAGGCCGTGGCGGGGTTGAAATGCAGTGTGCGGCTCACGGCCTGGTCCATGCGGCCACCGCGCTCAGCGGCGGCGCACAGCGTAGCGTCGGTCTTGACAACGAAGGGCTTCGCATAGCGTGTCGAGGCCGTAGTGGGCGTTTCGCCGTGCAGTGTGTAGTAGATGGGCGCGTTGTCCGCCGTGCTGAGCGTGGCCACCAGGGTATGCTGCGCCGTGTCGGCTTCCACCTGCATCTTGACCCGCAGCAAGGTGCGTGAATACGTGTAGCCCGCCATGCGGTAGTGGCGCATGAGGCGCAGCAATCTTGCGGTGAAATCGTCGAAATTCTTTTGCTGCGGCTCGCACCAGGCTATTTCGGCCAGAGCCGCCAGGCGTGGCAGTTCCATGTATTCCACGTGGCGGTAGTTCGTCACATATTCCGTCCACAAGTTGGCCTGCACTCCTTTTATATAGTGCTGCTGCTCGGGCGTCAGGCAGGCTGGCACGGGGTCGTAGGCATACACCGCCTCTACGGGTGTGAAGCCGCCTCCCGCCAGCGGTTCGGTGTCGGGCGTGTCGCTTTGGTAGTAGTCAAAATAGAGGTGCGTGCAGGGCGTCATGATCACGTCGTGTCCGGCGCGTGCCGCCTCAATGCCTCCCCCTTCGCCGCGCCACGACATCACAGCAGCTCCCGGCGCCAGTCCGCCTTCCAGCGTCTCGTCCCAGCCTATGGCCTGCCGTCCCAGCCGTTGCAGCGTAGCCACCACGTGTTTGATGAAGAAGCTTTGCAAGCGTTCGCCCGCCGTGTGTCGTCCGTCGGCCTGCAGTCCCTCGGCGGCTATGCGTGCCTGGCATCGGGGGCAGGCGTCCCACCGTTCTTTCGGGCACTCGTCGCCGCCAATGTGCACGTAGTGTGAGGGGAAGAGCCGCGTCACCTCCTCCAGCACCTTGTCAGCAAATTCCAGCACCTTGTCGTTTCCCGCGCAGAGCACTTCGGGAGTCACGCCCCACCGCGTCCACACCTCGTAGGGGCCGCCCGTGCAGCCCAGTTCGGGGTAAGCGGCCAGGGCGGCCTGCATGTGGCCCGGCATGTCAATTTCGGGAACAATCGTCACATACCGCTCGGCGGCATACTTCACCAGTTCGCGTATTTCCTTTTGCGTATAAAATCCGCCGTACGGCTTACCGTCGTACGCCTCCGTGTTGCGTCCCACCACCGTTTGTTTTCGTTGCGAGCCCACCGCAGTCAGCCGCGGGTATTTCTTGATTTCAATGCGCCAGCCCTGGTCGTCGGTCAAGTGCCAGTGAAAGCGGTTCAGCCCGTGCAGCGCCAGCATGTCGATGAAGCGGCGTATCGAGTCGGCCGTTACGAAGTGCCGTGCCACGTCCAAGTGAGCGCCTCGGTAGCCAAAGCGTGGCGCGTCTTTTATCTCCGTGGCCGGAATGCCTATGCCCTGCGGCCCCGCCGTTCCTGTGGGCAATGCTTTGCGCAGGGTTTGCACGGCGTAGAAGAGGCCGGCTCCCGTAGCCCCCTCCATCCACACCACTTCGCTGTTGACGCGCAGCGAGTATTGCTCCTGCCCCCCGTCCTTGTGCAGGCAGGTCAGCCTGATGCAGTTGCGTTGTGCGGGCATCGTTGTCACCATGAGGTCCAAGCCCGTGGCCTGCTTCACATATTGCTTCAGGTGTTCGGCGCACCGCTTCCCGTCGGCGTCGCCCTTGGTGTAGACGATGAGGGTGCGGGCTGTGAGTTGAAAGGTGCCGCCGCCCGTCGAGCGTATCTCTCTGGGTAGCGGAACCGTGTGGAAGTTGGCATTCTGCGCTCCCGTGGGCAAAGCGGCGAGGAGGGCTAAAACTGCGATGAAAGCGTGTATTTTCATGTCGGTTGTGAAATTTCGTAGGCCGCACGTGGTGCTTGGCGGGGTAAATTTACGCATTCTTTTCATACGTCGCCACCCGCGCTTCAGCCACTTTCGCATTCGAGCAGCGCACGGCCATGCCTGCTCCGTGGCTTTGAGCAGGTTGATTAAAGGTCTCAAAACCTTGTGATAAACCGTGGAAAGCCGTAACTTTGCCACGCTTCAAGTGCAGCCAGCCCCCGCCAAGCCTTGCCGAGAGGTGGTAGTAAATGGCTGCGCACACATCCCTTTATCTTTGCATTACATTCAGCTTATGAAAATCTTACTCTTGGGCAGCGGCGGCCGCGAGCACGCTTTGGCCTGGAAAATCGCACAGAGTCCGCGCGTCGACCAACTC
Organism: Bacteroidales bacterium; assembly: GCA_004557185.1. Classification (GTDB taxonomy): domain Bacteria; phylum Bacteroidota; class Bacteroidia; order Bacteroidales; family Bacteroidaceae; genus Alloprevotella. The sequence goes on from SFEP01000006.1 coordinate 50,704, forward strand.
TTCATCGCCCCCGGCAATGCCGGTACGGCGCAGGTGGGCACCAACCTCGACATCAAGGCCGACGACTTCGACGGCATCGCCCAGTTCGTCATCGACTACGAGGTCGACATGGTCGTTGTTGGGCCTGAGGATCCGCTGGTCAAGGGCATCTACGACTACTTCCGCGGCCACGACCTCCTCAAGCACGTCCCCGTCATCGGCCCCTCCAAGGCCGGCGCCGTGCTCGAGGGCTCCAAGGACTTTGCCAAAGGCTTCATGGCGCGCCACGGCATTCCCACTGCCGCCTACGCCACCTTCGACGGCACGCAGGTCGACGAGGGCTGCCAGTTCCTCGCCACCCTCCGCCCGCCCTACGTGCTCAAGGCCGACGGTCTTTGTGCCGGCAAGGGCGTGCTCATTCTGCCCACCTTGCAGGAGGCTCAGCACGAACTGCGCGAAATGCTCGGCGGCATGTTCGGCAACGCTTCAAGCCGCGTCGTCATCGAGGAATTCTTGAGCGGCATTGAGTGCAGCGTCTTCGTGCTCACCGATGGCCAGCACTACTGCATCCTGCCCGAAGCCAAGGACTACAAGCGCATTGGCGAGGGCGACACCGGCCTCAATACAGGTGGCATGGGCTCCGTGTCGCCAGTACCCTTTGCCACCCCCGAGTGGATGGCCAAGGTCGAAAATCAAATCATACGCCCCACTGTCGAGGGGCTCGCGGCCGAGGGCATCGACTACAAGGGCTTCATCTTCTTCGGTCTCATCAACTGCGATGGCCAGCCCAAGGTGATTGAGTATAACTGCCGCATGGGCGACCCCGAAACCGAAACCGTCATGCTCCGCCTCAAGAGCGACCTTGTCGACCTCTTCGAGGGCGTAGCCTGCGGCGACCTCGACCGTCGCACCGTCACCTTCGACGAGCGTGCCGCCGTATGCGTCATGTGCGTCTCGGGCGGCTATCCCGGTGCCTACGACAAGGGCTACCCCATCACCCATTCCCAGGTCGAGGGCAGCGTCGTGTTCCATGCCGGCACGGCCATGAACGAGGGCCAGCTCGTCACCGCAGGCGGCCGCGTCATCGCCGTCAGCTCCTACGGCGCCACCAAGGAGGAGGCCCTCGCCCAGTCCATGAAGGGCGCTGCGCAAATACAGTTTGAAAAGAAATACTATCGCACCGACATCGGCCGCGACCTCTAAGCCCGCGTCGCGCCGCAGGACAAGCCTGCCAGCCATTGTCGTCACATAGCAAGCACTGTGTATAACCATACCTTACGCAACCAAATCGTGACGGGCAGTTGGACGCTGCCCGTCATCGCATGTCTGGCGCTCGTGCTCTGGATGCTGCCCGATGTCACGTCGGTGTCGCTCTGGGGCGGACTGGCGCTCACGGGTGCAGTGACCTATGTGGTGATGGAAATCAACAACCGTTTTCAGTTGCTCCGCATCCGTTCACGCATGATGAGCAGCACCTACCTGTTCCTCACCCTGCTGTGCCCCCTGCTGCACACGTGGCATCCGCACATGCTGGCCTTGCTCTGCTACGCCCTTGCCTACGCCCTGCTGTTTGCCTCCTACCAGCAGGCCCACCCCGAGGGCTACGTCTTCCACACCTTCCTCCTGCTGGGCATGGGCAGTCTGCTCTTCCCGCCCTTGTTGATAGCGGGCGTGGGCTATTGGGTGAGCATGCTCTTCCAGTTGCGCGTCATGTCGTGGCGCAGCTTTGCAGCCTCGCTGCTGGGCGTGCTCACGCCCTTCTGGTTGTGGACAGTGTGGCTGCTCTGGCATGCCGATGTGGAGCGCCTGCCAGCCCTCTTCATGCAAGCCTGGCCCGCCTGGCCCCCCGCCTATTTCTCCCTCACCTTGCCCCAACTCGTCACGGTGGGCACCATCGCCTTCTACCTGCTGCTGGCCTTCATCTATCTGTGTCGCAATGCCTACAACGACAAAATTCGCACCCGCATGCTCATCTACGTCATCGTCACGCAGCAAGTGCTGCTCCTGGCGGGCATGCTCCTCTTGCCGCAGGCCGTCCACACACAGTTTCGCCTTTTCCTGCTCAACAGTTCCCTGCTCATAGCCCACCACATGTCGCTGGCCCGCGGTCGCCTTTTCGACCTCTGGTTCTACCTCAGTCTGCTGCTCCTCGTGGCCTTGGGCGTGTTCAATTACCTTTGCCACGCAGGCTGGTTGCCCCACATCGTGTCGTGCCACCCCTTGCAGGGCATTACCCTTTGCCTTCCCTCATGCTGACCGACCTGCTTACTCACTACGGTGCCACGGGCATGTTTGCCGCCGCCTTTCTGGCCGGCAGTTTCTTCCCCTTCAGCAGCGAGGCAGTGCTGCTGGCCCTGCTGGCGGCAGGTGCGCCGCCCGAGGCCCTGCTGCTCAGCGCCACTGCGGGCAACACCCTCGGCTCACTCTTCAACTACGGCGTGGGCTCTCTGGGGCGCGAAGAGTGGATCACACGCTACACCAAGGTGTCGCCCGAAAAACTCGAACGAGGCAAGCGCTGGGTGCGACGCTATGGCGCATGGGCCGGTCTGCTCGCATGGCTCCCTCTGCTGGGCAGCGTCATCACCGTGGCCATGGGCTTCCTGCGCGTCCCCCTGGTCTATGGCATGGTGCTCATAGGGCTGGGTAAATATGTGCGCTACTGGATTATCGTGCGCTGCTGGATAGCCGTATGAGGCCCTGGCGCGTCCACATTTTCTGCATCATGTCTATCACCACACACTCCTTCTCACGTTTCACCCTCTCCTTTATTAGCATAGGTGCGCTGCTCGCACTCACGCTGTGCCTTGCAGGGTGCAGCCAGCCCCGTGCCGATGAGCGGCCGCTGCTGGTGGTGAGCATCGAGCCACTGCGCTACGTGGCCGAAGCCGTGGCTGGCCCAGGCTGGCGCGTCGAAACGCTCATGCCCCAGGGCGCCAGTCCTGAAACCTACGAACCCACGCCCCGTCGCATGCAGCACATGCAGGGAGCGCGTCTGCTGCTCTGCTGTGGCACGCTGGGCTTCGAGGCCACCACACTCCCCCGTTTGGCTGCCGCAGCCCAAGCCCCCCCCCTGCTACGCCTCGACGGCGGCATCACACCGCTGGCAGCCACACCCCACAGCCACGAGGGCCACGCCGTGCACCACGCCGACGACGAGAGTGCCGACCCGCACGTGTGGATGTCGGCACGCAACCTCAAACTCATGGCCCGAAACCTCTGCCA
>SFEP01000007.1 GCA_004557185.1 Bacteroidales bacterium
GGCTGACATGTCTATTGAATCAGTATAGCCCTCAACAGGCTGTCTACTGTTTCAGATAATGCAAGCAAAAAGTGTCTAGTAAAATCAGGAAAAGTCAATAGATGCCGTGGACGAAAGTTTCCACGGCAGGGGAACTTTCGTCCACGGCTGGGTAACTTTTTCCCACGGCTTCCTCTTGTCATTAGGCGTCATCCCGTTCCAGTTGGGCGGCATCGGGTGCGGGTTGCGGGGCATGGATTGGGGCTTTCTGCCCGTTGTGTGCGGCACGCTGCGCGGTGGCCATTCATCAGTCGCCGTAGTCGGGGCAGAGCATGGCCAGATAGAGGGCCGCTGCCTCGTGCAGTTCGGCGAGTGTGATGTATTCGTCGGCCGTGTGCGAGCGTGCGGAGTCGCCGGGCCCCATCTTGAACGACGGCCAGGGCATGAGCGCCTGGTCGCTCAAGGTGGGCGACCCATAGGGCACGCGCCCTAACGCTATGGCCCGCTGCACGAGCGGATGGTCGGGGTGGATGCGCGAGGAGTTGAGGCGTGTGCTTCGGGCCTTGACGTGGCTTTGCAGCAGGCCGCTTATTTCAGCCAGCAGTTCCGCGTTGCTGTAGCACTCGTTGCTGCGCACGTCCACCACAAAGCGGCACGAGGCCGGCACCACGTTGTGCTGTGTGCCCGCCTCCATCATGGTGACTGTAGCTTTGACGGGCCCGAGCAGCGGCGACACTTTGCCGAAGGTGTGCTGGCGCAGCAGGGCAATGTCGTCCATGGCCTTGTAGAGCGCATTCACGCCCTCGTTGCGCGCAGCGTGGCCCGCGCGGCCCACGGCCTCGCAGTCGAGCACCATGAGTCCCTTTTCGGCTATGGCAGGCTGCATGCCCGTGGGCTCGCCCACCAGCGCCACGTCGGGGCGGGGCAGATGGTCGATGACGCTGCTGATGCCGTTTGCGCCCGACACTTCCTCCTCGGCCGATGCCAGGAACACCAGGCGGTAGGGCAGTGAGGCATTTTCACGCAGGGCCAGGAAGGTGTAGAGCAGCACCGTCAGTCCGCCGCCGCAGTCGTTGCTGCCCAGGCCGTAGAGGCGGCCGTCGCGCTCGGTGGGCGTGAAGGGCGGCAGGGTCCATGCGTCGGTGGGTCGCACGGTGTCGATGTGCGCGTTGAGCAGCAGCACGGGGCGGCCGTCGCCCGTGTCGGGCTGGCAGCACCACACGTTGTGCAGGTGGCGCTGCGGCTGTGCGCCGGCTTGGCGCAGGGTGTGCTCGATGAGGTCGGCGGCGGCACCCTCGTCGCGGCTCACGGAGGGTGTGGCTATGAGCTGGCGCAACAGCTGCTGCGCATGGTGGGCTATTTGTTGTGAGAGCGTTTTTGTCATAGGCATATTTGCAAGGTGCACCGGCTGCTGCGTGGAAGCAAACGCATGGGTGCGCCGTGCAAAAGTAAGGAAAGCGTGCGAATGTGCATGCTTCGGCAGCGTGCTTTCTGTGGGTGAGGGCGGGTGCTCCGTGGGAGGCCGACGGCTGCCTAAGGCCCTTTGCACACTGCCAAGGGCTCTTTGTTGACGGTGAAATGAAAAACCGACGCTAAGAATTTTGCTTTTCACATGTGTTATGCTACCTTTGCAAATATATAGGTGGGTTGGATTTTCATCCTGCCTTTTCGTGGAGCGCTCTGAGTGGCTCCAAAGCCCATAGGTATTGTGCGATGCCATGGCGCGAGAAGGCTGTATTTATTTCCACCGTTAAACATTAGAAATCCAGGGTTTACGTTTGCCATTTTTCCGTTTCTCACTGGCGCAGGCTGGCTGTTTTCTCAGTCGCGATGCCCGCAAGGCTCTGTCAAGCACAAACACGCGGCTCTCAGAGGTGAGGGGAAATAGGAGGTAGCAAATCAATAGACCCTACCAAAAATGTGGAAGCACTCCCCACGTGGGTCGGTGTCGGCGCGTGAGCCGCCACGGGCTGAAGCGTGGGCTTCGGGTGGCTCAACGCCGCGTGGCGGCGGGGTGGCTGACCGACGGGGGTGTCCTAATCTTTCGTTTATCATGTTCAACAATTGTCACCTTTCCAAACTGGTGCACGAGCAGGCCAAGAAGTATGGCGACCGCGCAGCCCTGAGTTATCGCGACTATGAGCAGAACAAGTGGGTGCCCATTTCGTGGAACACCTTTTCGCGCCGTGTGAAGCAAATCTCGTTTGCCCTGCTGCGCTGCGGCGTGGGTGTGCAGGAGAACATTGCCGTGTTCTCGCAGAACAAGCCCGAAACGCATTTTGTGGACTTCGGCGCCTATGGCATCAGGGTGGTGACTATCCCCTTCTATGCCACGAGCAGCGCGGCACAGGTGACCTACATGGTGAACGATGCCCAGGTGCGCTTCCTCTTTGTGGGCGAGCAGGAACAGTATGACATAGCCTTCAGTGTGCTGCAGCTGTGCCGTTCGCTCGAGCGCATCATCATCTTCGACCGCAACGTGGTGCGCAACCCATCCGACTGCATCAGCTCCTATCTTGACGACTTCGTGAACGATGCCCTGCAGGGCGACCTCTCGGCCTGTGAGGGCGAATACCGCAAGCGCCAGGACGAGGCTTCGTTTACCGACCTCTGCAACATTCTCTACACCAGCGGCACCACGGGCCAGAGCAAGGGTGTGATGCTGACCTATGGCATGTATCACGAAGGGTTCAGGGTGAACGATGCTGTGCTGCCGCTGTCGGAGGAGGACGTTTTCCTGAATTTCCTGCCTTACACCCACATCTTTGAGCGTGCATGGTGCTACCTCGGCCTCGCAGAGGGTGCGCTGCAATGCGTGAACCTGCGGCCGCAGGACGTGCTACGCTCCCTGCAGGAGGTGCACCCGACGTGCATGTCGAGCGTGCCGCGCTTCTGGGAAAAGGTGTATCAGGCCGTGCTCGACAAACTGGAGAACGGCTCCTTCATGGAGCGCAAACTCATAGGCGAAGCACTCGAAGTGGGCTCGCGCTATTGGGCCGACTACAAGGCCAAGGGCAAGCGTCCGCCGCTGGGCCTCACGCTGCAGTTCGAACTCTACAACCGCACCATCATCAAGCAGCTACGCAAAACGCTCGGACTGGAACGCGCCAACTTCTTCCCCACTGCCGGCGCGGCCGTGTCGCCCGAGGTGGAGAAGTTTGTGCACGCCGCCGGCCTGAACATGGTGGTGGGCTACGGACTGACGGAGAGCACCGCCACCGTGTCGTGCGACCACATAGACAAGCCCATCTCGCTCGGTTCGGTGGGCCGCCCCATCGACGGCCTTGAAATCAAGATTGGCGAGAACGACGAAATCTTGCTCAGAGGCAAAACCATCACGCCGGGCTACTATAAGAAGGAAACGACCACACGTGAGAGCATCGATGCCGACGGCTGGTTCCACACGGGCGATGCGGGCTACATGAAGAACGGCGAACTCTTTCTGCGGGAGCGCATCAAGGACCTCTTCAAAACGTCGAACGGCAAGTACATCGCACCGCAAATGATAGAGTCGAAACTCGTGCTCGACCGCTACTTCGACCAGGCCGTCATCGTGGCGGACCACCGCAAATTTGTGAGCGCGCTCATTGTGCCCGCCTACACACTGCTCGAGAAGTATGCCGCCGAGCAGGGCATTACCTACGCCAGCCGCGAGGAACTCTGCGCTAACCCCAAGGTGTATAAGTTCTTTGCCGAACGTGTGGAAACGCTACAGCAGGACTTGGCGCACTACGAGCAAATCAAGCGCTTCGTGCTTCTGCCCAAACCCTTCACCATGGAGAGCGGAGAACTCACCAACACGCTCAAGGTGCGACGCAACGTGGTGTACCAGCACTTCGCCGACGAGATTGACAAAATGTACGCCGACGCCGAGCAGGGACGCTGAACACTGACGCCACAAGGCTGCCCCCGACAAAACCTAACGAAAACCTAACACAACCATACAACCTTGATTACTTCCGACCAACTCAAAGATATCCAGGCGCGAGTGCAAGCGCTTTACCGATACCTCGACATCGAGGCCAAAACCATGCAACTTGAAGAGGAAAGGCTCCGCACGCAGGACCCCGGATTCTGGGACGACGCCAAACGGGCCGAGGAACAGATGAAAAAGGTGAAAGGCATTGAAAAGTGGATTGAAGGATACAAACACGTGAAGATGCTCACCGACGAACTCGAACTGGCCTGCGACTTCTACAAGGACGACATGGTGACCGAGGAAGAGGTGGACGAAACCTATGCCCGTACGCTCGAAGCACTGGAAGAACTCGAACTGCGCAACATGCTGCGCCAAGAGGAGGACAGCATGGACTGCGTGCTCAAAATCAACTCGGGAGCCGGAGGCACCGAGAGCCAGGACTGGGCTTCCATGCTCATGCGAATGTATATGCGCTACGCCGAAGCACATGGCTACAAATGCACCATCTCACACCTGCAGGACGGCGACGAAGCCGGCATCAAGACCGTGACGATGGAGATTGAAGGCGACGATGCCTACGGCTACCTTAAAAGCGAAAACGGTGTGCACCGACTGGTGCGCGTGTCGCCCTACAACGCACAGGGCAAACGCATGACGTCGTTCGCCTCTGTATTCGTCACACCCCTTGTAGACGATACCATCGAGGTGTACGTCGACCCCTCACGCGTCAGCTGGGACCTTTTCCGCTCGGGCGGCGCAGGTGGACAGAACGTGAACAAGGTGGAAACGGGTGTGCGTCTGCGTTACCAATACAAAGACCCCGACACGGGCGAGGAGGAAGAAATCCTCATTGAGAACACCGAGAGCCGCAAGCAGCTGGAAAACCGTGAAAACGCCATGCGACTGCTCCGCTCGCAACTCTACGACCGCGCCCTGCAAAAGCGCAAGGCGGCACAGGCCAAAATTGAGGCGGGCAAAAAGAAAATTGAGTGGGGTAGCCAGATACGTAGCTACGTGTTCGACGACCGCCGCGTGAAAGACCACCGCACAGGCTTCCAAACCAGCGACGTGGGCGGCGTGATGGACGGCAAAATTGACGGCTTCATCAAAGCCTATCTCATGGAGTTCTCCGAAAAAGGCGCCGACGAGAACTGATGAACCCGCAGGCTGCGCTCTGCCCAGCCACCGAGCAGGCGACGCACGCCCTGCTCATCCATTCCCTTAGACAACAAATCCTTAAAAATCAGATACTATGAGCAAGAACAAATCAGTTAAGCAGCAGGCACGCCAGGCACGCGAGGCACGTCAGGCCCGCCGTGTGGTGAATGGCATCTTCATAGCCCTCATCCTGCTGATGGTGCTGTCGCTCGTGGCCTACTACCTCTTCACGAAGTAAGCAGGCCGCGCGGCACACGTCACGACAGGCCCTCACGCAACAGTTATGGCATTAGAGATAGAACGTAAATTCTTGGTCGGCGGCGACTACAAGCACCTCGCCACCTCGAGCACACGCATCAGGCAAGGCTACCTGTCGAGCCGCAGCGGGTGCACGGTGCGCGTAAGGCTGCGTGCCGACAAGGGTTACCTCACCATCAAAGGCCCCTCGCGCGACGGCGGCCTCTCGCGCTACGAGTTTGAAAAGGAAATCACCTTCGACGAAGCCCTCTCCCTGCTCACCCTGTGCGAGCCAGGCATCATCGACAAGCAGCGCTGGCTCGTGCCCGTAGGAAACCACGTGTTCGAGGTCGACGAGTTCTTTGGCGAAAACGAGGGACTGGTGGTGGCCGAGGTAGAACTTGCCCGTGCCGACGAGCCATTCGAGCGTCCGCCCTTCCTTGGGCAGGAGGTGACGGGCGACCGCCGCTACTACAACTCGGCGTTGCGCCAGCATCCCTTCAACCGCTGGTGAGGGGTGGCGCAAGAAGGCTTCGACGCGTAGACAGCTTTCGCCTCGCACGTATATTTATAAAGGAGGCCAACAGTCGGGCTTCAAGGCAAATCCTCTGGGGTGCTCGTTTATTCCACTCCCCTTCTCAGCCCAATTTCTGAACATCCCTTAAAGGAGCAAGCCCTTGGCAGATGGACTGTCAAGGGCTTGCTCCTTTTTACTTGGTGTAAAGTGGTGATCCGCTTGGGGCTCGAACCCAAGACCCCAACATTAAAAGTGTTGTGCTCTACCAGCTGAGCTAGCGGATCTGACCTTTTTGCCGTTAAGCGAGTGCAAAGGTACGCATTCTGGCATGAACGGCCAAACAAATGCCTTATTTTTTTATTTTTCCCACATCTTAGCGGCGTGAAATGTGGCTGCCTGCGGGTGGCCTCAGCGTTTAGGGCTGCGGCTCGGCAGCGTGTGGCGTGGCGCTCTCAGCGCTGGAGGCTGCGGCGGGCGTGGAGGCTGCCAGCGTGGGGTCGGCAGGCGCAGAGGCTTCGGGCGCAGGGCCTTGAGCCGCCTGCTCCTTGAGCTCGTCCAGGTAGATGCCGGCTTCCTTTTCAATGGCGATGGCTTCGGCGTCGGGCGGGGTGTTGACGTCGTCGTCGCCCACCACATAATGGCGGTAGTAGGAAATGGCCAACGTGGTGACGGGCAGGGCAAGAATGAGGCCGGCTATGCCCAGCGCATAGCCCCACACACTCAGCACCAGCAGGATGATGGCGGGCGGCAAGCCCATGATTTTACCCATGATGCGGGGCGTGAAAATGGTGTCCTGCAATATCTGCACCACCACGTACACCAAGAGCACCAGACCGATGATGACCCAGAAGTTCTGCCCCGTTTCGGCCGCCTTGAGCAGGGCTAGCACCGTGGCGGGCAGCATACCCACCACTTGCAGGTAGGGCACAAAACTGATGACGCCGATGAAGCAGCCCAAGGCAATGGGCATGGGGAAATCGATGAGCAGAAAACCCACGGAGAACATCACGCAGTTGCTCAGCGCAATGAGGGCCTGGCCGCGAAAGTAGCCCGCCATGCCGTTTTCAATGTCGCCCACCAGGCGCGCTGCGATGCGGCGGTGTTTGCGTGGCACGAAGGTAATCCAGCCGTTGGCATATTTCTCGTAGTCGGTGAGCAGGAACAGCAGGTAGAGCAGACCGATGAGCGAGGCAATGATATTCACAATGAGGCTTGCGGTGCTCATCAGCACCTGCCACACCTTGGGCACGGCACTCTTGATGGCTTCCATCACGTCCTCCTGCTGCAGCAGGTTTTCAAGCTGGTACTCGTTGGCGTGCTGGCGGAAAAAGCGCTGCACGGGTTCGGGAATGGCCTGCTCGTGCCGCGTGCCTTGCTGCACGTAGCGCAGCGCCACGTCCTTCAGGTGCGAGCATTCCTCCATCATGGGAGGCACAGTGATGTAAAGGAAACCGCCCACGGCGCCGCCCGTAAGGAGCAGCGTGAGCGTAATGGCCACCAAGCGCGAACGGATGCGGCAGCGGCGTTGCAGAAAGCGGACGCAGGGGTAAAGCAGATAGGCTATGACCCACGCCACAAAAAACGGCACCAGCACGGCCCGCAGCCAGTAGATTAGCACCGCCACGCCGCACACCAGGCACAGCCCTATCAGTCCGCGTATGAAGCGGTCGAAGGTAATCACCTGTTGTCCTCCCATCTTGAAGTCTTTGTTCATAAGGTAGTTTAGTTTTAATAAAGAGTGTCGTCCATGTGCCAGCGCAGCGTGCCGGGCTACTCCACATAGCGTATCCACGCCCTCCTTGTGGTGCTGTGTCTTCACCGTGACGCGGGGTGCAACCTGCACGTAAACTTGGCGTGGCAAATTTATACATAAGCGTCTAAAAAACGGCAAAAGCCGTACGTTTGTTTGCCTTGCCACGAATTTAACCCTATATTTGCAGCATGGGAATACTCTATTTAGTGCCTACACCCGTCGGCAATCTGGAGGACATCACCCTGCGGGCTTTGCGTGTGCTCAAGGAGGTTGACCTCGTGCTGGCCGAGGACACCCGCACCAGCGGCGTGCTTCTGAAGCATTTTGACATCAGCACCCACCTCGTGGCTCACCACAAGTTCAACGAGCACCAAACGGCCGAAGCCTTTGCCGCACGCATTGCGGCTGGCGAATGCATGGCGCTCGTCACCGATGCAGGTACGCCGGGCATCAGCGACCCTGGCTTCATGCTGGTGCGAGCCTGTGTGGCCCGCGGCGTCACGGTGCAGTGCCTGCCGGGTGCCACCGCCTTTGTGCCCGCTTTGGTGTCGTCGGGGTTGCCTTGCGAGCGTTTCACGTTCGAGGGCTTCCTGCCGCAAAAGAAAGGGCGTGCCTCGCGCCTTGAAGCTTTGGCGGCCGAGCAGCGCACCATGGTCTTCTACGAGTCGCCCTATCGCGTGGTGAAAACGCTCAGGCAGATGGCCGACGTGTTCGGTGCCGAGCGGCCCTGTTCGGCCTGCCGCGAAATCAGCAAACTGCATGAGGAGAGCGTGCGCGGCACCCTCGACGAGGTGGCAGCACACTTCGAGCAGCACGAGCCCCGCGGCGAGTTCGTGCTGGTGGTGCAGGGATGCGAAGCTCCGCGCAAGGGACGAAAAAAGAACGCCGGCACACCCGACGACGAGGCATAGAAACACAACTATACACGAAACTGACACGACATGAAACGCATTTGCATCTACATGGCGACCATCCTCGCCGTAGCCCTCACCTTGCAGGGCTGTAATACGAAGAAGGAACAGGAGGAGAAGGCCCGCGACACCAGCGCCGCCACCATCGACTCCTTGCAGCAAGCCCTCACGCAGGCCAAGAACGAGCAGGGCGACTTGGTTGAAACGCTCTCGCAAATTCAGGCCGGCTTCGACCAGATTAACCAGGCCGAGGGCCGCGTAGGCGTACAGACCAGTCAGGGCGAAGGAGGCAACCGCCAGGCCATCATCGAGAACATGGCCTTCATTCAGCGCACGCTCAAGCTGAACAAGGAGCTCATTGCCAACTTGCAGCAGCAACTGCGCACCACCAGCCAGAGCGAGGCCAAAACCAAGGCACAACTCGAGGAAATGGTGGCCAACTACACTCGCCAGCTCAATGAAAAGTCCGCTGAAATTGAGAGGCTGCGTCAGGAGCTCGCCCAAAAGGACATACAGATAGCCGAGCAGGGCGCGCAGATTTCCTCGCTCAACGACAATGTGAGCCAGCTCAGCCAGCAGAATGCCGAGAAGGAGCGAACCGTGGCCAAGCAAGACCAGGAACTACACACCGCCTACTACGTGTTCGGCACCAAAAAGGAACTGCGCGAGCAGCGCATCCTGCAGAATGGCGAGGTGCTGCGCGGCGGCAACTTCAACAAGGACTACTTCACCCGCATCGACCAGCGCGTGACGAAGACCATCAAGCTCTACTCCAAGAGCGCCAAACTCATGACCTCGCATCCCGCCGGCTCCTACACCCTCGACCGCGACGCCCAGGGCCAGTACACCCTGCGCATCACCCATCCGCAAACCTTCTGGAGCGTGAGCAAGTATCTTGTCATCACCGTGAAGTGAGCCACGCTGCGTTCATTCCAATTCACAAAGCGTCCCTTCCTTTATCAAATATAGCGCAAGCAGGAGGCCACCCGCCCGGGTAGCCTCCTGCTTGCGTTGCAGTGAGCAAGGTGCAGTGCACAGAGCCCGCACGTGCCAAGCCCGCCGCCCGTGCTGCCTCCCTCAGGAGTTGCCCTGCGGCTGCGCATACTCGGCGTCCTCCTCCTCCACCCGTTTCAGCAGTGCCGCCACATTGCGCTGCACCCGTTGGTAGAGCGGGCAGGTGCTGAAGCCGTTGTGCTTGCGCAGCATCTCGTCGATGCAGCCCGCGGCGTGTTCGTAGGCCGCCAGTTCGTTCTGCATCTGCACCTTGTGTTCAGCCAGTCGCCTTATTTCGTTCTCGCGTTCGCGGCGCAGCCTTTCGCACACCGCGTTGAGCAGCGGCATCACCACGCCGTCCGCCACGTCGTGGCCGCGCATATACAAATAGGTCGTCTCGGGCGTCACCCCCAGCCCTTCCAGTTCGCGCTGCAAGGGCTTGTAGGTTTTCCGTGCCTGCGGAAAGGCGCGCTGCAACCTGCTCATTTTGGCGTTCACCACGTGGCGCAGGTGTTCCAGCGTTTGCTCGGGGTGGTAGAGGTTCACCTGCTGCAGCTGCACCACGTGGTAGAGGTCGAGCATGCTGAACTGCTTGTAACAGTCGTAGCGGTAGCACCAAATGTTCCACACAAAGAGCGGCCACACCACCTCCGAGTAGGCTGCGAGAAAAGCCTCGAAGTCGAAGATGCGGTGGTCGTTCAGCGTGGTCATGACGCACAGGTTGTGCAGGGCCGGCGCGTAGCACTGCAAGTTTTCGATGGCGTAGGCGTAGGTGTGAAACACGTACGGGTTGCTGCACACTGCTGCTGAGGTAGGCGTGGCCCCTTGCAGCAGGTAGTCGTAGTCGGCATCCACGCAGGCAATCATGTATTGCCCCAGGCGTTCGCCCAGTTCGTTGGCCAGCGCGGTCTTCTTGCCCTTGCACAGCGTGGTGTGCGAGGGCAGCAGCACCTCAAAGCAAGTGCGTTCGGTTTCGAGCGGAGCAAGCAGTTGTCGCCAAAAGTTCACATCGTCGTAACTCTCCACGTACACCACGATGCGCCGTCGGGCGTGCTTGCCGCCGAGCTTGTTCATGGCCCTGATGTAAGCGTTGTTCAGGTTTTGGCGGAGCGTTTTCATAGCCGTGGGCGTTACAGTGTAATGTCCGACACCTCGGTCACGTGGTCTTCCCAGCCATTCATGATGAGGGCGGGCGAGTGTGTGGTCAGAATGATTTGAGCGTTCGGGTTAAGCTCGTGCACCATGCCTATGAGCCGTTGCTGCCATTCAAAGTGCAGGCTCGCCTCCGGTTCGTCCATAAAGAGCACACAGCGTTGCCCGTCCTGCGTGAGCACCGTCAGCAGTATGAGCAGCATCTGCTTCTCGCCGCTCGATAGCAGGTAGGGCGAGAGCGGTTCACCATACTGAATGAAGCGGAGTTCGTTGCTCGTGCGGTCCATCTTCTTGCCCGTTTCGCTGAACAGGTCGTCCACTATGTCCTGAAAGCGCGTTTTCATCGCCGCCTCGTGTGCCGCCTTCTCGTGCGCCTCAGGGTCGTGGCTCGTCAGCAGGGCAATCATGCGGTTACCCACGTTCACTTGGTAGTCCAGAAAGCGTCGTTGCACCAGGTAGAGCTGCCAGTCAAGCTCCGTCACCACGTGCGCGTCGGCAATGCCCACGGTGCGTTCCGTCACCACCATTTTGCGGTCGAAGCTGCGCAGCACGTCGTAGCGAATGCCTGTGGCATCGGCGGGGTGAAATCTCATTGTCACGCCCATGCCCTCGTGATCCCCCAGTTCGCCGCTTGCCGGCATTTCGCGCAGGTGCTGCACCATGCGGTTGAGAATGGTGCTTTTGCCCGCGCCGTTTTTCCCGCTCAGCACGTTCACCGAGGGGTTAAGTTCCCACACAATGTGCTTGTGTCCGCTCCACAGGCTGTTGATTTCGATGCGTTCAATGTAGTCGGCTAACTTCGTCATAGTGCTATATATATAAGGAGTGTGCCGCCCGCAGTGCAAGTAGCCTCAGCGGGGAGGGCTCAAAGGCAAAGTTCGGCTTTTTTGTGCAACGCTGCCAAGCCTCCTCGCTTTTTTGTGGTGAAAAATAAGGCACCTCGCAAAAAAAGTGGCATTTTTTTGCCCCCTTCCCTTAAACCTACCCAGCATCTAAGCATCCAATACACGTATTTACTGCCAGCAAGGCACTATTTCCCCAACTCCATAACCTTACACAATGTCACACACACACCGTCTGCTGCTGTTCTTCCTGCTCAGCCTCGCCACCACCCTGGGCTTGCAGGCCCAGCGGCTCGTCATCGCCGGAAAAGTGAGCGACCAGAAAACCAAGAACCCCGTAGAATATGCCTCCGTGGCCCTGCTCCGCACCGACAGCACCGTCGTCACGGGCACCACCACCGCCGACGACGGCACCTTCAGCCTCCGCGCCAAGGAGGTGGGCTCTTATCTGCTGCGCCTCACCTACGTGGGCTACCAGCCTGCCTTTACCCGAGTCACCCTCACCGAGCAGAACGACAGCATCTCCCTCCCCAACCTCCTCATGTCCACCAACGACAACGTGCTGCGCGAGGCCACCGTCTCCGTCACGGCAGCCCGTGTAGAGCAAAAGGACGACACCACCATGTTCAACGCTGCTGCCTATCGCGTGCCTGCCGGATCGACGCTCGAGGCACTTATCAAGCAGCTACCCGGCGTCGACGTGCAGGACGACGGCACCATCAAGTGGAACGGTAAAACAGTGTCTGAGTTCCTCATCAACGGCAAGGACTTCTTCAAGGGCGACACACAGACCGCCATGAAGAACCTGCCCACCGACATGGTGAGCAAAATCAAGGCTTACGACAAAAAGAGCGACTACACCATGCAAACCGGCATCGACGACGGCGAGGAAACCACCGTGCTCGACATTGCCACCAAGCGCGAGCTCAACCAATCGTGGGTGGCCAATGCCGACGTAGCCTATGGCACGCACGACCGCTATTCCGCCCGAGCATTTGCCACCCGCTTCACCGACCACACCCGCGTCACTGCCTTCGGATCCATGAACAATGTGAACGATGCAGGCTTCGGCGGGCCCCGCGGCTTCGGCGGCAGCTCAGGCCTTGTGGCCACCAAGAATGCGGGTGTCGACTTCAGTTGGGAAAATGGTAAGGAAAAGCGTGAGGCCGGACGACTCGAACTCGGCGGCAACGTGCGCTACAACCACCGCAGCTCCGATGCCATCACGCGCTCCAACTCCGAAACCTTCCTTGCCTCGGGCGGCAGCAGTTCCTTTGCCAACGCCCGGAACTTCAGCGGCAACCACTCCACGAGCGTCAACTCCTCCTTCCGTGTGGAGTGGCAAATTGACTCCATGACCAACCTCACCTTCCGTCCGCAGTACAGCTACTCCGAGTCGCGCAACAGCGGCACCTCTCTCTCCGCCACCTTCAGCGCCGACCCCTACGCCCTGCCGGGCATGATTTCGCCACTCGACAGCATTTTCGCCGAGTCGGTCATGCTCAACAACCCCGAGCTCTACGCCCTCATGGTCAACACCAACAACCGCTTGTCATTGGGCAACAGCAAGACGCACAACGTCTCGGCCAACCTCAACCTCGTGCGGCGCTTCGGCTCCCGAGGCCGCAACCTCTCCCTACGCCTCCGAGGAGGCTACAGCAAGTCGGAGTCGCACAGCTTCTCCATTTCAAAAATCAACTATAGCCGCGCGAGCGGCAAGGCACCGGGCTTCCTCAACCAGTACAGCACCACCCCCTCCAAAACCTACGAGTACAGCGCACGCCTGGGCTATGTGGAGCCCTTGTGGGGAAAATGGTTCGGCGAAGTGCGCTACCAGTTCTCCTATAAATATCAAGACAGCAACCGCTCGCGCTACAACCTCGACTCACTCGCCTACGACCCCTACCGCACCCTCTTCCCCGAATACGCCGATTACGGCGACCCCGACGCCTACCCCATCATCGGTTCACTGCCCACCCGCGACGACGTGCTCAACCATGTGCGCGACCTCAACAACTCGCAGTACGCCGACTACAAATACCTCGACCACACAGCCACCGTGGGCCTGCGCTACAACACGAGCGACATCACCTTCAACGCCGGCGTCGACTTCAACCCCGAGCGCACCAAGATGGCCTACAACCGGCCTGGCCAGCACATCGACACACTCATCGTGCGCGACGTCTTCAAGGTGTCGCCCCAGGTGCGCTTCCGCTACAAGTTCAGCAAAACCAAGCAGCTCGATATACGCTACCGCGGCTCCTCGTCGCAGCCCGCCATGACCGACCTCCTGGCCGTGGTCGACGACTCCGACCCCCTCCACATCAGCATGGGTAACCCAGGCCTCAAACCCTCGTGGAACAACACGCTGAACGTGCTTTACAACGGTTACGTGCCCGCCTCGCAAACGGGACTCATGGTGGGCATGAGATGGAACCAGGTCAGCAACTCCGTGGCCAACCGCATGGTCTACGACGAAGCCACCGGTGTGCGCTACACCCGGCCTGAAAACATCGACGGCAAGTGGTCGACCAACGGCATCATCGTCTTCAACACGGGGCTGGGCAAAAAGAAACTCTTCACCATCAGCACGCACACCAACATCGACTACAGCCACGACGTGGGCTACGTGAGCCGCATGACCAATCCCGCCACCAATCCCGCCCAGAGCCTCTCCCTCTTCGGCGTGCCGCAGTTTGCTGCCTTGGCCACCGCCGAGCCTGCCGCCGAACGCACCTACGACTACTACAACGGCGTGTTCCAGCAGGCCGCCTCGCAGAAGAACACCACACGCACCTTCAACGTGGGCGAGAACCTCTCGGCCAACTATCGCTACTCGTGGTTCGACTTCGGTCTGCAAGGCCGCCTCAACTACCAGCACGCCCGTGCCTCCGTGCAGGAGAACGCCAACCTCGACACCTGGAACTTTGCCTACGGAGCCAACTTGAACGTCAACCTCAACTGTGGTCTGAGCATCTCCACCGACATCCGCATGAACTCGCGCCGCGGCTACTCCGACGCCTCGATGAACACCAACGAACTGCTCTGGAACGCGCAGATTGCCCAGTCGTTCCTCAAAAACCGCGCTGCCACCATCAGCGTGCAGTTCTACGACATCTTGCAGCAGCAGAGCAACATCAGCCGCACGCTCTCGGCCACCCAGCGCAGCGACACCTGGAGCAACGCCATCAACTCCTACGTCATGGTGCACTTCATCTACAAGTTCAGCGCCTTCGCCGGTGGCAAGAGCGAGGAAAAGCAGTTTCAGCGCTTCGAGGGCCGTCCCGGTCCGCCCGACATGCGCGGCCGAGGTGGTATGCCGGCCATGCGTATGGGCCGATAAGCACGCCACGCTGCCCACGTTCACACAGCCAATTCCATTTCACACCCCCACCAAGCCCCCCGACGGTCGCATGCCGCCGGGGGGCTTGCCGTTGCAGCCCAGCGGGCCTGACGCCACTTGGTGCCGGATGCCATGCGTGGGATAGGCTCATTGGGCTTCACGAAAAGGAGAACCGCCCGACGGGCTTAGGAGTAGACGGAAATAGATTGTACCGCCGAGCCCCTCATATGCTCCCCCGCCCGACGGGCTTAGGAGTAGACGGAAATAGATGCTACGTAAAAAAGTTTACGAACGACGTGATTTTTTTTACGTAGTACGTGATATTTTTTACGTAGCATCCCGTTTTACCCCTCAGCCACCTCGCCCGTAACAGATGCTGTAAAGCCAACACTTCACCCCATCCCGTTGCACGCGGCCCGCCGCCTGTTGCAAACAGATGCCGTGGAAGAAACCTTCCACAGCTGGGGTACTTTGTTCCACGGCTGGGTAGTTTTTTCCCACGGCATCCCGTTTTACGCAAACACCCTCCTTGCTGCACGGGGCAGAAGGAGGGTGGCAAGCGATGCGATGGGAAGCGTGTGCCGCGGGGCGGCCTTCGGCTATCCTGCTATGTCGAAGTAGAGGGTGTCGGCGTAGGTGGTGCCCACGCCGTTGCTGGCATAGGGGACGGCGTAGTAGTGGCCCGCACCCAGCGAGTCGGTTTCGGCCGTAAAGGTGGCGGCGGGCTCGGCGGCGGTGCACTTGGCGCGCAGCGTGTCGTTGCCGTAGGCGAAGCCGCACTCCTTCAGGCTGCTGTTGGGCGAGGCCAGCACAGCACCCGTGAGCACGGCGGTGTGCTGCTTCACCTCCACGCCCACGCTCTGCACGGTGGGGGCAAAGGGCTGCTCGCCGCTGCGGTCCTCGCCACAGGCGGCTGCCGCGCCGGCCGCTATGGCCAGCAGGACGAGTGAGGGGAAATGCTTCATGATGTGCATGGGAGAGGGTATGGGGTTGGTAGATGGGCACAGCAGCGAGGCAGCGGTGCCTGGCGGGTGAAAGCCACAGGCCGCGACACGTGGGGGTGCCGCGGCCTGTGTGTAAGGAGGGGGTTACAGGGCAAGTTCTACCACCTTGGCCACGGCAGCCTCAAGCCCCGAGGCATCCTTGCCGCCTGCGGTGGCAAAGTGGGGAGCGCCGCCGCCGCCGCCCTTGATGAGCTTGGCAGCCTCGCGCACCAGGTTGCCGGCGTGCACGCCGCGTTCCTGCACCAGGTTCTTGCTGGCCATGACGGTGAGGAGCGGTTTGCCGTCGTGCGTGCTACCGATGACGCACAGCATGTTTTCGGGCAGCATGCCGCTTATCTGGAAGGCGAGGTCCTTCACGGCGTCGGGTGCCACGGCTGTGGGCAGCACTTGGCGAATGAGGCGCACCCCGTTGTAGTCGGTGGCCGACTGCACCATGCGGTCGCGCAGGGCGGTGATTTGCTCCTTCACGTGAGCCTCCACCTGCTTCTTCAGTCCGTCGTTCTCCTCAATGGTGCGACGAATGACGGCCGTGAGGTCCTTGGCGTTGTTGAAGAAGGATTTGAGGTTCGCCAGGAGGTCTTCCTGACCATAGAAGTACTCCTCGGCAGCCTCGCCTGTGATGGCCTCGATGCGGCGTACACCGGCTGCTACACTGCTCTCCGACATGATGTGGAAGAGGCCGATGCGACCTGTGCTGTGGGCGTGGCATCCGCCGCAGAACTCCACGCTGGTGCCGAAGCGCACCACGCGTACGCGGTCGCCATACTTCTCGCCGAAGAGGGCGATGGCTCCGAGCTTGCGGGCTTCGTCCATGGGCAGGTCGCGGAACTCGTCGAGGGGAATGTCGGCGCGTATGCGGCTGTTCACGAGGCGTTCCACCTTGCGCAGTTCCTCAGGTGTCACCTTCTGGAAGTGTGAGAAGTCGAAGCGCAGGTAGTCGGGTGTCACGAGTGAGCCTTTCTGCTCCACGTGGGTGCCGAGCACCTCGCGCAGGGCTTCGTCGAGCAGGTGTGTGGCGGTGTGGTTGGCCTCGCTGCCGCGGCGTGCCTTGAGGTCGACGCGTGCCGTGAAGGCCGCCTCGGGGTGGGCGGGCAGCTTGGTGGTGAGGTGAATGGGCAGGTTGTTTTCGCGTTTGGTGTCGAATATTTCGATGCGCTCGTTGTCATTTTCAAGCACACCCTTATCGCCCACCTGTCCGCCCATTTCGGCGTAGAAGGGCGTGGTGTCGAGCACGAGTTCGTAGAAGGTCTGCTTCTTCTGCTGCACGTGGCGGTAGCGCAGAATGCGGCAGGGGTGTTCGGTGAAGTCCCAGCCTTTGAATTCCGTTTCGCCCTCAGCGAGCACCACCCAGTCGCCCGTTTCCACAGCGGCGGCGTGGCGTGCGCGTTCCTTTTGCTTCTGCATTTCCTGCTGGAAGCGTGCCTCGTCGACCTGGAGCCCGTTTTCCTGACAGATAAGCTGTGTGAGGTCGAGGGGGAAGCCGTAGGTGTCGAAGAGGGTGAAGACCTTTTCGCCGTCGACCACCGTTTTGCCAGCCTGACGCGTTTCCTGCATCACGCCCTCGAGCATGCTGATGCCCGTGGAGAGGGTGCGCAGGAAGCTTTCTTCCTCCTCCTGCATGACGCGGGTGATGAGCGTTTGCTGCGCCACGAGTTCGGGGTAGGCAGCGCCCATTTCCTGCACCAGGGTGGGCACGAGGCGGCACATGAAGGCTTCGCGCTGACCGAGGAAGGTGTAGGCATAACGCACGGCACGGCGCAGAATGCGGCGTATCACGTAGCCCGCCTTGGCGTTGGAGGGCAGCTGGCCGTCGGCTATCGAGAAGGAGATGGCGCGCAGGTGGTCGGCAATGACGCGCATGGCCACGTCAATCTTTTCCTCGCGGCCGTAGCTGAAGCCCGAGAGCTCGCTGATACGGCGAATGATGGGCTGGAAGATGTCGGTGTCGTAGTTCGACGTTTTGCCCTGAATGGCGCGCACCAGGCGCTCGAAGCCCATGCCGGTGTCGATGACGTTCATCGAGAGCGGCTCGAGCGAACCGTTGGCCTTGCGGTTGAACTGCATGAACACGATGTTCCATATCTCGATGACCTGCGGGTTGTCCTTGTTGACCAACGAAGCGCCCGGCACCTGGGCTTTCTCCTCGGCCGAACGGCTGTCGAGGTGTATCTCGGAGCAGGGACCGCAGGGGCCGGTGTCGCCCATTTCCCAGAAGTTGTCGTGCTTGTTGCCGTTGATGATGTGGTCGGCGGGCAGGTATTTGGCCCAAATGGCGGCTGCCTCCTCGTCGCGGCCCAAGCCCTCCTCGGGCGAACCCTCGAACACGGTGGCGTAGAGGTTGGCGGGGTCGAGGTGCAACACGTCGACCAGGTATTCCCAGGCCATGCTGATGGCGCCCTCCTTGAAGTAGTCGCCAAAACTCCAGTTGCCGAGCATTTCGAACATGGTGTGATGGTAGGTGTCGTGGCCCACCTCTTCCAGGTCGTTGTGCTTACCGCTTACGCGCAGGCACTTCTGAGAGTCGGCACGGCGGCGCGGCTCGGGGTCGCGTGTGCCGAGTATGATGTCTTTCCACTGGTTCATGCCCGCATTGGTGAACATGAGCGTGGGGTCGTCTTTAATGACCATCGGTGCGGAGGGCACGATGGCGTGTCCTTTCGACTCGAAGAAATGCTTGTAAGAGTCGCGGATTTCGTTGGCTGTCATCATCATGTGTAGAGTAAAATCAATTTTGCGCGCAAAGTTAGCAATTTATGGTGTATCGGCGTGTAAGCCAGATAGGGTTTGCAGCCGTACGGCGTAAAAATGGGCTCATGCGCGGCGGGCAGGGCTGGCTCATCACGCCAAGCGACGCACCACGCGGTAGTATTGGCGGGCAAAGAGCAGGGCGGCGGTGAAGAGGCCGGCCGAGAAGGCGAGGAACAAGCCCATGCTGCCCATGCCCAAAGGGAATGCCAGCACGTAGGCCATGGGGAGGTTGACCACCACGTAGCTCACAAAGGCTATCCACATCATGCTCTGCACGTGGGCCGTGCCGCGCAGGGCATTGGCGAAGCAAATCTGCATGGCGTCGCCCAACTGGTAGAGCACCAGCGGCGGAATGAGCGACAGGCACAGGCCGAGCACCGCCGCATCGGTGGTGAAGAGGCCGATGAGCCAGCGCCCACCCAGCACGAAGGTGAGCGACGAGACGCAGGCCATGCCCAGCAGGATGACCACGCCGGCACGTGTGGCCTGGTGCACTTGCTGCCACGACTGCGACCCCATGAAGGCGGCCACCCTGATGCTGACGCCTGCACCGAAGCTGTAATAGAAAAGGAAGCCCAGGGTGCCTACCGTCACCATCACCTGGAAGGCGGCGAGGTCAACTGCGCCAATCCATCCCGCCATGATGCCCGTAAACGTGAAGGCACCGCTCTCCATGCCCATCTGCATGCCGATGGGCCAGCTCTGGGCATGCATGCGACGCAGCGCTGCAAGGTGGCACGAGGCGGCACGGTAGCCGCGGCGGTAGGGGGCGTAGCGGCGGCTGCGCAGCACCACGGCTCCCAGCGCGGCGGCCATCACCATACGCGACAGCAGGGTGCTCACACCGGCTCCCGTGAGGCCTAACTCGGGCAGCGGACCGGGACCATAGATGAGCAGGTAGTTGCCCACTACGTTGAGGGCGTTGCTGCCGAGCAGCGCCCACATGGCCGTGGCGGTGTGGGTGAGGCCGTCGGTGAACTGGCGCAGGGCGTTGAAGGCGGCTACGAAGGGCAGCGACAGCGCGAGGCAGAGCAGGTAAGGGCGGATGAGGGGCAGCAACGAAACGGGTTGCCCCATGTGCGGCAGGAAACCGTAAACCCATGCGAGGCAGGCCACGAGCAGCAGGGCAAAGAGCACGTTGCACACCAGGCCGCGGCGCAACACACCGCCGGCGCGGGCTGCCCGCCCAGCACCGTAGTAGGCGCTCACCAGCGGCGTCAGACCGTAACTGTAGCCCATGAGCATGAAGGTGCAGAGGTTGAGCACACTGTTGGCGAACGACGCCGCTGCCAGTGCCTCGGTGCTGTAGCGCCCCACCATCATGGTGTCGGCAAAGCCCATGATGATGACGCCCAGTTGCCCCACGGCAATGGGAAGCCCGAGGCGCAGGGTGGCCCCGTAATGTGAAACCATGGCTTGCCGATTAGCGGGTGTAGACGTTTTCGATTTCGATGACGTAGACCGTGTGCAGCGAGCCGCCGGGGCCGTCGTGATACCAGCGTTCGAGCACGGCCTTGTCGAGGAAGTGGGCAGCCTGCATTTCGCTGCGGAAGAGTTTGCGGCCCTCCACCGTGAGGCGTGCCTCGGCAAAGGCTACGCTGCCGCCCTCGGTGGCTACGGGTGTGAGCCCCGTTTCGGCCTGCTTGTCGTGGTCGCGGCCCGAGGCGGTGCCGCAGAAGTTCATGATGCGGCGCATGTCCTCGTTGTCGGTGCCGAGGAAGGAGAGCGTCATGCGGTCCTCACGCTCGGTGAACTGGTAGGTGTAGCGCTCGGGGCGTACAAAGACAAAAGCCACGGGCTTGTTCCACAGCCATCCGATGCCGCCCCACGAGGCCGTCATCATGTTGAAATGCTCGGGCGTGCCGGCGGCTACCAGCATCCATTCCTTGCCAATGAGCTCGAAAGCATTTTCGGCAGCAAGGGCTTTGAGGTCAGTTTTCTGCATAGTCGGTTATGTTTTAAGGAGGGTGGGATGAAATGCAGCCCACCATTACGTGTGGCGGTGGGATTGAACAGCACCGCCTTGGGTGAATGTGTTTTGAGAAATCAACTACGGTGCGTCGGCCGCGGGGCTCGGTTGCACTTGGAGCAGGAGCACGGTGTGGGTGTGCTCGGTCAGTGCGGCGCGTTGCGCAAGCCGTTGGCCCACCACCCACACAATGCCCTCGGCATCGGTGAGGAGCCAGGCATGCAGGCGGGCCGCCCTTGAGAGGTGGCGGTTGGTGAAGAAGTTGCTGAGCAACTGCGAGCCGCGCATGCCGAGGGGCACAAAGCGGTCGGCCTCCTGCGGCCGGCGGATGCTGAGGGGCGCTTGCAGCACCGCGGCATCGAGGGCTGCCACGTGGGGCTCGCTGGGCAGATGCTGCAAGGCGGTGCGGGGCAGCGTGCGCCACGTCAGCACATGGCGTTCGTCGAGGCGCATGCTGCCCTCCGTGCCCTGCAACTGGCGGGGCGGCGTGGGGAGGGGCTGCTGCGTGAGTTCGAGATGGGCGTGCGACCGTACGCAGAGCCACTGGCCGCTCTGCACGTAGCGCCCCACCGCCATGTGCAGCGCCGCCGCCGTCTGCGTGGCACTGAAACCGCAGGGCGCGAGCCACTCGTGCAGCAACGCCTCGGGCGAGGGGCTGGCCTGCAAGGCGTCGAGGGCGATGCAGGTGCCGTAGGCGGTGGGCTGCACCAGCGTGTCGAGCCAGCGGTGCACGGCATCGAGATAGAGGGCCTCGGCCTGCTGCAAGCGGTGCGCGGTGTGGTGGAGCGAGGCCGCAATGTGGGGGTTCACCTGCCGCATGAGGGGCAGCAACTTGTGGCGCACGAAGTTGCGGCGATAGTGCACGTCGGCGTTGGTAGAGTCGTCGACGTACGTTTGCCTGCGCTCCTCGAGAAAGGCCAGCACGTCGGCCCGCGACCATGCCAGCAGGGGGCGCACCACCGCCTCGTGTGCCGCATCCATTCCCGTCAGGCCGCGCAGCCCCGTGCCCCGCATGAGGTTGAGCAGCAGCGTTTCGGCATTGTCGTCCATGTGGTGCGCCACCGCCACGGCGCGGCAGCCCGTTTGCTGCATGAGGGTCTGAAACCATGCGTAGCGCAGGCGGCGGGCAGCCATTTCGATGCTTTCGCCCGTACGCTCGGCCTCGCCGGCCGTGTCGAAGTGCTGCACGTGCAGGGGCACGCCGAGCCCTTCGCACAACTGGCGCACAAAGGTTTCGTCGCGGTCGCTCTCGGCGCCCCGCAGGTGGAAGTTGCAGTGCGCCGCCGTGATACGGATGCCCCTTTCGTGCAGCAGCAGGAGCAGCGCTACCGAATCGGCGCCGCCGCTCAGTGCCACGAGGCAGGGCGAAGGAGGAGGCTGGATGGGAGGGAATGTGCGCATCAGTAGGCTGTTTCGACGTGTAGGCCGAGGGCGCGCACCTGGGCTGCAATCTCGTCGAGGCGCTGCGGTGTGGCCTTCAGCAGCCCTGCGGCTGGCGTGGCGCGGTCGATGGTGTAGACCATGACGCCCTGCGGCT
Organism: Bacteroidales bacterium; assembly: GCA_004557185.1. Taxonomy (GTDB): domain Bacteria; phylum Bacteroidota; class Bacteroidia; order Bacteroidales; family Bacteroidaceae; genus Alloprevotella. The sequence continues at coordinate 22,063 of SFEP01000007.1, forward strand.
GGATGCGGCGGAGCGCCTCGAGCCAGGGAGCCACGTAGGCCTCGGTGGTGTTGTCCACCGACTGGCCCTGCCAGGCGCCCTGCATGAAGAGCGTCTGCACAATGACGTGCCCCTTGAAGGCTTCGAGCGCGGCGATGACCTGTTCCACGTCGTAGCGCCCCGTGGGACGGTCGACGCGGGCTATGTAGTCGGGGCACACGGTGTCGAGTTTCTGTATGTTGTTGTCGACCAGCATCAGTGCGTTGTGCACGGCGGGACGTGTGGCCATGGTGGCGTTGCTCAGCACGCTCACTTTGGCCTGGGGGAAATAGCGGTTGCGCAGCGCCACGGTGTCGGCTATGATGCCGGCAAAGTCGGGGTGTGCCGTGGGCTCGCCGTTGCCGGCAAAGGTCAGCACGTCGGGGGCGGGACCGTCGGCCTGCATCTGCTGCAACCGTGCCTCGAGCGCTGCGGCCACCTGCTGCCGCGAGGGGCGAGGCTGGGCGGGGCGATGGTCGGCGTTGAAGCCGCATTCGCAGTACAGGCAGTCGAAGGTGCAGAGTTTGCCGTCGGAGGGCATGAGGTTGATGCCGAGCGACACGCCAAGCCTGCGACTGTGCACAGGGCCGAAGATGGGCGAGGGATAGACAATGCCCACGGGGGATGAGGGTTGTGACATAGGGGGAGTGTATAGAAAAAGGAGACCTCCCGCCTGTGGCAGAAAGTCTCCGTTATGGTTGCGGCAAGCGGGGCGTGCCGTACATCGGGATTAGGCCTGAGCGGCTGCGGTGCGCTTTTCCTTGATGCGAGCCTTCTTACCCGTGAGTTTGCGCAGGTAATAGAGCTTAGCACGACGCACTTTACCTACCTTGTTCACCTCGATGCTTTCGATGTTCGGTGATTCGAGGGGGAAAATACGCTCTACGCCCACCGTACCCGACATTTTGCGTACGGTAAAACGCTTCTTTTCCTGATGACCATTGATTTTGATGACAACACCGCGGTATAACTGGATACGCTCCTTGTTGCCTTCGACGATTTTGTATGCTACGGTAACCGTGTCACCTGCCTTGAAAGAGGGGTGCTGCTTGCCGGTAGCAAATGCTTCTTCAGCAATTTTAAGTAAGTCTGCCATTTGTAGATGGAGTTAGGTTATAATTGTTGTTCGTCCCGACCCAGCTTAACGAGGAACACTACATCTCGCCAGCGGCTTGGTGGAAAGCGGTGCAAAAGTACGGCTTTTTTTCATAACTACCAAGGCACGTGCACTTTTAACGCTGATTTTCCGCCCAACCCCACCTCCCGTGAGCACATCCAGCCTGCTGCGTCCAACGTGAAACTGCCGCGTGGCAACGGGCATAGGCGCAGAAAAAAATGCATGCCGTGAAGAAAAAAACTCAACGCGTGAAAATTTTTCTACACCGCATGTAGTTCGATTTCCCTGCCGTGAAAATATTTTTTCATGCCTTGCCAAATTTTTTTCATGCCTTGAAAAAAAATTTTCAAGCGTTGAAAAAATATTTTCAAGCGTTGAAAAAAAAATTCAAGGCATGGAAATTTTTTGAAAATGCATCCAATTCTTTTTCAGTCTATTCCTTTTCTTTTGGTGAATAGCCACGTGTCGCTGCTCGGCGTGGGGCGTAGGCACAGCAAGCGCCCCGCCTGTATGCCGTGTGAGGGCATGCGGGCGGGGCGCAGGGTGTTTAGGGGGGGGTCAGAATGCGGCGGTGCCGAGGTTGCGGTCGACGAGCATGCCGTCGTGTGCCTTCAGCGTGAACTTGCCGGCTCGCTTAGCGCGGAACTTGATGACGAAGAGGTTGTGGTTGCCCTCTTCGAGCAGGATGTTGTTGCCGCGGTTGACGAAGGTGGGATAGAGCGCCTTCTGGCCGCTGGTGTGCAGACGGTCGTTGGTGAGGTTCACCATCTCCTTCATGTCGAGCAGTTCGGTGCCTACGTATTCCAGTTCTTGGGCATCGTAGGGCAGTGCGAAGCTGAGGCCGTTGACGTAGTGCAGGTCCTTGCCGCTCACGGTGACTTCGACCATGTCGCTGGCGTTGAACGTTTTGCGGTTGGGCGTCAGCACGAGCGAGCCGCTCACTTTGTCGTTGCTGTTGCTCACGCCGCCGTCGAGTTCGGTGGTGACGCAGGAGATGTCGTAGGCGTCGATGAGGCCGTTGCCGTTGATGTCGCCAATGCTGACGTAGTCGAAGTCGGAGTCGCCCTTACGCAGACCGGTGTAGTTCATGTACGAGGTGAGGTCGTTCTCGTCGATGCGCTTGTCGCGGTTGATGTCGCCTTGCATTACACTCTCGGTGCCGGGCACCTTGAAGATGTACATTTCGCGACCCGAGGCAAAGTTGCCCACGGCGGCGTCGAGGTGGATGCGCAGGTAGCGTGCGGCGGGATGCCCCTCGAAGGCGAACGTCTTGACGCTGCCGTCGGCCTTCCACTCGAAGGCTACGGGTTCCGACCACGTCTGGCGGTCGGTGCTCACGCTGATGGTACCCTTGGTGAGCGTGCCGTTGCTGCCGTCCTCACGCGGTGAGTATTCGAGGCGGTCGAGCTGGGAGACGGCGCGCAGGTCGACAATCATGTCGGCGGGTATGGCGCTGCCCGTGCCCCACTTGGAGTGCCACATGGTCTTGAGGTCGAAGTCGAAGAGGAAGTTCACGTCGTTGCCTGGTTGGTTTTCGCACGTGGTCTGCGCCTTGATGTTCTTGAGGGCGAACTCGAGCGGGTTGGCCTTGGTGGTGGCGTTCACAGTAGCCCAGTCGGAGTAGCCGTCGGCGTTGACGGCGCGCACCTTGAAGTGGTAGGAGGTTTCGGGCTGCAGACCGTCGAAGGTGAAGGCGTTGTCGCGTATGGTGGAGTAGAGCATGCCTTCGTATTCCACCTCGTAGAAGTCGGCGTTCGGCACGGCGGGCCATGAGGGGGTGAGGTCGAAGGTGCCCTTGCCCTGCTCGCTTACCGAAGCCTGCGGCGCGGTGAGTGCACCATGATGCTGGCGCATACGGTCGGCGGGGCTGTAGGCAAAGTTTTTCACCTTCACCTCGACGGCCTGTGCGGTGACGTCGGCCGCCGCCAGTTTAACGAGCAGTTGCGGGTTTTTCGTGATGACTACCTTGGCGGCCTCGCTGCCCGGGGTGCTGAAGCGGTTGAGGTTGGGCGCGGCGTCGTAGAAGTAGACGTTCTCGCCCTTGTCGAATGCTTCGCGTGAGTTGACGGCGAGCAGTTTCACGCTCTTGCCGCCCACCTTGGCGCTGACGGCCTTGGGCTGTGCGCTGACGTTGATGCGGAGCTCGGTCTGCTTTTCGGCCTTGAAGCCGTTGAAGGTGCCGATGGTGGGCTGGATGCTGACGGTGAGTGTGCCCTTGTGCACGTCGGTGGCCACGAGGGTGCTGGCTGAGTATCCCTGCAGGTACTGCTGGGTGGTGCCGTCGTCGTCGTATTCGTTGAACTCGTAGCCCTCAGCGGCGTAGATTTCGTAGGCGCGGTAGTCGGTGCGAATCTGCGAGGGGTTGTTGTTGGGGTTGGTCATCGGAATGATGGCGTCGGCCCTGACGAAGACGGGCAGTTTCCAGAGCGGAGCATCGTAGTTGTTGATGATGCGGCCGCCTTCGTACACGTCGCCGTTGAAGTAGTCTATCCATTTACCCTCGGGCAGGTAGATGCCGTTGCGCACGTCGTTGCCGTCCTTGTCGATGCGCGTTTCCTTATAGATGGGGGCTACGAGAAAGCTGGGTCCGAACATGAACTGATACTGTGTGCCTGTGCCGAGCGTGTAGTCGTTGGGGTAGTCGAGGAACATGGCGCGTATCATGGGCTTGCCGTCGACGGCCGTGCGGGCTATGCTGTAGGTGTAGGGCATGAGCTCGCTCTTGAGCTTGAGGTAGCTGCGGTTGATGCTCGTGGCAGGTTCGCCCAGCACTTCGGGGTATTTGGGGTTGCTTCCCCATCCGTCCATGTTGAGCTCCATGGGCGTAAACGTTTTCCACTGAAATTCGCGCACATTAACGGGCACGTTTTTGCCGCCGAAAATGCCGTCGACGTCTGAGGTAATGTTAGGCTGGCCCGACAGCCCCGAGCCGATGAAGGTGGGAATGTGGAAGCGGATGTACTCCCATTCGCCGCCCGTTTGGTCGCCGCTCCAGATGCCGGCATAGCGCTGCGTGCCGGCCCATCCGTCGAGCGAGATGATGAAGGGACGGGCGTCGTTGCCGTAGTAGGGCATGATTTCGCCCACGTCGCTCACGCCGTTGAGGCCGAAGCTGTAGCCCCAGCCCACCCAGGCTACGTCGGTTTTGAGCACACGTACGCCGGCATCGCGCACCTCCTTGACAATGTCGCGCTGCAGCAGTGCTTCAATGCCCTCCTTGGGGTGCAGGTCGCTCTGCGTCCACAAACCGATTTCTACGCCTTTGCTGCGGGCGTAGTCGCCAAATTCCTTCAGGTTCTGAATGTTGCCGTCGAGCGTGGCCGTCTGGCCGTAGCCTGCGCCGTAGCCGTCGTTGGGCAGGAACCAGCCGAGCGGCATGTCGTTGGTGAAATAGCGGTCGATGGCGGCGCGGGCCGAGAACTGGTAGTTCTGCTTTTCGCCGTTGAGGCTCTCCTTGATGCCTCCGTTGTCCTTCTGGCTCTCGTTGTAGCGCTTGCCGTCCTCGTAGAGCATGAAGCCGTTTTCGGCCTCCTTCCAGTAGTCGCGGTTGTAGGCGTTGAGGTGGCCTTCGTAGAAACCGAACTTGGGCAGGAGCACGGGGTTGCCCGTGAGCTGATAGAAGTCGTTGAGCAGTGCCACGGGTTCGCGGTCGACCATGATGAAGGCGTCGAGGTAGTCCTCCTGGTGCGTGAGAATGACCTTGCCGCCCTCTGTGGCGCCGAAGTCGTAGCGGCCAGGCTTGAAGGTGTGCCACATCACGCCGTAGCCCTTGGTGCTCCAATAGAAAGGCGTGGGCGATGCTACACCGCCGTCCACCCAGTTGTTGGTGTTTTCAATGGCAATGGCCTTGCCCTTGTGGCTGAAGCGGCCGTTTTGCACACCACCGCCGTAGAAGTATTCGCCGGCATGGGCGCGGAGGGTGAGTGTGGTGCTGTGGTTGTCGAAAGCGATGGGCTCGAGACTCTCGACCACCACGTCGCCTGTTTCCTTGTTCGTCACGGTGAAGCAGCCCGTCTGTTTGTCGATGCGCAGGAGTGTGCGTGCCGTGGCTATCTCGATGTCGCTGCCGTTGTCCTTGAGGCACACTTTCTCCGTGGCGCGGCGGGCGTTGGGCACGAGGATGTCGGCATGTGGGTCGGCCTGCGGGTTACGCACGATGCCGCCGTTGTCGTCGCGGAAGAGGCGGAAAATGTTTTCGCCGTAGAAGTCGATGGTCAGTCGCTTGCCGTCGGTGTAGATGACCTCGACGGTCGTGCCATTCAGCTTCTGCGCCTTGCTGATGCGGCTCTGTGTGGTCTGGCAAATGCCTTGTGCCAGCGGGAGGGCCTGCATGGTGGGCGCACCCACCGTGAGTGTGGCCAGTGCCAGCGGCATAGCCATCACGAGGGTAGCACCTTTCTTGCTTTTCTTCATGATAGATGTGTTGATGTAGTAAATATTCGCGTCAAGGTGGCTTCACCCGTGCCCTAAGTGTGCGCGGCGATGGTGTGCGCCCCGCCGTGGCACCCTGCGCCTATATATAGAATGGGTGTGCCTATATATAGAATGGGTGAGGCCGTAGAAAGGAGGGACAACTCCCCACGGGCGGCATCGTGTGTGAGGGGTGTCGCCTGCATTATTCATGTGCCGTCAAAGTTACGTATTTTTACACGACACGGGGCAAAACGCCCGCCTTTTATTTCCTGCCCTCAACCACTCCGTGTGCCCGCAGCGTGAAAATAACGTGCTGACTGTTGCCTCAACCAACCCGTACGTACCCCGAAAGCGGGGCGCGGAACGAAAAATAAGTGAGGAAATGAAAATATTTCAGTACATTGTATTGCAAGGTACTGGCAAATGTCTATATTTGCAGCATCTTATCATGCCGCAGAGCCTCTTACCACCTCGAGGGCCGCAGCGGCTACGTCGTTCCAGCGTCAACGTGGGGCAAGTGCACAGCCCCGTGGCGCGGCTGCAGCGGAGCGAACGTGGCAGGTGCGGAAGGGGCGCGGCACCACGAGATTTTGAGATTATGAATATTGACAATGCCAAATCGCAGATGCGCAAAGGCATGCTGGAGTACTGCGTGCTGCTGCTGCTGAGCCGCGAACCGAGTTACGCCAACGACATCATCATGCGTTTCAAGGCCGCAGAGCTCATGGTGGTTGAGGGTACGCTCTACCCGTTGCTCACCCGCCTGAAAAACGACGGGCTGCTGAGTTACGAGTGGCGGGAGAGTACACAGGGACCGCCGCGCAAGTATTACGCCCTCACCAGCGAGGGACGCCGCTTCCTGTCGGGCCTCGACCAGGCCTGGGGCGAGTTGCAGCTCATTGTGCAAAGGCTCAAAAGCATGTCGTTTCTGCTCCCCAAGGAGTAGGCGGCGCATCACCACCCATAGGCTGCCAGGTGCGGCCTGCGTTTCATCACAATACAGATAACCGTTATGAAAAAGAACATCACCATCAATATGTTTGGCTCACTGTATGCCATCGACGAGGACGCCTACGCCCTTTTGCAGCAGTATCTGAGCAACATGAAGAACTATTTTAGCCACCGTGAAGGCGGCGAGGAAATAGCCGACGACATTGAGCGCCGCGTGGAGGAACTCTTTGCCGAACTCAAGGCTGCAGGGCGCGAAGCCATCAGCATAGAGGATGTGCAGCGCATCATGCACCGCATAGGCGACCCCGGCGAAATGGATGACGAGGCCGCACGGGGTGCGCAACCCGACGCTGACGCTGACACAGCCGACGAGCAGGGAGACACGCCGCCCCCGCCCCCACTGAGCAACCACCCGGTGTGGCGGCGCATCAAGGCGCACTTTGCCAACCGCAAGCTCTATCGCGACATCCAGGACAAGCTGTTGGGTGGCGTGATGAGTGGTTTGTGCAAATTCTTTGGTGGCAACGACCCTACGCCCTGGCGCATTCTCATGGTGCTGCTGTGCTTCTTGAGTTTCTACACGGTGGCCATCGCCTACCTCGTGCTCTGGGCCGTGGTGCCCCCTGCCCTCACCAGCGAGGACCGTCTGCGCATGGAGGGCCGCATTGTCAGTCCGCAGAACATCAACGAGGAACTCATTCACCGCACGGGCCAAACGCCTGCCGCCGCTGCTACGGGGAATGGTATGGCGGCTGTGGGGAGTGGTACGAACAGCATAGTGCATTTCATCGTGACCTGCTGCAAATTGCTCCTGCTCCTGATGCTCGGCTTCGCCCTGATGTGCGTCATCATGGGGCTGGTGTGGCTCGCTACCAGCGCCGTGCTGGGCTGGCAAACCATGGCGGACCGCGGCCTAATAGAACCCTTACTTGTGCCCGTGATGCAAGAAGCGCTGGGCGTGACGAACTTGTGGTTTGCTGCCGGTCTGTCGGCCATCGTTGGGCTTGGCGTGCTGCTTTACTGCGTGCTCCGTTGGCTCATCCGCGGTCCGCAAACACAGCCCATGCGTACGGGAACGGCAGCCCTGCTTGCCGCGGTGGCAGTGCTTGCGCTCACGGCCAGCGTGGTGCTCTTCATAGCCGGCGGCGTCAGCATGTCGATACTCAAGCAGCGTAGTCACCTGGGGCCGCACGTGAGCGTCAGTGTGCAGACGGCCGATGGCGAATGGGGTGACGACGCTCCCATTGTCGACACGGTTGACGTCGCCAATATGATGTCTACATTAATTCACACTGGCAACGCTCTCGTTGTCGACACGGTTGGCGTCGCCTCCTCCCGGCCCGACACCGTGGTGATGCAGGTGCCCGCTTCCACGGCCAAGAGCCAACGTTCCACGAAGCAGGTAAAGGCATCCGCCACGATGCATGTAAAGGTCTCCGCCACGAAGAAAAAACCGGCCCCCAAGGCTGTAAAACCTGCCGCCCCTGCTGCCTCTGCCGCTAAGGTCGCAGCCAAAACCGACAGCATTTGATTTTCCCACATGCCGCGCGGCACGCTCTGGCCACCCCAAGCCACGGCGTGCCGCGCAGGCTGCATTTCATTCCCATCCGAAAGTATGAGCCGATTAGAAATATTCAGTGCCGAAACCCTTTCAGCCCTCGAGTTGCCCTTTGCCGATGAGGGCGTGCGTGCCGGTTTCCCCTCGCCGGCGCAGGACTATATGGAAAACTCCATCGACCTGAACCGCGACCTCGTGCAGCACCCCGAGAGCACCTTTTATGCCCGCGTGGTGGGCGACAGCATGGTGGACGCCGACGTGCACCAGGGCGACATCCTCATGGTCGACAAGAGCGTGGAGATACACAGCGGGGACATGGCCGTGTGCATCCTCAACGGCGAATTTACCGTAAAGTATGTCGACATCGAGCCCGACCACGTCACCCTGCGTCCTGCCAACGACCACTACCCGCCCATCCTCGTCACCGAGGCCGACAGCTTCGAGGTGTGGGGCGTGGTGACCTTCGTCATCAAGCGCACCCTGCGCCGCGGCGGAGCGCGCTGATGGCACCGACACTGCCCGCCGCTATTCCTTATTATAGATGAAGGAGCGCCGCGGTCGCATTTCCTATTCCTTATTATATAGAAAGGAGCGCCTCACCAGCATTCCCTTTTACCTACCCCCACATCGTGATAGGCATCATCGACTGCAACAACTTTTTCGTGAGCTGCGAGCGCGTGTTCTGCCCGCAGCTTCGTGGCGTGCCCGTGGTGGTGCTGAGCAACAACGACGGGTGCGCCATTGCGCGCAGCAACGAGGCCAAGGCCATGGGCATCGAAATGGGCACCCCCTTCTTTCGTCTGCGTGCGTTGGTCGAGGCCGGCCGTCTGCACGTGCGCTCGGGCAACCTCACGCTCTACGGCGACATGTCGCGGCGCGTGATGTCGGTGGTGCGCCGCAGCGTGCCGCGCATCGAGGTGTATAGCATCGACGAGTGCTTTATGGACCTCGACGGCATACCTGATGTGGCCGCCTTCGGCCGCGAACTCGCCGCCAGGGTGGAGCAGTGGACGGGCATCCCCGTGAGTGTGGGCGTGGCCTCCACCAAGACGTTGGCCAAGGTGGCGAGCAAGTTTGCCAAGAAGTATCCCGGCTACCATCACTGCTGCGTTATCGACACCGAGGAAAAGCGCGAACGTGCCCTGCGCCTCATGCCCGTGGCCGACGTGTGGGGCGTGGGTCGCCGCATGCGCGACACCTTGCACCGCATGGGCGTCCGCACCGCCTACGACTATGCCGCCCTCTCGCCCGAACGGGTACGCCGTCTCTTTGCCCTCCCCGCCGTGCACACCCTGCTGGAGTTGCGCGGCCACAAATGTATCCCCCTCGAACTGCCCGCCGCCAAGCGTTCCATCACCTCCTCGCGCTCGTTCAAGACCCCCATCTACGACTTCGAAACCCTGCGCGCCGTGGTGGTGGACTTTGCCTCGATGTGTGCCGCCAAGCTGCGCCGCGAGGGGAGTGCGGCCCGCTGTGTCACCACCTACATCCGCACCGACCGCTTCCGTCCCGACCTCCCGCAGTATGCCCAGGCGGCAGCCGTGCAACTCGATGTGGCCAGCAGCGACCTGCGCGAACTCTCAGCCGCCGCGGCGCAAGCCCTGCAGGCCATTTTCCGCACGGGTTATGGCTACAAAAAGGCGGCCGTCATGCTCACCCGCATCGAGCACGGTTCGGTGCAGGGCAACCTCTTCGACACCGTCGACCGCCGTCGCCAGTCGCGCCTGCTGCGTGCCGTAGATGCCATTCACCGCCGCCTTGGTCCCGATGCCCTGCGCGTGGCCTCGCAGCAGTCGCATGCCAGCGTCATGAACCACGAGCACCGCTCGCCCAACTACACCACCTCCCTCGCCGACATCATTGAGGTGAAATAGTCCCCGCATCGCCACTGCGCCCCGTCTGCTCCCCACCTCCTTTTGCCGATAGGTTAGGAATTTTCGGCGGGGAGGGTGACGGGAAAAAGGAGATGCTACGTAAAAAATTTTACGTCGTACGTAAAAAAAATCACGTCGTTCGTAAAATTTTTTACGTAGCATCTATTTTTTGCGGGGCGGCGGGCCGTGAAAACGGGGCGCGGGCTGGGAAAAAAAGGATGCCGTGGAAGAAAGTTCCCACGGCGGGGTCACTTTCTTCCACGGCGGGGTAAGTTTCTTCCACGGCGGCCCTTGCGGCAGATGGACACGAAAGAGGCTACCTATGCAGGACAAGGGGGAGGTTGCTCCATCGGAACAACCTCCCCCTTGCTGTGCGTGGCTCGTACGGCTGTGCCCTGCGTCACGCGGGGTGGGCCATAGAGCCTAAGCGGGCTGCACGTCGGCATCGAGGCTGCCCTTGTCGCGGGTGCGCTTGATTTCGTCCATCGGTCCGTCGAAGTTGGTGTGCTGCGGCTCGCTTACCTGGCGGGCATAACGGCTCACGCTGAGAATCATGCCGATGTAGACGCTGTTGATGAGCGTGGACGTTCCGCCACGACTGATGAGGGGCAGGGGCTGACCCGTGACGGGGAAGAGGCCTGTGGCTACCATCATGTTGAGAATGGCCTGCGACACAAGCAGCAGCGTGAGGCCCATGGCCAGGAAGGGCGGGAAGTTGCGCTCGCACCGGCTGGCTATGCGACCCGCTCGGAAGAGCAGGATGATGTAGAGGAAAACCACAATGCAGGCGCCCCAGATGCCCATTTCCTCGATGATGATGGCAAAGATGAAGTCGGAGAAGGCCTGGCTCAGGAAGTCGCGCTCCACGGAGTTGCCCGGGAGTTTGCCAATGCCGTTGCTCGAGGCTATGGCGATGTTGGCGTGGGCTATCTGCGCGTCCTTGTCGATGTCGAAAAGGGCGGGGTCGAGCTTGGCGGCTTTGTCGTCCTCGTCGCTGGCAAAGTGCTTGGTGATGCGGTTGTTCCAGGTGCTGAAGCGGTGCAGCAGGCCGTCGTCGGAACTGTTCTCACTCTTAGGCAGACTGAGGAGGATCATGACGCCCAGCGCGCCGACGGTGAAGAGCACGCCCAGCATTTTGCCCAACTGCAGCAGGGGCACACGCCCTATGAACATCATGAGCACCACCACGCCGAAAAGGAGGCAGGCGGTGGAGAGGTTTTCGGGGAAAATGGGCAGACAGATGAGGGCTGAGAGGATGAGGATGTACTTGAAGGCCTTGCGGTCGGCACCGTCCTCGGTCTGCATGCGCGAGAGCACCAGCGCCACGGCAATGATGAGTGAGCCTTTGGCCAGTTCGGAGGGCTGAAACGGCACGCCGCCTATCTCCAGCCAGCGCTTGGCGCCGTTGGTGATGGCGCCCATGAAGAACGTGACGGAGAGCAGGATGAGGGAGATGGGTATCATGAAAATGGGCACGGCCTTGAACACGCGGCAGGGCACGCGGTGCACGGCTATGACCACGAGCGTGCCCACCGAGAGGAAGAGGGCCTGCTTGATGAGAGGGTCCCAGAAGCTTCCGCTCTTGTAGGCCAGGGTGCTGGCGGCGCTGAACACCTCGACGAGCGAGATGATGCAGAGAAAGAAGTAGACGACCCAAATGACGCGGTCGCCCATGAAAAGGTTGCTGATGGACTTCATAACGAATGACTGCGAAAGGGGATGTGGAGTACGGCGAAGGCCGGGGGTGCCGGGGCGCGGGTGCATTTTCACCCCAAAAAGAATGGTCTTAGTCTCCGCTCTGCTGGTGCGAGCGCACCCACTGCTTGAACTGCTCGCCGCGGTCCTCCATGTTGCGGAAGAGGTCGAACGAGGCGCAGCACGGACTGAGCAGCACGGTGTCGCCGGGCTGTGCCATGCGGGCGGCCTCGGTGAGGCAGGCTTGCATGGACGCGGTGTCGGCCACGGGCAGCCCGAAGCCGTCGAAGTGCTGGTGGAGCTTGCTGTTGTCGACGCCCATAAACACCAGTGCTCGGCATTTGGTGCGCACGAGTTGGTCGATTTGCGTGTAGTCGTTGCCCTTGTCCTTTCCGCCGAGAATGAGCACCACGGGGGTGGTCATGGCGTCGAGGGCGCAGTAGCAGGCATCGACGTTGGTGGCCTTGGAGTCGTTGATGTAGTGCACGCCCTGCACCTGGCCTGCGCGCTCGAGGCGGTGCTCCACGCCGGGGAAATCGGTCAGTCCCTGGCGCACCACGTCGGCACTGACGCCCGCTGCCAGCGTGGCCTGTGCTGCTGCAAGGCAGTTGCGCAGGTTGTGGCGGCCGGGCAGCGAGAGTTCGGCCAGGGGCATCTCGAAGGGCACGGGAGCCTCAATCACCAGGCGGCCGTCGCGGGCAAAGGCGGTGCTGCCTGCCGCAGGGGCATCGCTGAAGGGGCACTGGCGCGAGGCGAGCTGATACTTGGGCAGCTCGGCGGGTATGTGTTCGTCGTCCGCCCAGTAGATGAAGGTATCGGCGGGGCGCTGGTTGCGTGTGATGCGCATTTTCGAGTCGACGTAGTTCTGCATGCAGAAGTCGTAGCGGTCGAGGTGGTCGGGCGTGATGTTGAGGAGCACGGCTATGTTGGCGCGGAAGCGGTACATGTTGTCGAGCTGGAAGGAGGAGAGCTCGATGACGTAGCAGGCATGGGGTGCCTCAGCCACCTGCAGGGCCAGGCTGTGACCGATGTTGCCGGCCAAGCCCACGTCGGCTCCTGCCTTGCGCAGAATGTGGTAGATGAGCGAGGTGGTGGTGGTTTTGCCGTTGCTGCCCGTGATGCAGATCATGCGGGCATCGGTGAAACGTGCGGCAAACTCGATTTCGCTCAGTATGGGCGTGCCCTGCTTCATGAATTGCTGCACAAGGGGCGCGGTGGGTGGTATGCCGGGGCTCTTGACCACCTCGTCGGCATCGAGCAGACGAGCCTCGGTGTGCTGGCCTTCCTCCCAGGGAATGCCGTGGGCATCGAGCATATCGCGATAGTGGGGCTTGATGGCCGACATGTCGCTTACAAACACTTCGTAGCCTTGCTTTTTAGCCAGTATGGCAGCACCTACGCCGCTCTCGGCGGCACCTAAAACGGAAAGTTTCATGTGTAAGGTGGGTTCTTTTTATTCGTTTGGTCACATTTCCTGTTGAGAGCAGCTGGCTGCGTGTCTGTTTTCGCATAAGCGCTGCGGATATCGTGACTGAGGGCACAGGCTGTATGCGACAGTGAAAGCCGGAATGATGAGCAAACGTATATCTACAATGTTACTATCTTAAACGGTGGGAAGGAAGATGACGCCCCTGAAAGGGTGCGGAAGCGGGTGATGGCTCCTCGCTGGGAGCGGCGCGTTACCTGATTTTGAGGGTGATGATGGTGAGCGCCGCCAGCAGGATGGTGGCTATCCAGAAGCGTACGGTGATTTTGCTCTCATGCCAGGCGCCGCGCGGCCAGTTGCGCAGCACGTAGCGACACTGGGGGTCGAGCTGCGAGGGGAGTACACGGAAGTTGTCGTGAATGGGGGTGCGCTTGAAGAGGCGCTGCTTGACGCCTTTGCGTTTTCCCCATTTGAAAAACTCTACCTGCAGTATGACGCTCAGACTCTCGATGAGGAAGATGCCGCAGAGTATGGGCACGAGCAGTTCTTTGTGGATGATGATGGCGAGCACGGCTATGACGCCACCGATGGTGAGCGAACCCGTGTCGCCCATGAATATCTGCGCTGGGAAGGCGTTGTACCACAGAAAACCGATGAGGGCTCCTACCATGGCGCAGATGAAGATGACGAGTTCCTGCGAGCCGGGCACGTACATGATGTTGAGGTAGGCGGCATACTCGATGTGGCTCGACACGTAGGCGAGTATGCCTAAGGCAATGCAGATGATGGCCGAGTTGCCTGCCGCCATGCCGTCCATGCCGTCGTTGAGGTTGGCCCCGTTCGACACGGAGGTGATGACGAGCACGGTGATGAGCACGAAGACTATCCAGCCGGCCTGCGTTTTGTAACGTCCGCACCACGACACGAGTTCGGCGTAGTCGAAGTTGTTGTTTTTCACAAACGGTATGGTGGTCTTGGTGCTCTTCACAGCCTCGCTCTTGTGCACCACTTGTGTGACCTGGCCGGTGCGTTGCAACTCGATGTTTTCACGAATGGTGGCGTCGGGACTGAGGTAGAGCGTGACGCCCACCATGAGGCCGAGCAGCACCTGCCCCACTATTTTGTAGCGCCCCGCAAGGCCTTCTTTGTTGTGCTTGAAGATTTTGATGTAATCGTCGAGAAATCCCAACAGTCCGAGCCACACGGTGCTGACGAGCATGAGTATCATGTAGATGTTGCGCAGACGGCCCAGCAAGAGGCAGGGCACAAGGATGCTGACGATGATGATGATGCCGCCCATGGAGGGCACGCCCACTTTTTGCACACCGAAGGGGTCGATGCTGGCGTCGCGCTGCTCCTCGCTGATGCGGTGGCGCTTCATCCATTTGATAAAGTATTCGCCAAACCAGGCCGAAATGACCAGGGCCAGCATGAGGGCCAGCAACGAACGGAACGATATGTACGACCACATGCCGGAACCCGGCACGCCATACTGCTCGAGAAATCGGAACAGGTAGTACAACATATTGCCTTATTTTTTAAGTAAAGGAATTACTAACGCTGCTTCACTCCATGCCGAAGGCCTTGCGCACTTCCTCGTGATCGTCGAAATGATGCTTCACGCCCTTCACGTCCTGATAGGGCTCGTGTCCCTTGCCCGCCACCAGAATGACGTCGCCAGGCTGCGCCATCATGGCTGCGGCGCGTATGGCCTCGCGGCGGTCGGCAATGCTCACCGTTTTGCGCATCTGCTCGGCATCGAGTCCGGCCAGCATGTCGTTGATGATGTCCTGCGGCTCTTCGAATCGTGGGTTGTCGCTGGTGATGATGACGCGGTCGGAGAAGCGGGCAGCCTCCTGGGCCATGAGGGGGCGCTTGCCTTTGTCGCGGTTGCCGCCGGCGCCGCACACGGTGATTATCTGCCCCTTGCCGTGCACTATCTCGCTGATGGCGGTGAGCACGTTTTCAAGGGCATCGGGGGTGTGGGCATAGTCGATGATGGCGCTCACGCCGCGCGGCGAACGGATGGCCTCGAAGCGGCCGTTGACGGGATGCAACGTGGAGAGCACACGCAGCACCTCGGCCGGCGTGTGGCCCAGCATGATGCCCGCACCGTAGACGGCGAGGAGGTTCTGCACATTGAAGCGCCCCACAAAACGCACGCTCACTTCCTGTCCGTCGATGTCGAGCAGCATGCCCTCGAGGCTTTCCTCAAGAATGCGGCCCTTGAAGTCGGCCGCCGTGCGGGTACTGTAAGTGCGCACCGTGGCCTGCGTGTTCTGCACCATTACGAGGCCGTTCTTGTCGTCAGCATTGGTAATGGCGAAGGCGCCGCGGGGCAGTGCGTCGAAGAAGGCCTTCTTGGCATCGCGGTAGGCGTCGAAGGTTTTGTGATAGTCAAGGTGGTCGCGGGTGAGGTTGGTGAAAATGCCGCCGGCAAAGCGCAGACCGCCGATGCGCTTCTGGTGGATGGCGTGCGAGGAGCACTCCATGAAGGCATATTCGCAACCCTCGTCGGCCATTTGCGAGAGCAGACGGTTGAGGGTGATGGGGTCGGGCGTGGTGTGCGAGGCGGGGATTTCGCGGCCGTCAATGTAGTTGCACACGGTGGAGCACAAGCCGCACTTGAAGCCGAAACCGCGGAACATATTATAAAGGAGTGTGGCTATGGTGGTCTTGCCGTTGGTGCCCGTCACGCCCACAAGGCGCAAACGGTGCGAAGGGTCGCCGTAGAAGTGGGTGGCCACCTGACCCGTGACGGACTCGGTGTCGGCCACACGGACGTAGGTGACGCCGGGCTGCGGCTCGGCAGGCAGGGGGTCGCTCTGCAACACGGCCACGGCGCCCAGCGCGAGGGCCTTGTCGATGTAGGCGTGACCGTCGGTCTGCGTGCCCTTCACGGCTATAAAGAGGTGGCCAGGCTGCACCTGGCGTGAGTCAATCTGTATGCCCGTCACATCGAGCTGCATGGAACCAGAGGTTTCAAGTACCTCAATTTTCCTCAGTAAGTCAGACAATATCATAGGTTCTCTGCGATTTGATTTGTTTTGAAAAGGATGAGTATGTAGACGCCCGTGCTCAGGTAGCCTTGCTGCGGGCCGAGGATTTCTTGCTGCTGACCGAGGATTTCTCAGCAGGTTTCTTGCTGCCGGTGTCTTTCTTGGCGGCGGCAGTTTTCTTGGTGTCGGCAGTCTTCTTGGTGTCGGCAGCCTTCTTGGCCTTGGTTTTCTCCTCGGTGGTCACAGCCGGCTTGCGTGCCTCGGTGGTCTTTTTGGCCGGTTGCGGATCCTGGGCAGGCTTCGGCTTCACGTGGTGGCCTGCGGGCTGCGCCTCGTGGTCCACCTCGGGCTGTGTGTCGGCTGGTGCCACGTGGCGGGAACTGTCGCGCGACAGGGGCACATCGAGCTTCGGGGCAAGGGGCGCCTTGGGTATGTCGTCGGGATTACCCAGCGTGAGCTCGATGACGTCGCCTTTCTTGAACTCGTGGCCGGGCTCCAAGCTCTGCTTCGTGACGGTGCCGATGCCCACGGGCTTGACGCGCAGTCCCAAGCGTTCGAGGCGGAACACGGCGTCGCGCAGACCGTAGCCTTTGACGTCGGGCACGGTGTGGGGCTTGTCGGCGGGCCGCTCGGGCGAGAGTGTCAGGCCGCTGGGCTGCGTGGAGCAAACGCCCCACTGCACGTGGGCGGCATCGGGCTGCAGGTTGCTGCCGTAGCTGATGCCCAGCGCATCGAGCACCTGCATGGTGAGGCCCATGTTGCCCGCGGCGGCTATGGGCTGCAGGCAGTGGGTGGTGTCGCGGGCTATGCTGAAGTCGTCAAGGCGGCGCTGCGCCATCACCGTTTCGGCCACCCGCTTGAAGACGGGGGCACACATGCCGCCACCCGAGGCGGGTGCACCCTTCTGAATGCAGACGATGCAGGAGTAAAGGGGCTTCTCGGAGGGGAAATAGCCGGCGAACGACACGAGATACTGCGACGTGAAGCCGGCCTTGGTCCACACCTGTGCCGTACCTGTTTTGCCCGAGGTGTGGAAATACTTCGAACCGGCCTTTTTGCCCAGTCCCACGCTCACCACGCTTTCCAGGCATTCCTGTATATTCTTCACTGCTTCGGCGCTGGCCATGCGTTCGCGCAGCACTACCACGGGATATTCCTTGATGACCTCGCCGTTCTTCATGATGGCTTTCACGAGGCGCGGCCTGAGCAGTTTGCCGTTGTTGGCTATGCCGTTGTAGAAGTTGACGGTCGTAATGGGCGGTATTTGCGTTTCGTAGCCAATGCTCATCCAGGGCAGTGCCGTCTTCGACCAGTTGGATCCGTCCTCCTTGGGCATGCGAATGCGGGGCTTGGCGTAGCCGGGAATGGGTATCTTGAGGTCTTCGTTCACGCCGATGCGGTAGATGCCGGCCACGAATTTCTGTGGGTTGTCGTGATAGTAGCGGTCGATAAGCGTGCTGACGCCTACGTTGAGCGACTTCTGCAGGATTTGCGGCACCGTCACCACGCCGCTGCCGCCTGAGCGCCAGTTGGCGTCGCGCATTTTGCGGCCGTACATTTCCTTGATGCCGCAGCCCACGTCCACCACGTCGGTCATTTTGATAAAGCCGTCGTCCATACCCACGAGGAACGACATGGGCTTGAACACGGAGCCGGGCTCGTAGAGGTTCTTCACGGCGTCGGCATTGATTTCCTGATATACGCCGTCGGCCACACGCGTCAAACTGGTCATGGCCTTGATGTCGCCCGTAGCCACCTCCATGAGGATGCACACGCCAGAGTTGGCTCCTATCTCCACGAGTTTGTCGTTCAGTGCTTTCTCGCAGATGTCTTGCATGCCCACGTCGAGGGTGGTCACCACGTCGCATCCGTCCTCGGCGGGTTTGTCGACGATGGTGAGGTAGCGGTTGAGCACCTTCTGGCGGTGGGCATTTCCGGGCTTGCCGCGCAGAATGCTGTCGAAGCTGAGTTCGATGCCGGTGCGTGCTGAGTCCTTACCCTTGTAGAGGTCGCCAATAGTGCGTATGGCCAGCCTACCGAAGGGGTTCTTGCGGGTTTTGATTTCCTCGGCATGAAATCCGCCGCGGTTGGCCGAAAGCTTGAAGAGGGGGAGCGTTTTGGCTTGGCGATACTGAATGTAGGTGACGCGCTTGGGGTAAACGGGCCAGTGGTGGCTCTTGCGCTGGCGTCCCTCAAGCATGTGCTGGCGGAAGGCTGCGCTGTCGATGTCGGGAAACAGGCGGTGCATGCCTTGCGCTATGCTGTCTATTTTGTGGGTGAGCAGCGAGTCGCGTCGGTGCTGGTCCTTGGCGCGTCGCAGGGAGTCCTTTTCCCACGACATAAAGTCCATAAAGAGTTTATACTCTGGCAGCGAGGCGGCCAGCACCTGTCCGTCGGCCGCCAGGATGTTGCCTCGGGTGGGCAGCACCTCCTGGTTCTCCTTGACAAAACGTTCGCTCACGGCCATCCAGTAACTCTTCTGCACCGTCATGATGTAAAGGGCTTTGCCCAGAATGGCAATGCCCAAAATCATGAGAATGGAGGCCACGAACGCATAGCGCTGCATGACTTTCTTTGCCGGAAAATTCATTCTTCGTCGTCAATTACCAGGTTAAACGAGGGAGTGTTGGCCGTTTGCAACGTGGTGTCGAGCAAGCTTTCCTCAATGTTGCTGCGGCGTGTGCGCTCCTTGAGCTGGCTGCTGCGTGTGAGTGCCTTGTAGCGACGATCGAGCAGGGTGTCAGAGAGGTTTTTCATCTCAATCATTTCCTGCTGGCAGGAGTAGCGGTTGCTCACGTAGAGAATAATCATGCCCACCACCATGACCATATACCAGAACTGGCGGCGAAACCAGCGTCCGCCGAGCAAGTCGCCACCCAGGATGGTGGCCAGCGTAAAGTTACCGCGCGTACTGTCGTCCTCCGAGGTGAGCTCGCGCAATGCCTGCCCGGCATGCCGCAGGTCCTCGGCCTCACGGCGTGCAGCATCCTCGCGTGCCTTTTGGCGTCGCGTGGCAGCGTCGTCGGCCTCGTCCTCCTTGGCTTTCGGGCGTGCTTTGTGTTTGCCTTTGTCGTCGGTTTCCTGCTGTTGGCGTTGCTCCTCGGCTATTTCCTGCCTGAGTCGCTCCACGTCATCTTGGAAGTCGTCCTGCTCCAGTTTGTCGGTTTCTTTCATCGCTAATGGGAGTAGTGGTAAACGCCTGCGGCGGCCTGAGGCTCGCAGCCCAGCCGCGCTCTTGTGCTATATATATAATAATGGGTAAACGTGTGGCGGGGCGTCCTCATCGTACCTCGGAGTGCGGAGCCTCGACGGGCGCTTTCTCGGCTATTCGCAACTTAGCCGAACGGCTGCGCGGATTGGCCTCCTGCTCTTCGGCCGAGGGCACAATCACCTTGTTGTTCACGGCACGCCAAGGTGTGAGGCGTCGTCCGTAGAAGTCCTGCTGCACCTTGCCGTCCATGCGGCCCGACTTGATGAAATTCTTCACCAGGCGGTCCTCCAGCGAGTGGTAGGTGAGCACCACCAGGCGGCCACCGGGGTGCAGCACCTTGAGGGCAGCCTGCAGCATCTCCTGCAGCGCGTCCATTTCGTGGTTCACCTCGATGCGCAGGGCCTGAAACACACGTGCCAGGTCCTTCTTCTCACGTTCGCGGGGCATGAGGGGCTTGGCCACAGCCAGCAAGTCGGCTATGGTGGTCATGGGCTTCTGCTGGCGCGCCTTGACAATGGCCGAGGCTATGCGGCGGCTGTTTTTGAGTTCGCCGTACAGGTAGAAGAGGTTGGCCAGCGCCTCCTCGTCGTAGCGGTTGAGCACCTCGGCAGCCATCATGCCGCCGCGGCCGTTCATGCGCATGTCGAGGGGAGCATCGAACCTGAACGAGAAGCCGCGTTCCTCGTCGTCGAAGTGGTGGCTCGACACGCCGAGGTCGGCCATGAGCCCATCCAGGTGAGGCACGCCGTAGTAGCGCATCCAGTTGCTGAGGTAGCGAAAGTTGCTCCGCACAAAGGTGAAGCGGCAGTCGCCCTCGGGCACATTGGCCTCGGCATCGGCATCCTGGTCGAAGCTATACAGATGGCCATCGGCACCGAGTCGGCGCAGAATTTCACGGCTGTGTCCGCCGCCGCCGAAGGTCATGTCGGCATAGGTGCCAGCGGGCTGCACCTGCAGTCCGTCGACACTCGCTTGCAGTAGTACGGGAATGTGATACACGGCCTCTGTAGTTTATAGGTTGTGTGAAGGGTAAAACCTACGTCGCGGGGCCCGCCAGCAGTTGCGCCAGCTTCTCGCCCAGCTGTTCGTCGGTCAAGCACTGTGCACGCATGGTTTCCTCGTCCCACACCTCGATGCGGTCGTCGGCCCCCACAAAGCACACGCTCTTGCCTATGTGGCACAGCTCCTGCATGCGGCGCGACAGGAGGAAGCGCCCGCTGGCATCGAGCGTAAGAGGCTCCACATCGCTCAGAAAGCGGCGATAGACCATGGCCTGCACGGGGTCCCAGCGGTTGAGTCGGGCTCTGAGTGCAGCCACCTCGGCCTGCCATGTGGCGGCGGGATAGATGACGAGGCAGGGCTGGTAGATGTCGCGGCGCAGCATGAGTCCGGCCTCGGCATCCGCCAGGCGGCGCCGAAACTCCGACGGCAAGAACACACGGCCCTTGGCGTCCAAACGTGCTGTGATAGTGCCTGTAAACATCGTTCTGTCCCAAAGAATTTCCAAAAGTACGTATTTATCCCCACATTTCCCCACATTGCACTTCATCTTTTTGCAGAAAAATCCGAATACCCCTTATTTTGTCATCTCTACCCCTTGAAAACCTGCTTGTTAAGCGCCTCGCTCTCAGGTGGGGCTTGGTGGGGCGAAAAACGCGTACCGCCCTTCCTCGCCGCGCGGCAGCGCCCCTTTTCCCTTGTTCGGCACACCAGCGCCGCCACCTCGCTCAAGCGGGCCGCCGTGGAAGAAACTTACCCCGCCGTGGAAGAAAGTGACCCCGCCGTGGTAACTTTCTTCCACGGCATCCTTTTTTCCCGGCCCGCGCCCCGCTTTCACGGCTCGCCGCCCCGCAAAAAATAGATGCTACGTAAAAAATTTTACGAACGACGTGATTTTTTTTACGTTCGACGTAAAATTTTTTACGTAGCAACTATTTGGGGCTATCTACAGCCCCGTCTGTGCGGCAGGCTTTGGGCTGTGACAGGACGGGGCGGTGGTATTAGTGTATGAGTTTTTCGCGGAGCTTGGAGAGCATGTCGACGGTCATGGCGTCGAGGTCGTACTCTGCTTTCCAGTCCCACTCCTGCTGTGCGCAGTAGTCATCGAGACTATTGGGCCAGGAGTCGGCGTTGGCCTGCTTGAGGGGGTCAACTTCATAGTCCATTTCAAACTCGGGCTTGTACTTGCGTATGGCGGCCAGCACGCCCTCGGGGTCGAAGCTCATGGCGGCAATGTTGAAGGCGTTGCGGTGGATGAGGCGATAGGGGTCGGCCTCCATCAGTTCCACGCAGGCTCGCAAGGCATCGGGCATATACATCATGTCCATATAGGTGCCCTTGCTGATGGGGCATATAAACTTTTCGCCACGCACGGCGCTGTAGTAGATGTCGCAGGCGTAGTCGGTGGTGCCGCCGCCCGGAGGGGTGACGTAGGAGATGAGTCCGGGGAAACGCACGGAACGTGTGTCGACGCCGTACTTGCGGTAATAGTAGTCAGAGAGGAGTTCGGTGGTCACCTTCGACACGCCGTAGATGGTGCGGGGGCGCTGTATGGTGTCCTGTGGCACGTGGTTGGGGGGCGTTTCGGGTCCGAATGATCCGATGGAGCTTGGGGTGAAGACGGCGATGTTGTGTTCGCGGGCCACTTCGAGCACGTTCCAGAGTCCGTCGATGCCAATCTTCCACGCCAACTGCGGACGTCCCTCAGCCACTACGCTGAGCAGCGCTGCGAGGTTGTAGATGGTGTCTACACGGTGCTTGAGCGCCACGGTGGCTATTTGCTCGGGGTTGGTTACGTCGCATATTTCATACGGGCCGCTTGCTTTCAAGTCGCCTTGTGGTTTGGCACTGGGAATGTAGCCGCACACCACATGGTCGTTTCCGTAGATGTTGCGCAGTTTCATGGTCAGTTCCGAGCCTATTTGCCCAGTAGCGCCGATGACCAGTATATTTTTCATTGGTACGTAAAAAGATATGTAGGGTTAAAGAATCGTCACACCTCTCATGGGTGGCTTGCAGGGCACTGCTCGGCTGGGAGCGTGCACGAGCCGTGCAAGGTGTTGCAAAGGTGCATACTTTTTTGAGATTTATCAAGCGCGGCCTTACTTTTTTCCACAAAAAAGCCGTTACTTTGCAGAGTGTGTGACCGCAGGGAGGCTATCCCCGCAAGCTCCGCCAGCAAAGTGCGGCGTCGCATGGGGCGCACACGCTCTTTACGATAAACCTCAAATCAACACCCTTATTATGTACGGTAAATTTCAAGCTCACCTCCAAAAGGAACTGGAGGACATCAAGCAGGCCGGCCTCTACAAGCAGGAGCGCCTGATCGAAGGCCCGCAGCAGGCTGCCATCTCTGTCAAGGGACAGGAAGTGCTCAACTTCTGCGCCAACAACTATCTTGGCCTCTCTAACCACCCTAACCTCATCAAGGGTGCCAAGGAAATGATGGATCGCCGCGGCTACGGCATGTCGAGCGTGCGCTTCATTTGCGGCACGCAGGACATTCACAAGCAACTTGAAGCTGCCATCTCCGACTACTTCCACACCGAAGACACCATTCTCTACGCCGCTTGCTTCGATGCCAACGGCGGTGTGTTTGAGCCGCTGCTCACCGCCGACGACGCCATCATCAGCGATGCGCTGAACCACGCCTCCATCATCGACGGCGTACGCCTCTGCAAAGCCAAACGCTACCGCTACGCCAACGCTGACATGGAGGACCTGGAACGCCAGCTGCAGGCTGCGCAGGAACAGCGCTTCCGCATCATCGTGACCGACGGCGTGTTCTCGATGGACGGCAACGTGGCACCGATGGACAAGATATGCGACTTGGCTGAGAAATACGACGCGCTCGTCATGGTGGACGAGAGCCACTCCGCTGGCGTGGTAGGCCCCACGGGACACGGCGTGAGCGAGTTCTTCGGTACCTACGGCCGTGTTGACATCTACACGGGTACGCTCGGCAAGGCTTTCGGCGGCGCCATGGGCGGCTTTACCACGGGTCGCAAGGAAATCATCGACCTGCTGCGCCAGCGTTCGCGCCCCTATCTGTTTAGCAACTCGGTGGCTCCTGCCATTGTGGGCGCTGCGCTCGAAACCTTCAAGCTCCTCAAGGAGAGCAACGCGCTGCACGACAAACTGGTGGAGAACGTGCAGTACTTCCGCGACAAGATGATGGCTGCCGGCTTCGACATTAAGCCCACGCAGAGTGCCATCTGCGCCGTCATGCTCTACGACGCCAAACTCTCGCAGGTGTATGCCCAGAAGATGCAGGAAGAGGGTATCTACGTGACGGGCTTCTACTACCCCGTGGTGCCGAAGGACCAGGCCCGCATCCGTGTGCAGATTTCGGCAGGACATGAGCGCGAGCACCTTGACAAGTGCATCGCCGCCTTCATCAAGGTGGGCAAGGAGCTCGGCGTGCTGAAATAAGCGCTCCCTCGCACCCCACCCCATACGCCTGCTGCCACGCAGCACGACGTTGACAACTGAGGCTGTGCCGGTCGCATCATGCACCGGTACAGCCTCAACGCATAAGGAGGGAGGTTTTTTTTCATAACAAGGAAAACGGCCAAGAGGGCGTGGCGGATTTTTCCACGTTATCCTTTTCCGAACATAGCCCGTAGCCGTCAGTACAGGCAGAAAACACGCGGCCGCCCGCAGCACGAGGTTGCGGGCGGCCGTTTCGGTCGTATATAGTAGAGTTTTTGTGTTCCGCTACAGGTTGACGCTGTGTGCGTCCTTAGGGAGCGGGGCATCAGTGGCCCTGCTTGGGCAGCGAAATGTTCTTCGCCGTCATCTTGTCGGTGAGCACGCGGTAGCGGGGCTGCACCTTCTGCGCCATGCGGGCCATGTGCTCCTTGCGTGCTTTCTCGCCACGTTCGGTCCATTCGTCCATGGTGTAGAACTTACCCGTGGCGGGGTCGAGATATTTGGCTTGGGGCAGCGCCGTTTCGTGGGCGGCATCGCTCTGTGCCATAAGCAGTCTGCTGTCGTTCACATGGCCCACGCGGGTTACCTCAACGGGTACGACGCCTTGCTGCACCATGCCGATTTCACGTGCGGCGGCCATCGAGAGGTCGACAATGCGACCGGGTCCGAAAGGCCCGCGGTCGGTCACCTTGACCACTACCTCGCGGCCGTTCTTCTGGTTGCGCACCTTAAGCAGCGTGCCAAAGGGAAGGGTGCGGTGGGCGCAGGTGAGACTGTCTTTGTGATAACGCGAACCGTCGCTCGTGCGGCGGCCGTGAAATTTGTTGCCATAATAGGAGGCCTTGCCCTTGTTCTGAGCCAAGGCAGTGGTGGTGGTAAGGGAGAGGATGGTTGCTAAGATAAAAATGATTTTCTGAAACTTCATGTTGTTTGTTTTGCCACGAGGCCCTGCGGTGTGCCATCTCCTTGCGGGTCATCTCTCACGTGCAGCTTAGCCATGCTGCCTGACCATCGGAGGGGCACTACGCGTATGCTTATATAAATATGGTGTGAAACCGTGATACGCGTGGGGTGGATGTGTGTTTTCTGTAGCGGTTCAAGTGTAATCCGCAGGCAAGTGTCAGAGGCGTGCCGCTTGGGGGTGGCCTCATCCCTCGTGAGGTTTACGGCTGCAAAGGTACGACTTTTTTGGCGGCCGTGCAAGCGTTTCTCGCTATGTATCACGATGTTAAGAAATCAAAAGCCTGTAATCCGCACTTGGCAAAACGGCTACTTGACATGCCGCCACCGTAGGCTTCGGCCGCACCCCCACCCCACCAGAACGTCCCAAAACAGGGGCATTTCGCGCTGCATTCTCCCCAGTCGCTCTATTTGTAAACAAATGTAAACTTCCCGTCAATTTTCCCTGCTTTCAACGCCAAAATTGCCGTCACGCGCTCCGCATTTTTCTTGAAAAAAAATTGCTTCCCCCTGCATTTTTAACATACAGGAGTAGGGTAAAACTGCTGAAAATGTGTGGTCAACGGCTGAAGAAGCAGGGCATGCGGGCGAGCGACGGACTGCCGGCGCAAAGCAGGCGAGGCATTAACAATAAGGGGGCGGGCGGGTGAACTTGCGACGGACTACCATCGCAAAGCAGGCGAGGCATTGACAATAAGGAGGCGGGCGGGTGAACTTGCGACGGACCGCCATCGCAAAGCAGGGGAGGAATTGACAATAAGGGGGCGGGCGGGTGAACTTGCGACGGACTGCCGGCGCAAAGCAGGCGAAGCATTGACTCCACAATCTGCCAGCATCAGCCAAAGCCCCTTTCAGATGCCGGAAGTTGGCTTTGTTGTCACACCACCTTGCAGCCTGCACGCCACTGAAAGCAAGCACGGCGTGCGTTGGCCCTGCATGGCGTTTGCTAATGGTGAGAAAATTCGTACCTTTGCGCAGCCCGTGCCCACTGAGCGGGACGGGTATGAATTATGAATATATTTACCTTTACAAGGGTCAGTGTGGCCTGCCTCGTGATGCTGCTTGCGGCACACACGGCGCGGGCTCAGCAAGCGTTGCCCTCGGCCAATCCCGCGATGACGTACACCGACGACGACGGCATGACGGTGGAGGAGACGAGCTACGACGGTTCGGCACCCTTCGAGGCCACCTTCGAGGCTCGGCCGCAGGATGTGGGCGACTACACGCCGCTCTACGAATGGCGCTTCACGCGGCAGGGCGAGAGCAAGCCGTTCCTCGTGCGCTACGACGAGGACACGCACTACAAGTTCGTGCAGTCGGGCTCCTTCACCGTGGAGCTGCTTGTGAGCTTCGTGCTGGCAGGCGACACCCTGACGTATGAAATGGACGAGCCCTTCAGCATCACCATCAGCGAGTCGAAGCTCGAGGTGCCCAACGCCTTTACGCCCAACGGCGACGGCATCAACGACGTGTTCAAGGTGAAGGATGGCTACAAGAGCATCGTGTCGTTCAAGGCGCAGGTGTTCAGCCGCTGGGGCAAGAAGCTCTACGAATGGAACGACCCCGCCGGCGGCTGGGACGGCCGTTCGGGCGGACACGACATGCCCGACGGCGGCTACTACCTGCACATTGAGGCACGCGGGGCCGACGGACGGAAATACCAGATAAAGAAAGTGATTAACCTGCTTCGAGGCTTTCTTGAAAATGGAGGGACTACGCCATGAGTGAGTCAGCACAAAGCTGGATAAAGATACGGGGAGCCCGCGTGCACAACCTAAAAAATGTGGACGTGGACCTGCCGCGCTACGCCCTCGACGTCATCACCGGCCTCAGCGGCTCAGGCAAGAGTTCGCTGGCCTTCGACACGCTCTACGCCGAGGGGCAGCGCCGCTACATCGAAACATTCTCGGCCTACGCCCGCAATTTCCTGGACCACATGGAGCGGCCCGACGTAGACCACATCTCGGGGCTCTCACCCGTCATCAGCATCGAGCAGAAAACCACCAACCGCTCGCCCCGTTCCACCGTGGGCACGGTGACGGAGATATACGACTTTCTGCGTCTGCTCTATGCCCGTGCCGGCGAGGCTTACAGCTATGTCTCGGGCGAACGCATGGTGCGCTACACCGAGGAGCAGATTGTAGACCTCATACTGAGCCAATACGAGGGGCAGCGCGTCCTCCTGCTCGCCCCCTTGGTGCGCAGCCGCAAGGGCCACTACAAGGAACTCTTCGAGCAGGTGCTCAAGAAAGGCTTCCTCACCGTGCGCTGCGACGGCCAGCTGCGCGAAATTGAGAAGGGCATGAAGCTCGACCGCTACAAGAACCACGACATCGAAGTGGTGGTGGACAAACTCGCCGTGCAGGCCAAGGACGGCGAACGGCTGCGCAAGAGCGTGGCGCAATGTCTGCTCACGGGCAGCGGCCTCATGATGCTGCTCGACGCCGCCTCGGGCCAGGCACGCTACTACTCGCGCCAACTCATGTGCCCCGCAACGGGCCTCTCCTACCGCGAACCGGCGCCCCACAACTTCTCCTTCAACTCCGCACAGGGGGCCTGCCC
The DNA here is from genome assembly GCA_004557185.1 of Bacteroidales bacterium. Lineage (GTDB taxonomy): Bacteria > Bacteroidota > Bacteroidia > Bacteroidales > Bacteroidaceae > Alloprevotella. The sequence goes on from SFEP01000007.1 coordinate 49,278, forward strand.
CAAATGCAAAGGGCTGGGCGTGGTGAACATCATGGACTACGACAAGGTGGTGCCCAACCCCGCTCTCAGCATACGCGAGGGCGGACTGGCGCCGCTGGGAAAATACCGCAACGCCCTTATCTTTTGGGAAATCGAGAGCATTCTGCAACACCACGACTGCGACCTCAAGACGCCCATACGCGACATTCCTGAGGACGCCATGAACGAGATTTTCAACGGCACGGCCTCGCGGCTTCGCATTCCAGCCGCCATTGCCCACACCACCGACGACTATTACGTAGACTTCGAGGGCTTGGTGAAATATGTGCAGCAAATGGCCGATGCCGAAATGACGGCTGCCGCCCAGCGCTGGGCCGAGCAGTTCTCGAAGACGGCCGTGTGCCCCGAATGCCACGGCGCACGCCTCAACCGCGAGGCCCTGTCGTATCGCTTTGCAGGGCATAACATAGCCCAACTGGCCGACATGGACATACGCGAGCTCTACGACTTTCTGCAAGGCGTGGAGCCGCAGCTCGACAACCGACAGCGCGCCATTGCCCACGAAATTCTCAAAGAACTGCTGGGCCGACTCGGCTTTCTGCTCGACGTGGGACTGGACTACCTCAGCCTCTCACGCCCCAGCACCACCCTCTCGGGCGGCGAGAGCCAACGCATACGGCTGGCTACGCAAATCGGGTCGCAACTGGTGAATGTGCTCTACATACTCGACGAGCCCAGCATCGGGCTGCACCAGCGCGACAACGTACGCCTCATCGAGTCGCTCAAGAAGCTGCGCGACGTGGGCAACACGGTAGTGGTCGTAGAGCACGACAAGGACATGATGCTCAGCGCCGACTATGTGGTCGACATGGGGCCGCGCGCCGGAAGGCTGGGCGGCGAGGTGGTGTTTCAAGGCACACCGCACGACATGCTCCGCCGCGACACGCTCACCTCGCGCTACCTCAACGGCAGCCTCGGCATTGCTGTGCCCGCCACGCGGCGCAAGGGCAACGGCCACGTGCTGCGACTGGTGGGGGCTCGGGGTAACAACCTGAAAAACGTGACGGTCAGCTTCCCCCTCGGCACGCTCATCTGCGTGACGGGCGTTTCGGGCAGCGGCAAGTCGACACTGGTAAACGACACCCTGCTCCCCATTCTCTCACAGCACTTCTACCGCTCCCTCACCGAGCCCCTGCCCTACGACCGCCTCGAAGGAATGGAGCACATCGACAAGGTGGTGGCCGTCGACCAAAGTCCGCTGGGACGCACACCGCGCTCCAATCCCGCCACCTACACGGGAGTGTTCAGCGACATACGCTCGCTCTTCGTGGGGCTGCCCGAGGCCAAAATGCGGGGCTACAAACCGGGGCGTTTCAGCTTCAACGTGCGCGGCGGACGCTGCGAAACGTGCAAGGGCAACGGCTACAAAAACATCGAAATGAACTTTCTGCCCGACGTGCTCGTGCCCTGCGAAACGTGCCACGGCAAGCGCTACAACCGCGAAACGCTCGAAGTGCGCTTCAAGGGAAAAAGCATTGCCGACGTGCTGGAGATGACCATCAACCAGGCCGTAGAGTTCTTCGAGAACGTGCCGCACATTCTCCATAAAATAAAGGTGCTGCAGGACGTGGGCCTGGGCTACATCAAACTGGGCCAGAGCTCCACCACCCTCTCAGGCGGCGAGAGCCAGCGCGTAAAGCTGGCCACCGAACTGGCCAAGCGCGACACAGGCCGCACCGTCTACCTGCTCGACGAGCCCACCACGGGGCTGCACTTCGACGACATACAGGTGCTCCTGCAGGTGTTGCAGCAACTCGTCGACAAGGGCAACACGGTCATCATCATCGAGCACAACCTCGACGTCATCAAGGTGGCCGACCATCTCATCGACATGGGGCCCGAGGGCGGACGCGGCGGCGGCACACTGGTGTTTGCCGGCACGCCCGAGCAGATGGCCGCCAGCGGCAAGGGCCACACCGCCCCCTTCGTCAAGGCCGAACTCGAGGCCGCAAGCCAGATGGCACAGCCCACCTGAACCGAAACGAAACAACAATTCATCTCATAATAACTTTTTTAATTCATTCAATCCTATGTTTGAAGGACAACCTAAAGGCCTCTGGGCGCTGGCACTCGCCAACACGGGCGAGCGCTTCGGCTACTACACCATGCTGGCCGTGTTTATCCTCTTCCTGCAAGCCAATTTCGGCTATACCCCCGGCGTGGCAGGCGGCATCCAGGCCACCTTCCTGATGCTCGTCTACTTCCTGCCCATCATCGGCGGCATTGCGGCCGACAAGTTCGGCTTCGGGCGCATGGTCACCACGGGCATCTTCATCATGTTCCTGGGCTACGCGCTCCTGTCCGTACCCTTGGGCAGCAACTGGGTGGCCGTGGCCGTCATGGGCGCCGCACTGGTGCTCGTGAGCTTGGGCACGGGCCTCTTCAAGGGCAACCTGCAAGTCATGGTGGGCCGCCTCTACGACGAGCCCAAGTATGCCGACAAGCGCGACAACGGTTTCTCACTCTTCTACATGGCCATCAACATCGGCGCCATGTTTGCGCCCACCGCAGCCATCATGATTATGAAATGGGCACAAACCTCGCTCGGCGTGAGCGAGGCCGACTCCTACCACTTTGCCTTTGCCGTGGCCTGCGCCAGCCTCATTCTGAGCATCGGCATTTACTACGCTTTCAGCAGCACCTACAAGCATGTGCTGGCAAGTGAAGACAAGGGACAAAAGGCCGTGGCCAAGCGCGTGGAGGCTGAAAAAGAGGCCGCCAAGCAGCCCGAACTCACCAAGGAGCAGACCAAAGAACGCATTGTGTGCCTGGCGCTCGTGATGGGTGTGGTCATCTTCTTCTGGATGGCCTTCCACCAGAACGGTGTGACGCTCACCTTCTTTGCCCGCGACTACACGGAAACCTCGGCTACGGGTGTGCAGGGCATGGCCTTCGACGTAACGAACCTCGTGGCCTGCATCTTCATCGTCTACGGTCTGTTCGGCGCCTTCCAGGCCAAGAGCAGCAAGGCGCTGGCCTACGGCGTGCTGGCCATCGCGGCCGGTGCCTGCTACTTAGGCTATCAGTACCTGCACACGCAGGACGCCGTCACCGCCGTCGAGGCTCCCATCTTCCAGCAGTTCAACCCCTGCTTTGTGGTGGCACTCACGCCTGTCAGCGTAGCCTTCTTCTCGTGGTTGGGCAAGCACGGCAAGGAGCCTTCGAGCCCGCGTAAAATCGGCATGGGTATGCTCGTGGCCGCAGCCGCCTTCGGTCTCATGATAGCCGGCTCCATGGGCTTGCTGAACCCCATGGACCAGACCGCAGCCATCGAGGCTGGCGCCGACCCGAAGCGCGTCACGGCCAACCTCCTCATCGGCACCTACCTCGTGCTGACGCTGGCCGAACTGCTGCTTTCGCCCATCGGCATCAGCTTTGTGAGCAAGGTAGCCCCGCCCAAGTATGCAGGCCTCATGATGGGCTTGTGGTTCGGCGCTACGGCGCTGGGCAACCAGCTGGTGATGATTCCCGCCATTCTGTGGGACGCCAACGTTTCGCTGCCCTACATCTGGGCCGTGCTTGCAGGCATCTGCATTCTCAGCGCCCTCTTCATTTTCAGTGTGCTGAAGAAGCTCGAAAAGGTGTCGAAATAAGCACTCCTTCCCTACCCCTACATGCGCTCCGCCGCGGCCCTCAGCCACGGCGGAGCGTTTGCGTTTGCAGGGTGCCGCGGCGCGGTGTTGCGCCCATGCCGCCTGCCACGAAGGCATGCGGCTCGGCCACGACGGGATGCGAGGAAAGGCGTTGCACACGGCCGAGGGCAACGTCGCACACGGCCATGGACAACGTTGCACACGGCCATGGGCAACGTCGCACACGGCCACGGGCAACGCGCGGAGCGGGAGGGAAAAACGAGAAAGTGGGAGTTTTTTTGTTTTTGAAGACTGGCTGTCAGAGGGTTGCGTATAGGAGTACGAAAAAGGGCGATTTGTCCAATATTTTCACCGCATGGGTCGGCCTTGCGAGGCTATGTGCAGGGTTCTTCGCCTATTTCACGCAGGAGGCGGCAGTGGCGGGGTGGTTGTGGCAGTGGCCGGACATCTGCGGGAAGGTGACCGGGCTGCATCGCGTGCAAGACGGCTGATTTCGGGGG
>SFEP01000100.1 GCA_004557185.1 Bacteroidales bacterium
GTTATACACGCGCACCTTGATGTGAAATTTTTGCGGCGCTACATAACTCATCTTACCACCCCTTGCCAAAGCCGCAGGCGGGATAGGTGCACACGGGGCAATTTAAGCATAGTCCGCCCTCGCCTAGGGCGGCCAATTCCTCGGCGCTCACCCTGTCGCAGGCGATGACTCTGGGCAATACTAAGTCAAAAATCGTGCGCTTGGCGTACATTACGCAGCCGGGCAAGCCCATGACGGGCACCTTGCTGTCGCCATAATAGGCCAAAAGGAACATCGCGCCGGGCAAAACAGGTGCGCCATAGGAAATAATCTGCGCGCCGGTGTTTTTAATTGCCAAGGGCGTTTTATCATCGGGGTCCACGCTCATGCCACCGGTGCAGCAGACTAGCTCCGCGCCCTTTTCTTCGATTGCACTCTTGATGGCGGCAGTTACAGCATCGGGATCGTCGCCCAAAATTTGCTTATGCATAACCTCCACGCCGTATTCCGCCAGCTTTTCCACAATTACGGGGGTGAAAGTATCCTTAATGCGACCGGTGAAGACCTCGCTGCCAGTGGCAATTACGGCGGCCTTTTTTAGCTTATAGGGCATGAGTTTTAAAAGGGGCTCCTCGCCGCACAGCTGCTGCACGGCCTGCATTTTGGCTTTTTCAATAACCAAGGGGATGATGCGCGTGCCGGCCAGCTTATCGCCCTTCTTTACGGGGGTGTTGCCGTGGCGCGTAGCAATCATCATCTGGCCAAAGCCGTTGACGAGCGCCAGGCGCTTGCCATCCACCTTAAAGAGGCCGTCCATGGCGGCGCTAAGCTCGATTTTGCCCTCCTTGACGTCGGATTCCAGCATCTGCTCGTTTTTGCACAAATCGCACAGGATGCGGGCGGCATCGTTTTCGTGCAGCATGCTTTCATCCGCCTCCCACACATAAAGATGCTCCTTGCCAATGGAAAGCAGCACGGGGATATCCTCCGGCTGCACGATGTGTCCCTTGCGAAAAACGGCGTCCTTGGTTACGCCCTTGATGATTTGCGTTAAATCGTGGCAGAGCACGCTGCCCACGGCGTCTTGCGTTTTAATTAGCTTCATAATCTATTCTCCTAGCTCTTTTTTTAATTGACTAGTCATATTCTACTCTTTTACGAGCCTTATTAGCATTTATTTTGCTCTGGCAAAGCCATATTTAGCAAAGGCCTGCATAGCTTCTTCCGATTGTAAAAAGCTTGCCAATTCCTTGGCCGCATTGGTTTGAGGAGCATTTTTCAAAATGCCAATAGGATAAATGATGGGCTTTTTGAGGGAGCCAGCAGGCGCTTCAGCCACTACGTGCACCTTATCCTTAATGAGAGCGGCGTCGGTGGCATAGACTAGGCCTGCATCGGCACTGCCCTCGCCCACCCAGTGCAGCACCTGCGTTACGTTGGTGCCGAGGCTGGCTTTGGGCGCGATTTGCTGCCACAGGCCGAGGCTGGTGAGTGCTTCGCGTGCATATTGACCTGCGGGCACGCTAGCCGGGTCGCCGATGGCGGGATGCTTAGCCTTGGCGATATCCTTGAACTCCTTGATATCACTTGCGCCCTTAGCAGGCACGATTAAAACAAGCTTATTTTCTAACAGCGGCTTAATGCTGGCGCTGTCCAGATAGCCCTGTTTATCCAAGGCCTGCATTTGTTTAGTAGCGGCGGAGATGAAGATGTCGGCACTGAGGCCATTTTCGATTTGGCTCTGCAGCTTGCCGCTCGCATCATAGATGCCCTGAATTTTTAGATGCGGATGCTTTTTCGTGAACATGGGTATGAGCTGCTGCTCAAAGACCTTTTCTGCTCTCGCCAGCGCAGCCCAACGCCAACAGCATGAGCATGCACATAGCACATACGAGTAATTTTCTCATCTGGAGCCCTCCTGTTGCTGTTTAACCTTGTATTGATAATAGTTGAGGCCAATGACTACGGCGAAGCAAATGACTAAAATGATGGCGACATATATGCCCGCCGCGTCAAAATCACCGGCGGCCACCGCACTATACACTGCCAGGGGCAGCGTGCGGGTTTTGCCCGCGATATTGCCCGCCAGCATGGCCGTGGCGCCGAACTCGCCCAAGCCCCTGGCGAACGCCAACAGGCCCCCGGCAATAATGCCTGGGAGTGCGTTGGGCAAGTGCAGGCGCCAAAAAATGCGCCATACCGTCATGCCCAAGGAGCGCCCCGCCTCCATGATGCCCTTGTCCACCTGTGCCAGCGCTCCGCGGGCGGAGCGGTACATGAGGGGAAAGGCAATCACGGCGGCCGCGAGGACGGTGGCCAGCCAGCTGAAGGCAATTTGTAATCCTAAATTGTCGATAAAGAAACGCCCTACAAGACGGTTATTGCCAAAGATAATAAGCAGGAAGAAGCCCGCCACCGTTGGTGGCAGCACCATGGGCAGTGTAAAGACGCCGTCGATGAAAATCTTGGCGCTTTCACTGGGCAAACGCTCCACCCACCATGCGGCCACCACACCCAAAACGAAGACGATGGCGATGGTGGCGGAGGCGGTTTCGAGGCTTATCCACAGCGGAGAAAAATCTATTGCAGTACTCTCAGCCATAGCAGCGCTATTTATAGGCATGGTTACGGCGCTTGCGCTCGCAGCGGCTGTCAAGGGAGTGCTCATGTGCGTCCACACTCCCCATCCGTGCCCTTGGCAAGGCGAATGCCGTGCTCTAACACAGGTAGTACGATTTCGAGCGCTTCCTCCACCGCTTTTTTGCTGCCGGGCAGGTTCACGATGAGCGTGCTATTACGCAGCACGCTGACGCCACGGCTGAGCATGGCACGCTTGGTGATGGCTAGCGAGCCCGCACGAATGGCCTCTGCGATGCCCGGCACATTGCGGGTGGCTACGGCCAAAGTGGCCTCGGGCGTTACGTCTCTAGGCG
>SFEP01000064.1 GCA_004557185.1 Bacteroidales bacterium
CGGATGAAATCCAACCTTTTCGTTAAGCCAAATGAGCAACGCCAAAGCCGAGAGGATTTGAGCGATGCCATGGCGAGAAAAGGTCGGATGAAATCCAACGACGCTACGATTTTCAGGCAGCACACCGTTGCACCCGTCCGCCTTCCCGTTCAAAATAGATGCCGTGGGAAGTTTCTTCCACGGCGGGGGAACTTTCGTCCACGGCGTGGTATTTTCTTCCCACGGCAACCATTTTCGCACGGGCGGTGCGCCACCTGAACGGGATGCCATGAAGAAGAACGCGCACTACGTGAAGTTTTTTCTTCACCGCTTCCATTTCCAAGGGGGACGGGGACGGGAAAAAGGAGATGCTACGTAAAAAATTTTACGTACGACGTGAGTTTTTTTACGTACGACGTGAGTTTTTTTACGTAGCATCTATTGGGGGCTATCCTTATGCCAGGCAGAAGGGGGAGGGGGAGGTGCGCGGGGCGGGTGGTGAGGCGGGGCGCGGCAGGCGGTTTAGGGCTGCACATGAGGCACCACGAATATGCTTTACAACATAAATGCACGGTTTCACCGGGCTGCGATGAAAAAAACACGGGGTTTTATTTGCATAAGTGCAGGGAGGTTGTTACTTTTGCAATGCATTCAAGATTGTAATCATTACAAATTGATAACAAAAGCCTGCGGCAGGGCAAGTAGCCGCAACACAGTTGGCGAAGCCCAATGCACGAAGCACGTTTTACCACCCCCACATAGCGCATGAACGACCTCAGCACCATCGACTACCTGGCCGCGCACGGCATCAAGCCCTCCGTGCAGCGCATTGCCGTGATGGACTACCTGCTGCGTCACCACACGCACCCGCAGGCCGAGGACATCTATTGCGCCCTGTTGCCGTCGATGCCTACGCTCTCGCGCACCACGGTCTACAACACCCTGCGTCTGCTCACCGAGCAGGGAGCAGTGTGCCAACTGCCGCTCGACGACCGCCGCGTGTGCTACGACGCCCACGTGGAGGCGCACGCGCACTTCCTCTGCACCCGCTGCGGCGCGTTGCACGATGTGCCGCTGCGATCGCCGACGCCCGAAGAGCAGGCTGTGCTACCCCAGGGCTACAAGGCCGAGCGCGCCTCACTCTGCATCAAGGGATGCTGCCCCGACTGCGCGGCACACGAACAGCAGCAGCACGCTGCGCACTGAACCGACTTTCATAACTTGTACTATCGACATAACAAACCACTTAAAACCATTACTCATCATGAAAAAGAAATTCATTTGCACCGTTTGCGGATATGTTCACGAAGGCGACCAGGCTCCTGAAAAGTGCCCCATGTGCGGCGTGCCCGCTTCGAAGTTCAAGGAACTCGCTGACGAAGGCGGCCTCGAATTTGTAGCTGAACACGAAATCGGCGTAGCCAAGGGTTGCGACGAGGAAATGATCAAGGACCTCAACGCTCACTTCAACGGCGAATGCACCGAGGTGGGTATGTATCTTGCCATGAGCCGCCAGGCCGACCGCGAGGGTTATCCCGAAGTAGCCGAAGCCTTCAAGCGCTATGCTTGGGAAGAGGCTGAACACGCTGCCAAGTTTGCCGAACTCCTGGGCGACGTGGTGTGGGACACCAAGACCAACCTGGAGAAGCGCATGAACGCTGAGAGCGGTGCCTGCGCCGACAAGGCCCGCATTGCCAAGCGCGCCAAGGAGCTCAACCTCGACGCTATCCACGACACCGTACACGAAATGGCACGCGACGAGGCTCGCCACGGTAAGGGCTTCGAGGGCCTCTACAACCGCTACTTCAAGAAGTAAGCGCTGCGTCCCCATTTTTTACCTATTGCCCAACACTTGCTCAAACACATGAAAGACTTGAAAGGAACGAAGACGGAGCAGAACCTTGCTACCGCATTTGCCGGCGAATCGCAGGCACACACCAAGTACCAGTATTACGCATCGAAGGCCAAAAAGGACGGCTACGTGCAGATGGCCAACATCTTCGAGGAAACCTCGCACAACGAGAAGGAACACGCCAAGATTTGGTTCAAATACCTGCACGGAGGCAGCATCCCCGCCACCACCGAGAACCTGGCCGATGCAGCTGCCGGTGAAAACTACGAGTGGACCGACATGTACGCCACCTTTGCCAAAGAGGCACACGAAGAGGGCTTCGAGGAGATTGCCGCAAAATTCGAGATGGTAGGTGCCATCGAGAAGGCGCACGAAGAGCGCTACCGCAAACTCCTGAAGAACATCGAGGACAAGGTAGTCTTCTCACGCGACGGCGACGCCGTGTGGCAGTGCTCTAACTGCGGCCACATCGTAGTGGGCAAGCAGGCTCCCGAGATCTGCCCCGTTTGCGCCCATCCGCAGAGTTACTTTGAGTTGCTCAAGGAGAATTATTAAGTTTTCTTCCTCGCCCCTTGAGGGCAGGCAAGCACCATTCATCACACGCCACGCCGCGCCACATCAGGCCACGGCGTGGCGTAGTGCATTGTGGGGGCAGAAGGTGCTGTACAACATATTGCCCCCTACATTTCATACGCAAAAGGTGCGCATGCAAGGCAGATTCCCTATTTTTGCAAAACACGCCATGCACAGCCTGCCACAGCGCCGCTGCTGTGCAGAAAAACACCCACTTGCACTACCTAAACCTACGCACATGAAGCGACTTCTACTCCTCATGCTGGCACTCTCGGCCACCCTGCTGGGGCGCGCCGACGACGGGCACGCATTTCCCGAAGCGGGAAAGGTTTACACCATTCACCGTTATTCCAAAGCAAACGGCTACATCTACGAGCAGGGCAACAAGCTCTACGTGGCCAACAGCGACAACACGAAAAAGCAGTACTGGGAGTTTATCCCTACCGAAAGCGCCAACCGCTACTACGTGCGCAACGTGAGCAGCGGCCACTACATGCAGTCCACACGTACACCCGGCCTAAGCGTGCAAATATCGACAGGCACCGAACCCGTGGAGTATGAGGTGAAAGCCTGCACGGCCGAGAATGCGCAGAAGGGCTACTACTACCTGTGCAGCACCGACCAGAGCATCAGCACCGCCTCCGACGGTACACTCGGCCTGAACTTTGCCGATGGGCAAGGGCACGTGGTAGCCTTCCACATCACCAGCACACGCCCTAACTCCTACTGGGAAATAGTGGAGACCCCCTACGACTACGTGAAGCCCGAACCGCCCGTGCACTCCCCGCTGGCGCAGCGCCTCGGCATCTACTACCTGCCCTGCGGCACACCCGCCACGGCCTGGCTGAAGCAGCTGCAGGCCACGGGCAAGGAAGGGGGCGCCGGTATCAGCTACGAAGCATCGGGCCGCCCCGGCAGCGCCTTCCAACTGCTGCGCAACCAGCAGGTCGACGTGGAGGCCGGCGGCACCCTGCACCTGGCCTACCAAGCACAGGGACTGGGTGATGTGACCACCGTAACGGTTTACTTCGACTGGAACGCCGACGGCCTGTTTGAGGCGAAACACGAATTTTTCGGCGAGGCAACGGCTCAGGCCGACATCGACGTGCCTGCTCATGCCGCCACGGGACGGCTGCGCATGCGCTGGCGTCTGGACAGCGGCGACATGGACGAGGCTGACGACGAGATTGTGGGCATTATCTACGACTGCTACCTACACGTCAGCCAGGCCGTGCCCGACGTGCCCGAGGGCATTGCACCCATCGGCGATGGCAAGACCGTTTGTCCTGAGAAAACCTCAACCGCCTACGACCTGAACGGCATCCGCATCAACCCCGACACAGCCAAAGGCATCATCATTCAACAAGGGAAAAAGACCATACGATGAACACTTCACGATACACCCGCGCCCTCTGCCTCAGCGGCATGGCCGGCCTGACCCTGGGCATGCAGGCACAAACTGACGAGAAGCCCAACATCATCTTCATTCTGTGCGACGACATGGGCTACGGCGACCTCGGTTGCTACGGGCAGCCCTACATAGCCACGCCCAACCTGGACCGCATGGCGGCCGAAGGCATGCGCTTCACGCAAGCCTATGCCGGCAGCCCCGTATCGGCACCGTCGCGGGCCACGCTCATGACGGGGCAGCACACGGGCCACACGCACGTTCGCGGCAACAAGGAGTATTGGACCGACCGCTCGGTGCAGTATGGCGTGTGCACAGAGTACCGCATTGTGGGCCAGGAGCCTTACACCACGGAGCACAAGATATTGCCCGAAATCATGAAGGACAACGGCTACACCACGGGCATGTTCGGCAAATGGGCGGGCGGCTACGAAGGCTCGCGCTCCACGCCCGACAAGCGCGGTGTCGACGAGTACTACGGCTACATCTGCCAGTACATGGCGCACAAGTATTACCCCAACTTCCTGAACCGTTACAGTCCGCGCCGCGGCGACACGGAGACCATACGCATCGAACTGACGGAGAACACGCAGTACTCCGATGGGTCCACGGCGCCCGAATACCGCAACCGCACGCAGTACAGCGGCGACCTCATCCATCAGGAGGCTTTGGAGTGGCTCGACCTGCAGCAACCTGGGCAGCCCTTCTACGGCCTTTTCACCTACACGTTGCCACACGCCGAGCTCTACCAGCCCAACGACTCCATCTTGCAGGCTTACGAGCAGATGTTCTGCGACGACAAGGACTTTGGCGGCGTAGGCCGCTACCACGCCACGAAGCATGTGCACGCCCAGTTTGCAGCCATGATTACCCGCCTCGATGCTTACGTAGGTGAAATCATGGCCAAGCTCAAGGAGAAAGGGCTGGATGAGAACACGCTCGTCATCTTCTCGTCGGACAACGGACCGCACGAGGAGGGTGGCGCCGACCCCACCTTCTTCGGTCGCGACGGCAAACTGAGAGGTCTCAAGCGCTCGTGCCACGAGGGCGGCATACGCATCCCCTTCATCGCCCGCTGGCCGGGACACATAGCGCCGGGCTCGGTGAACGAACACCAACTGGCCTTCTACGACGTGATGCCCACCTTCTGCGACCTGATAGGCGTGCAGAACTATGTGGAGCGATACCGCAACCCCGAACTCGGCGAGGCTGACTACTTCGACGGCATCTCCTTCGCCCCCACCCTGCTCGGCCACGATGCGGAACAGCAGCAGCACGACTTCCTGTACTGGGAGTTCCACGAAACGAACCAGTTCGGCGTGCGCAAGGGCGACTGGAAACTGGTGGTGAAAAGCGGCGTGTGCGAACTCTACAACCTGGCCGACGACATCCACGAGGACAACAACGTGGCCGCACAGTATCCTGACAAGGTGAAGGAGCTCAAACAGGTTATCAAGGAACAGCACACCACCTCGAGCGTGGCGCAGTTCAACAACCTCACGCTCCCCTCCTTCGACTAAGCATAGCCTCACATCTACATGCAGAAAAGGAGTTCCACCCACGCGGGCGGAACTCCTTTTCTATGATACAGGCGTAAGGGACGCTTACTTCTTGGGAATGCGCACGAGGATTTCCTTCACGAAGTCCCAATACTTGCCCACGCTCGGTATGTGGCAGCGCTCGTTGGGCGTGTGGGGCGAACGCAGCGTGGGGCCGAAGCTCACGAGGTCCATGTGCGGACGCTTGGCACCGATGACGCCACACTCCAAACCTGCGTGAATAACCTGCACGCGGTTGTCAGTGCCAAACATTTCCTTGTAGATGCCCTTCATGAGCTCTACAATTTCGCTCTGCGGGTTGGGCTGCCATGCGGGATAGTCGCCGCCCGTCTCTACCTTCATGCCGGCCATGGCAAAGGCGCTCTCGAGGGTCTCTACGCAGCACTCACGCATACTGTCGCGTGAGGAACGGATGAGAATGAGGAAGCGGGCCTCGGTGGGCTGTATCTCCACGATGGCCAGGTTGCTCGACGTCTCCACGATGCTGGGCACCTCGGGAATGAAGCGCATCACGCCGTTGAAGGCGGCACAGAGGGCGTTGACCAGACTGTCTTGAATGTCCTCAGGCACCAGTGTGGCGGGCACGGGCACGTCGGCCACGTCGAGGGCGAGTTGCTTCTCCACAGCGCCGAACTCGTCGGTGAACGTTTGGCGCCACTCGGCCACCACCTCCTTGAAGGCAGGCACGTTGTCAGGCGGCAGGGTGAGCACCACCTCGGCTTCGCGCGGAATGGCGTTGCGCATGTTGCCACCCTTCCACGAGGCCAGGCGAGCCTCGAAGTTGGCAATGGCATCCTGCACCAGGCGCGCCATGGCCTTGTTGGCGTTGCAGCGGCCTTCATTGATTTCGAGGCCCGAGTGTCCGCCCAGCAGGTTGTGCAACGTCACCTTCACGGCGGCGTCGGTGCTGTCGGCCTCCACCTCCCTGAACTCCATGCTGGCGTTCATGTTCACGCCGCCGGCCGAGCCTATAATCATTTCGCCCTCGGTTTCGTTGTCCAGGTTCAGCAGTATGTCGCCCTCCAGCGTGTCAGCCAGCATTTCGTTCACACCGTGCATGGTGGTTTCCTCGTCGGCCGTGATGAAGCCCTCGATGGGACCGTGCGGCAGCTTGTCGTCCTCCATGATGGCCATGATGGTGGCCACGGCCATACCGTCGTCGGCACCCAGTGTGGTGCCTTTGGCCTTCACCCATTCGCCGTCGATGTAGGTTTGAATGGGGTCGTTCTCAAAGTCGTGCTGACTCTCGAGGGTCTTCTGCGGCACCATGTCCATGTGTCCTTGCAGGGTCACATATTTGCGGTCCTCCATGCCGGGCGTGGCGGGTTTACGCATGATGATGTTGCCGGCATTGTCCTGAAATGCCTCAACGCCTTTCTGTTGGGCCCAGTCAAGCAGGAATGCCTGCACCTTGGCCAGATGACCTGAGGGACGGGGCACCTGCGTGAGCAGGTCGAAGTTTTTCCAGATGGCCTGCGGTTGCAGGTTGGCTATCTCACTCATAGTTGTATGTATTAAGGGGTTTGATTTCTAAGAAAATGGGGAAAAACGAACATGCCCCGACGGCTACGCACCCTCCCCGCTCCGCGTCATGTTGAGCCGCGCCCACCCAAAGGCACCGAGCAGCACCACGAGCGCCGTCTGTATGGTGTGCACGGCCAGCGCAAAGACGATGGCCTGCGGCTCGGCTATGCCATAGAGCACAAGCATGGTTTTCACAGCAAAATGCCACGGGCCGGCACCGTTGGGCGTGGGCACAAGCACGGCAAACGAACCCACACAGAAAATGAGGAAGGCTGCCGCGGGCGTAATGCTGGCCATGAAGTCGAAACTGAAGAAGGCGATGTAGAAGTGCAGGAAATAACCCACCCAGATGCCCACGCTGTAGAGCAGATAGAGCGGGAGGTTACGCACGTTGCGCAGCGAGAGCACCCCGTCGCGCAGGTCGGCCAGCATGTCGCGCCCCTTGCGGAACACCTTGAGCTTGTACACCAGCACAAGTCCCACAGCTACGGCTGCCACCAAGCAGAGCAGGGTGACGAGGTAGCCCGTGGTGGTGAAGCGCGCCAGAATGTCGTGCACACTGGTGCCCGTGGTGCGCAGAAAACGCAGAAACATGGGCAGCTGCGACAGGAAGGCGACCCCCGTGAAGAGCAACATGCAGAGCGAGTCGACAAGGCGCTCAGTAACCACCGTGCCCAAGGCGCGGCTGAAGGAAACGCCGTCGTACTTGCGCAGCGTGCCGCAGCGCGTCACCTCACCCACGCGGGGAATGACGAGGCTGGCGGCGTAGCTCAGGAAAATGGCATCGGTGCACGTGCGGCGACGGGCATGCTCGCCCAGCGGTTCGAGGGCCATGCGCCAGCGCCAGGCACGCAGCATCTGCGGCACGATGCCGAAGAGCAACGACAGCAGCATCCAGTGCCAGTGCATCTCGTGCAGCACGCAATGCATGAAGGCACGCCAATCCGTGCCTCGATACATCCACCACAGGATGCCGAGACCCAGCACGAACGGCATAATTATCTGCAAAACGTTTTTTATCAGCGATTTCATGTGAAAGGGATGGGGGCAAAGCCGCACGAGCGAAAGGGGGAAACGGGCACGTCAGTCCTACGACACGCCACCCCACAGGGCTTTGGCACGCACAAAGGTAGCAACATTCTTGTTTTAGGCATAAAAAACGGCCAACAAACGTGCACAAGGCACACAGCTGCGTACGTGGCAGAACGCTCGCCCAAAACCGAGAGGATTTGAGCGATGCCATGGCGAGAAAAGGTCGGATATAATCCAACAAAAGCTTTAGGCGCAACCAGGCGCACGGGGTTTGTCCGTTTCCAATAACCCCCGATGCTATACGTGAAAGGCGTTTACCTGTCACCCATTACTCCCTATAAATAGGTATTGGAGCAGAATACAGGAGCGCGTATCTTTGCAACCGAAATGAAATGGAAGGCCCGTGCGTGCCGCAGTCTGACGGCAACGCCCGTAGGGCTTTCCCCGAACACCTATATATTATATGCTTTTATCACTCATGCTGGCCGCTGCGCCTGCACCCGCCGACACCATACGGCACTACAACATTGAAGAGGCCGTGGTGGTGGCTTCGCCCAAAGAGACGGCGCACCTGCGACGCCAACCCTTGAGCGTGTCGTTTGTGAACTCCAGCCAACTGGAACGCCGCGAAATTCATTCGGCCAAGGACATTTCGGCCTACGCTCCCAACTTCTTCATGCCTGCCTACGGCTCACGCATCACGTCGGCCTGCTACATTCGCGGCATCGGTTCGCGCATCAACACGCCGGCGGTGGGGCTCTATGTGGACAACGTGCCTTACATCGACAAGTCGGCCTACGATTTCCACTTCGAGGGCATCGACCGCGTGGATGTGCTGCGCGGACCGCAAGGCACACTCTACGGCCGCAACACCATGTGCGGCCTGCTGCGCATCTTCACCGCCGACCCCATCACGCACAGCGGTACGGAGGTAAGCGCCGGCTTCACCACACGCACCGCGGGCCGACGCGCCGCCTTCACCACCTATCTGCACCCCGCCGACCGCATGGGATTGAGCGTGAGCGGCTACTACGAAGGCGAAAACGGATTTTACACCAACCAGGCCACAGGCAAAAAGCAGGATGGCAGCGAGGCCGCCGGCGGAAGGTTGCGATGGTCGTGGCAACCCACCGACGTGGTGAAACTGGACTGGACGGCCTCCTACGAATACAGCGACGAGGATGCCTGCCCTTACTTCTACCTGCCCACCACAACAACTACTGACCCTACCACGGGCACCACGACTACGGCGCCGTCCGTCATCAGCCAGAACCGCCCCTCGAACTACCGACGCCACTTGCTGAACACGGGACTGGGCGTGGAGCACAAGCTTGACCGCATGGTGTTGACATCCATCACGGCCTGGCAACGGCTGGACGACCGCCTCTTCATGGACCAGGACTTCACGGCACGCGACGTGTTTACCCTCGAGCAAAAGCAGTATATGAACACTTTCTCTGAGGAGATTGCCCTGCGCAGCAAGGATGCTTCGCGCCGCTGGCAATGGACCACGGGCGTATTTGCCATGTACCAGCACCTGCGCACCACGTGCCCCGTCACCTTCTACGCCGACGGCGTGAGCATGATCAACCGCCAGCTGGCGGCCGTGCTGCCCGAGAGTCCGACGATGTCGCTGGCCTTCACGGGCGAAACGCTGCCCTTTAGCGCACGCCTCATGACGCCCTCGGCCAACGCGGCCCTCTTTCACCAAAGCACTGTACAGCGCCTCGGACTGAAAGGGCTGTCGCTCACCGTGGGGTTGCGCCTGGACTACGACCACCGCGAACTGAAACTTCATTCGGGTCAGGGCGTGAGCATGCCTTACCATTTTGAAATGGCTATGGGACCGATGATGCAGCTGCAGAAGGACCTCGAGGCCAACGCCGCACTCGACGGCAAACTGAAAAACGACACGTGGCAACTCCTGCCGAAGGTGGCGCTGAACTATGCTCTGCCCCGCTCCAAAGGGCATGTGTATGCCAGCGTGACGAAGGGCTACCGCTCCGGTGGCTACAACATTCAGGCTTACTCCGACCTGAGCCAGACGGCACTGCGCCGCAGCGTGATGACGGGCGTGAAGGATTTCAGCAAGGCTACCATCGAAGCGCTGCCGCTGCCCGACGCCGTCAAGGACAAGGCACTGCAAGGCATGACCGCGGCGCTCGACAAGCACATGCCTGCTGCGCCCGACGTGCACACCCTTTACTACAAGCCCGAAACCACATGGAGCTACGAACTGGGCACGCACCTCAACTTGGCCGACAAACGTCTGTGGGCCGACGTAGCCCTCTTCTACATGCACACCCGCAACCAGCAGTTGGCACGCTTTGCCGAGAGCGGCATGGGACGCGTGATGGTGAACGCCGGCCGCTCGCGCAGCCTGGGTGTGGAGGTGGAAATGCACGGCACCTGGTGCGACGGTCGCCTGCTCTCCGACGTGGCCTACGGCTTTACCGACGCCCGCTTTACCAACTACAACCTGGGTGAGCAAACCACCGCAACAGGCGACAAGGTGCTGGTGGACTACACCGACAACCGCGTGCCCTTTGCCCCCGCACACACCTTCAGCGCCTCGCTCGACTACCGCCACCCGCTGCGCAAGGGGGGCGTGAAGGCGCTGAGCATCGGCGCTGACGTGAAAGGCGCGGGCGACGTGATGTGGAACGAGGCAAACACCTTCAGCCAGCCCATCTACGCCACCCTCAATGCACGCTGCGGCATGGAACTGAAGGGTAACGTCAAGCTCTCCGTCTGGGCCAGCAACCTGACGGCCACGCGCTACGCCACCTTCAGCTTCGAAAGCATGGGCAACCGCTTCGCACAATACGGCCAGCCGCGGTGCTTCGGTGCCGACGTGCGCTGGAAGTTCTGAAACAAGCACCGCACACACTAACACAGCAAGCGCGGAGCGCAAACGCAGGGAGAAAGGCTTCTCCTTACGTTTGCGCTCCGCGCTTTATTTTTCTTATTGTCCTTAGATAGAACCAGCGCTTCGTTTGTTGGATTGAAGGAATACGCTTTATCGTGAGTTATTTCCTTTTATATATAACGCTGTCTCCTTTTATTTTCAAGCATTCCCTTTTATAGAAAGAAGGGTTGAAATACTACTCGTCCCCAGTTATTGGCAGGTGATAATGCGCGGCTACTGCGTTGGTCAAATCGATGAACTCCTGCACACTGAGCTGCTCTGGCCGACGCGTGAGGAGGGGCTGCGCAAGGAAGTCGGTGTGGTCGGGCACGGGGCAGGCAAGACTCTGGTCGAGCTCGTGCAACAAGGGCTTGATGGAGCCGCGCATCATTTTGCGGCGCTGGTTGAAGGTGGTTTTCACCACACGTTTTAGCAGCGTTTCGTCGCACCCGGGATGCTGCACTTCGTTGCGCGTGAGGCGTACCACCGCACTGCGCACCTTGGGTGGCGGATTGAACACGCCCGGCTCGACGGTGAAGAGGTAGTCTACCTTATAATATAACTGCACCAACACGCTCAGTATGCCGTAAGCCTTGCAGCCCGGCGGCGCGGCGAGACGTTCGGCCACCTCCTTCTGTATCATACCCGTGCAGCAGGGAATGAGGTGGCGGTAGTCGAGCATCTTGAAGAAAATCTGGCTGCTGATGTTGTAGGGGTAGTTGCCTGTGAGCACGAACGGACTGCCGCCGAAGGTGTTTTCAAGGTGCATTTTCAGGAAATCGTCCTCAATGATGCCTTCCTCGAGCGCAGGAAACGCCTTGCGCAGGTACTCCACGCTCTCAAAGTCAATCTCCACCACCTTGAACGGGCGTCCTTTGGGCAAAAGGTACTGCGTCATCACGCCCATACCCGGCCCCACCTCAAGGATGGGCAAATCGGGGCAGGCGTCCACCGTATCGGCTATGCGCTGCGCAGTGGGCAAATCGGTAAGAAAATGCTGTCCTAAAAACTTCTTGGGTCGTACAGACTTCATATTATCATTCAATATCAATGTTTGGCATATCTTTCTCTTCAAACCCTGCTACACACCTAATTTCTCCTACAAGAAAGAAAATCGGCACGAAAGACAGTAGCTGAAAGTTTGCGCGATGCAAAGGAAACAATATATCGCCTCACTCTCAGCGCTTACGGGAAAAATCTTCACTTTCTCAGTGCAAATAAGGCCATGAAGACAAAAAGACTCCCTCCGGATTGCTCTGGAAGGAGTCTTACTAATAAGTTGGCGGCTACCTACTCTCCCGCGGGTGTGCAGTACCATCGGCGTTACCGGGCT
>SFEP01000065.1 GCA_004557185.1 Bacteroidales bacterium
AAAAGTTTACGAACGACGTGATATTTTTTACGTACGACGTAAAATTCTTTACGTAGCATCCCGTTTATCCCGTTCCCAGCCCCGCCGGAGATAGATGCCATGTAAAGATTTTATCCTGCTCTTGCTTTCAATCAAGCCCGGCTGACGACCACGCATTCATTCGTCCCCGAGGCAGTAGCCGACGGCATGCACAGTTTTACCCTTCACCCCTCTTTTATGCTCCCTACCCTACGCCACCGGCCTACGCCGCAGCTTGCGCTGCCACGTAGGCCGGTGGTGCATGGTGGTGAGTGGTGAGCTCTGCGCTCAAGGTTTCGCCACGATGCGCAGGGGGCGGCGGGGCGATGCCTGGCCCTCGGTGACGAGCATGGCGCGGAAAGGACTCAGGCGGCTGCCGGCGGCGGGCAGCACAAAGGCACTGCCGGCGGCATTGAGGTAGTAGACGGCAGTGGCATCGGCCGTCAGCACGCAGGGAGCAAAGGTGCCACGGAGCAAGCCGGCTACCGGCTGCACCGGCGTGGCAGGCACGGTGCCCGCCACACTCTGAATGACACAGGGCGTACCGTAGGACGACGCGGCGCGGTAACGCACGAGGCATGGCGTGCAAGCGGGCAACGCTTCGCCTTGGGGGGCGAAGAGCACGCGGTCGGCGTCGCAACCTGTGGTGACATAGAAGGAGAAGTCGGGCATGACGCTCGAGGGGAAGGGCAGACAAAGCGTCTGGAAGTTGGCATCGTGCCAGCCCTCACGCGAATAGGTCATCTGGCCCGCCTTCACCTGAAAGGGACGATCGGTAAAGAACGGGGCGCGGTCTGCCAGGTGCACCGTGGTGAGGAGCGCGTGGCCCTCTGCACTGCAAGCCACCACGAAAGGCCAGGCGGCGGGCACAACAGATTGCTCTGCTGCGGGCACAAAGACGGGGAGGTTGGGCGTTTCGGCCTCCTGCTCAAAGGCACGGGCAGCCAGCGGCAATGAGGTGAGCGTGAGGTCGAGGCAACGCACACCCTTGAAGCTGACGGCGGCCAGCGCCGAGGCGCTCCACCCGCCTTGCAAGCGGAGCACGCCCTGGGCATTGAGCGCCGAGGTAGGGGCATCGGCCAGCGCGCAGAGAACTGCTGGCGAGGCGCCCTGACGCGTGGCGGCATCGGCATCGAGCGTTTGCCACTCGCCGTTGGGCAGGGTGCAGAGGTAGCGCGGCTGCGCCTCGGCCGTATGCCATTTGCCTCGCTCCAGCAGCCAGCTGGCTGGCTGCGTCTGCGGCATGAGGTCGTAGCCCAGATAGGTACCATCGTCCGCCAGGAAGGCATAGCCCTCGCTGCCCGCGGCCTGCACCGTGTAGGCGGCACCGGGCTGCGAGGGGCAGAGTGTGCCATTGGCCAGCAGGCAGTCAGTGGCATCGGCCGCCGCACCCTGTGCCGTACGCACTCGGCCAGCCTGCGCCAACACCCACTGGCTACCCACGGCGGGCTGCACATTGGGGCCCTGCACATGGGTGAAGTCGGTGAGTTCGCGGTAGAGGTAGAGAGCCTGCGGAGTGCCGGCATAGGTGTAGTTGTCGAAGTAGACGGCCGTAGCCTTGTCGCCCCTGAGTTGGAGGGCACGGTTGTCGGCCGTGGCATCGCGCAGCACGAAGGCGTCGTGGCCAAGGCGTTCCAACGTCCATGCGGCACGGCCGTCGGGCGAGGCGGTGAGCGTGAGCCCCAGCGCGCCGTTGGTCAGCCGTTGCAGATATTTGCCCGAGGCACTGTGGCGCAGCGCCATCTGTCCGTCGGGCTGCGCCTCGAGGGTCCAAATGACCAGAGGCTCGGTGCAGGTGACCTCGGCCTCGAGGCCCGCACTGTGCTTGTAGGTGACGGCTTTCTTGTTCGACGAAATCGAGGCTGAAAGGTAGCGCAGCACACCGAACTCGTCGACGGACGAGACGATGTAACGCGCCCCCGGCGTCACGGCATCGGCGCTGCCCAGGCGTACGAAGCGGGCGGCTTCTGTCTGCGCTGCAAGGGGCGCTACGGCTACGGGAAGCACGACGCTCAGCATGAGCCACAGGCGCAGCAGGAACAATGGGCGTATGTTCATGTCAGGGGAAACGTAGTATTATGAAAGGAGAAACAAGGCGTGCCTTGCACAGCAGTTACGAAGAAAGGGGAACCAGCACCTGCAAGCGATGTCGGTTCCCCTTTGATGTGATAAGGCTTAGGCCAACGACTGGAGCGTCTGCTTGAGCGTGGCGATTTTGCTTTCGGCGTCGCTCATCTTCTTGCGTTCGAGCTCGACGACGGCAGCGGGTGCATTGTTCACAAAACGCTCGTTGGAGAGTTTCTTCTGCACACCGGCCAGGAAGCCTTCGAGACGTTTGATTTCAGCCTCGGCCTTGGCACGCTCGGCCTCCACATCGATGAGGGCGCCGAGGGGCACAGCATATTCGGTAGTGCCCACCATGAAGGTCTGCGCCGCCTGTGGCTTTTCGTTGGCTACCTGCACGCCACTCACACAGGCCATCTTGACGATGAGCGGACGGCATGCGGGCACGGGGTCCTGCCCCATGACGAGGAGGTCGAGCACCTCGCGCTGCGCAATGTTCTTGCTATTGCGAATGGCACGCACACCCTGCACCACGGCCTTGGCGGCTTCGACGGCAGCCAAGAGCGCCGCATCGTCGGGCTGGGGAGCCGTTACCTGCATGGCGCTGACCATGATGCTTTCGCCCTCCTTGCGCTCAGCCAGGTGCTGCCACAGCTCTTCGGTGATGAAGGGCATGAAGGGGTGCAGCAGGTGTAGCAGGTGGTCGAAGGCGGCCAGCACAGCCTGATAGGTGGTGGCGTCGATGGGCGCACCGTAGGCGGGCTTGACCATTTCAAGATACCAACTCGAGAACTCGTCCCAGAAGAGGTGGTACACCTGCATGAGGGCTTCGGAGAGACGGTACTTCTTGAAGAGGTCGGCAATCTCGTCGGTGGCTTTGCGCAGGGCGGCCTCAAACCATGCCACGGCAAGGCGGGCGGTTTCGGGCTGCTCAAGCGAGGCATCCACCTGCCAGCCCTGCACAAGGCGGAAGGCATTCCATATCTTGTTGCAGAAACTGCGGCCCTGGTCGCAGAGTGCCTCGTCGAAGAGGATGTCGTTGCCCGCAGGGGCTGAGAGCATCATGCCCATGCGTACACCGTCGGCACCAAACTTGTCAATCAGTTCGAGGGGGTCCGGTGAGTTGCCCAGCGACTTGGACATTTTGCGGCCCAGCTTGTCGCGAACGATGCCCGTAAAGTAGACATTGCGGAAAGGCATTTTACCCGTAAACTCGTAACCCGCCATAATCATGCGTGCCACCCAAAAGAAGATGATGTCGGGACCTGTGACGAGGTCGGCCGTGGGATAGTAATACTGGAACTCGGCATTGCCGGGCTCGCTGATGCCCTTGAAGAGCGAGATGGGCCAGAGCCACGAGGAGAACCAGGTGTCGAGGGCATCCTCGTCCTGACGCAGGTCGGCGGCCTGCAGCTGGGCGTTGCCGCTCTGCTCGCGGGCCAGGGTCAGGGCTTCGTCGAGCGTTTCGGCCACCACGAAACCGCCTCCGGGCAGGTAGTAGGCGGGGATGCGGTGTCCCCACCACAGCTGGCGCGAGATGCACCAGTCCTTGATGTTTTCAAGCCAGTGGCGGTAGGTGTTCTTGTATTTGGCAGGATAGAACTTGATGTCGTCGTTCATGACGGGCGGCAAGGCGAGGTCGGCGAAGTGCTGCATGCGCAGGAACCACTGCATGGACAGCTTCGGTTCGATGGGCACACCCGTACGCTCGGAGCAGCCTATCTTGTTGTCGTAATCCTCCACCTTCTCCATGAGTCCGGCCTCCTGCAGGTCGATGGCAATCTGCTTGCGCACGTCGAAGCGGTCCTGACCCACATACATGCCAGCGGCTTCGGAGAGCGTGGCATCGGGGTTGAAGATGTCGATGGCCTCGAGGTTGTATTTCTCGCCCAGCATGTAGTCGTTCACATCGTGTGCGGGGGTAACCTTCAAGCATCCCGTACCGAAGTTGATGTCGACGTAATCGTCCTCAATGACGGGGATGACGCGGTTGACGAGGGGCACAATCACCTTTTTGCCACGCAGCCAGTGGTTCTTGGGGTCGGCAGGGTTGATGCACATGGCCACGTCGCCCATGATGGTTTCGGGACGCGTGGTGGCCACCACGGCATAACGGCCGCGCTCGTCGTGGTGTATGATTTCGCCCTCCTCACCGGTGGCGCCGCTGAGGTCGTCGTCGGCCACGTAGTACTTCATGTAGTAAAGCTTGGTGTGCTCTTCCTTATATACTACTTCCTCGTCGGAGAGTGCGGTCTGCGCCTTGGGGTCCCAGTTGACCATGCGCACGCCTCGGTAGATGAGTCCTTTGCGGTAGAGGTCGACAAAGACGTGGATGACGCTCTTCGAACGCTCCTCGTCCATGGTGAAAGCCGTGCGGTCCCAGTCGCACGAGGCACCGACGCGGCGCAACTGCTGCAGAATGATGCCGCCGTGCTCCTCGGTCCAGTTCCAAGCGTGCTTGAGGAATTCGTCGCGCGTCAGGTCGCTCTTCTTCACGCCCTGCTCGGCCAAGCGGTTCACCACCTTGGCCTCCGTGGCGATGGAGGCGTGGTCGGTGCCGGGCACCCAGCAGGCGTTCTTGCCCTCCATGCGGGCACGGCGCACCAGTATGTCTTGAATGGTTTCGTTCAGCATGTGCCCCATGTGCAGCACGCCGGTCACGTTGGGAGGCGGAATGACCACGGTGTAAGGCGTGCGGCCGTCGGGTTTGGAGGCAAACAGTTTGTGGTCCATCCAGTATTGGTACCACTTATTCTCAACTTCTTGCGGATTGTAGTTTTTCGCTAATTCCATTGCGTATTTTGAAGGGGAAAGTTTTTGTTTCAAGTCAAAAGTCGTTTCCTCGCCACGCTCCGAGGCAAGCCCTGCGGGGCATGCTCCTGAGGATTGAGGGAACGTGCTGGCAATGGCCTTTGTTCAAGCAGAACGGGGAGGCCACACGTCAGCGTATGTCGATGAGGTAACTGATTTTGGCAATGATGGTGCCGTGGTTGGAACGTGAAAAGACGTCCTTCTTGGAGTTCTTGTAAATGTCAGACAGGCCATAGTAGTAACGGCCCTCGATGCAGAAATGCCCGATGCGGGTGTTGATTTCCATGCCCAGGCCGCCGGTGATGCCGTAGTCAAACTTCTTTTCGATGCTCATGCCATACTGTGCATAGAGTCCGTTGGGGCGGTCGGGCACGCCTTCCTCGTTCATGGTGAAGGCGCTCTGCTCGGTCTGCTCGCCCAGGCACCAGCCTATTTGCGGTCCGGCCAGCACGTAGCCCATCACGCCGCGCTTTTCCCGTCCCCAGGCCAGGCGTGCCAGCATGGGCAGCTGCAGGTAATGCAGGTCGCGGCGGTAGGTGTCGGGCAGGGGCTGGCTTTGTGCGTTGAGCACGTTTTCCTTCCAGCCGAGTTGCGTGTAATTGAGTTCGAGTTGCAACGAACAGAGTGCCTTGAAATACTTCTCGCTGGTGAAGCGTGCCACCACGCCGGCGGTGTAGCCCACGTGCATGGTCTGCTTGATGGTGGGGTCGAAGGCGATGGTGTTCAGCGCCACGCCGCCCGATGCGCCCAAAGCGATGTTGTCGCGGCGTTCGCCCACCTGAGCCTGCACCGTGGCGGCCATCGTCAGGCAGAAAGCCAGCAAGCAGCATACGCGCAGCACACTGCTCTGAGGGGAATGGTTAAGGCTCATGGCAACACGTTCTTTAGGATTTTCATGTCGGGCGTGTAGTGCACCAGCCACATGCTGCGGCTCACGTAGCCGCCGCCCTCCTTGGTCTGCATAAAGCGCAGGTGGCTTTGCAGGGGAGCCTGTGCTCCCGCTGTGCCGGGCTGTGCCTCCTGTGCGTTGAAGGCCTGGCCGTAGGTAGCCATGCCGCCGAAGAAGCTGCGCGCCAGGTCGTAGCCCAAGGGAGCCATACTGGGCGTGAAGGCCAGCAGGTCGCAGTGGAAGTTGTCGCGATACTGCTGCTTGAAGGCCAGGGCGGCCGAGGTGTAGGGATAGAAGTAGTCGGCGGCAAGGAAATAGGTATCGGCGGCGTGCAGCTGCACTTTCATGTCGCCCTCAGCCCACGGCTTCCAAGTGTCGTAGCCCAAGATGCTGAAATGGGCCAGTGGGGCGTGAATCTGCAGCAGGCGGCGCGCTTCGAGCGTCTGGCTCAAGGCATCACGGCTGTCGGCATCGGGCATGAGCACATAATGTTCGCGGCTCTGCTGTGCAATGCGGCCCTTGAGGTCGGCCACGGCCGTATGCAGCCCACCATAGAGCGGCGTCTTGCCGCCCGCCACCACTTTCTCGGCCACGCGGCGGCAGAACATGGCACGGTTGCCGTTAGCGCTTTGAAGCACCACAAGGTTGTGTTGCGTCAGGAGTTGGGTGTAAATGAGTTCTGCAGCGCAGGCCTCCTCCATGTCGGTGGGCTTGTTGAGCAGAAACACATCGGGGCGGTAGTACACCTGCGGGGCCTTCGACGAGAAAGGCACCACCACCTTGAGCCGCGGCGAGGAGAGCCACGTGACGTCGGCAAAATGCGAGGGATAGAGGGGTCCGATAAGCACATCGGGCGCATCCTGCCTCACCTGGTCGAGCAAGGCATTCATCGAGGCGTCAGGGGCGGGCTCGTTGTAGGCCTTAATCTGGAAATGCGTACCATAGTTACGCACCTCGTCCACGCCCATAAGCAGGCCGCGGTAGAACTCCACGCTGCGCTGGTGCTCGGTGTTCTGTCCCAGCAAGGGCAGCAGCACTGCCACCTTGATGGTCGACATGCCGCGGTAGGCGGGCACTGGTGCCTCGCGCCGCACGGGGATGCTGAGCAACTGGCCTTTCTTCAGTTTGCCGTCGCTCGCCACCACCCAGCGGTTAGCCCCCCAGAGTTCATCCACACTGATGCCATATTTCTCGGCAATGCTGCGCAGGGTTTCCTTGCGCTTCACGGTGTAGGTCACGTATTCCACCTTGGCAGCGGGCGCTTGCGGCACCACGTCGCTGTTCTGCGGCACCTGGGGCACGGGTATGCGAATGACCTGCCCCGCTTCGATGCGGTCGGGGTTGAGACCGGGATTGCCGGCCACCACCTGCTCCACGCTCACCCCATAGTTTTGGGCTATGTGGTACAGTGTTTCGCCGGCCACCACCGTGTGGCTCACCGTCTGCGTCGTGTGCTGCGCCCTCAGCGCACACGTCGTTGTGCCCAGCCAGCACAGCAGCAGGACGAAACGCATGGCCATAAGGCGTAAATTACGGCTTAAAATACGCATACTTAGTTGTTGTTGGTGCGGCAAAATTACAAAAAAAGCCTATTCTGTACCTTGTGTAAAAGAAAAATAGTACTTTCGCAAACGCCCTGCCCTACGCGGTTATCACGGCTCACCACGGCTTCCCTGCTCCCCCTGAGAAGCGGGTGGCACGCAGGCAGCGGCTTTACGCTGACAAAAAACGTACTTCAAACATGCCCTTACGTATTCGTTTCTTGCTCTCGCTGCTGGCTCTGTGCCTGCTCTCTCCTGCTGCCCTGCATGCCCAGCGCAAAAGGAAAGCGCAACCGCAGCAGCCCCGCCTCAGCGTGGAGGAACTGATGCAGGCTTACCGCTTTACGGAAGCCATTGCCCAACTGCAAACCGACGTAGACGCCGCCCGCCGTGCCGGCGTGCCTGCCAACCGCCAGGAGGCCGACCTGCGCCGTGCCCAGATGGGGCAAAGCATGCTGCTGGGCGTGGAGAAGGTGATGGTCATCGACAGCATGGCCGTGCCCCGCGCCGCCCTGTCAAGCCTGATGCGTCCGGGCACGGGCTGCGGCACCGTGATGCCGATGGACGAGGTGAAAAACCTCATTGACGCTCCCATGGCACGCACGGGCCAAACGGCCTACGCCAACGACTGGGGCGACCGCCTCACCTATGCCGCCGCCGACAGCCTGCAAGCTCCCACCCGCCTCTACGGCGCTTGGCGCGAGGGCAACCGCTGGACGTCCACGGGTCCCCTGCCCGGGCTCGACGAGGAGGGCATGGAATACGACTTCCCCTACTTCCTCTCCGACGGCGTCACGCTCTACTTTGCGGCGCAGGGCGAGGAGAGCCTCGGGGGCTACGACATTTTCCGCACCCGCTACGATGCCGGTGCCAAGGCTTACCTCAAAGCCGAGCACTTGGGCATGCCGTTCAACTCGCCTGCCAACGACTACCTCATGGTCATCAACGAAGACGCGCAGCTGGGCTGGTTCGTGTCGGACCGTTTCCAGCCTGCCGACAGCGTGTGCATCTACACCTTCGTGCCCGACAACAGTCCTGAAACCTACCTCCTGACTGACTCGCTGCGCCAACACATCACGCAGGTGGCCCGCCTGCAGTGCATAGCGCTGACGCAGACCGATGCCCAGGCCGTGCAGCAAGCCCGCATGCGCTACCACAACCTGCGGCAAACGGCCGCTACGCAAGGCACGGCCACGGGGCGCTACGTCATTTGCGACGACACCGTCTACCACTCGCTCACGCAATTCAAGAGCGAGGCCGCACGCCGCATTGCCATGGAGGCCGACGCCGTAGCCCGCAAACTGACGACGGAGACGGCCGAGCTGGACGCCTTGCAGCGCACCATAGGCCAAGGCCGACGCACCGCCGAGATGCAACTGCGTCTGCGCGAACTCCAGCAGGACATTCCGCAGTTACGCGACCAGCTCCACACCCTGCAGAAGAATTACCGCAAAGCGGAATTGCAGCAATAAACCCACGACGCCCCATCTGCGTGCATTCCTTTCTATATATATAAGGAGTGGCTGACGGGGTGTTCTGCCCTCTAACCCTCTTTCCCTCTTGCCATGAATGCTATTCCTTCCTCCGAACTCATCATCAACCCCGACGGCAGCATCTTTCACCTGCACGTGCTGCCCGAGCAGCTGGCCGACAAGGTGATTCTTGTGGGCGACCCCGGCCGCGTAGACCTTGTGGCCTCGCACTTCAGCGAACGCGAATGTACAGTGGAGAGCCGCGAGTTTCGCACCGTCACAGGCACCTACAAGGGCAAACGCATCACCGTGGTGTCGACGGGCATAGGCTGCGACAACATTGACATCGTGATGAACGAACTCGACGCCTTGGCCAACATCGACTTCGACACCCGCACCGTGCGCCCCACGCTGCGCCAACTGGAACTGGTGCGCATAGGCACCTGCGGCGGTCTGCAGCCCGACACGCCCGTGGGCACTTGGGTGGCCAGCGTCAAGAGCATCGGCTTCGACGGGTTGCTCAACTTCTACGGAGGCCGCGACGCCGTGTGCGACCTCCCCTTTGAGCAGGCCTTCGTGCAGCACATGCAGTGGAGCGGCCACCAATGCATAGCGCACCCCTACGTGGTGGATGCCGACGCCGAACTCATAGCACGCATTGCCGGCACCGACATGGTGCACGGCGTAACGGTGGCCTGCGGCGGCTTCTTCGGTCCGCAGGGCCGACAGTTGCGTCTGCCCCTGGCCGACCCGCACGCCAACGAGAAAATTGAGAGCTTCACCTACGGCGGCATGCGCATCACCAACTTCGAAATGGAAAGCAGTGCACTGGCGGGGTTGGCGCGCCTCATGGGGCACAAGGCCATGACGTGCTGCATGGTCATTGCCAACCGCCGAGCCCACAACGCCAACGCCAACTACAAAGGCAGCATCGACGCCCTCATTCAGCACGTGCTCGAACGCATCTGACGACTCCCTGCCCCACCCGCTCTCACACACCGACACACAAGCAAGCCCCGCCGCTACTCTTCATGGGTAACGGCGGGGCCAACTATTTTAGGAATAATGAATGGATGTTAGAAATCGATTTCCAGACCCAGACCGAAGACGTCGTTCGTACGGTCGAACTTCTCCTTCAGCTTTGCGCCGCCCAGTGCTGCCACAGGGAGCTCACGGGTGTAGCCCTTGTAGATGGTCTTGAAGTAGGCCATGTTCAGAGCCACCTTCTTGCGGAGCTGGAAGCGGGCACCGAAACCTACGGAGTTGGAGTTGGTCACGAAGCTGAGGTCGTCGATAAACTCGCTGTTGTCGCCCAGGCCGTATTTCGTGGTCTGCCAACCGGCACTGATGGTCCAGCGCTTGGTGATGTCGTACTCAGCACCAGCCAGCACTTCCCAGCCGCCGCCGTCGAGTTTTTCCTCCTTAGAAGCATACTGCGTAGCCTGCTTGTCGAAGTAGTAGTGGAAACCGGCTGACAAGCGCAGCTTCTTGATGGGGGCATACTGAGCACCCAGCGTCAGGATAGCGGGAATATCGGCAGCCACCTTCGTTCCATCGGCAAACTGCGGCAGCACATCGTCAACTTGCACACCCAGCATGCTGCTGCTGGCAGCCTTATTCTTCAGGCGCAGACGTGTTTTGAACTCATACTTGGCTGCAAGGTTGAGCTTGTCATTCACACGGTAATCGATACCAATGATAGGTGTGAAGCCCCAAGCCGACTGGTTGCAGTCGAGCGTCAGGTAGTTGACGTTACCACCAGCCCCTGCGGGAATGGGAGTACCCTGCGACGCCGACAGGTCGAGGTGGCCGGCAGGCGTCTTGAAGCCCAGGTTCTGCACGTGTCCGTAGTAGTGGCAATCGGCATACACCACGCGGCCACCTACACTGAGAGCAAGGTTCTTCAGCACCTTGTAACCCACACCGAACTGGCCACCGTAGTAATACTGACGACCCTCAGCGCGCATGTCAAACTCGTAACCTTGCAGCATGTTAGGTTGAGCCTGAATGGCGGGCACCATCTTCGACGAAATCAGCTTTTCGAGCATGCCAATACCGTCGTCGAACTTACACTTGCCGCCGCCACCCGTGATGCCGAAGTGGAACGTGGCAAACCACTTGTTGCCTACGCGAGCAAGGTCGAGAGAGGGAATGACGGGAGCCGTAGCCTTTCCCTTGTATTCCTTCCAAGTGTCCGTGCCATTAGGCTTGCCGTTCACCGTGCCATACGGATAGAGGGGAAACTCGCTCTTGGCCGTACGCGTCTGGTAAGCGCTCTGAATATCGAAACTCAGGTGCCAGCCGTTACTCATGAAACCTACGCCTGCAGGGTTGCTGTAAGCACCGTCAATAGCCATCACAGCATCGCGGGCAGGGTTACGCAGGAAGGCAACGCACTGGTTCGTGTTAGTAAGGAAGCCACCGGCCTGTGCCAGCGTGGATGCGCCCCAAAGGAGGGCTGTGGAAAGGAGAGATTTTCTCATTTTTCTTCTTTGTTGGTAAATCTGGCCGCAAAAGTAGGGCTTCCCTGCACATGCACAAAATAAATGTGCAAATAATTCACATTTCTGAGGATTTTCATGCCTTAATCCTGCACTTTGCTATATGCTACTATCAACCACACGTAGCGAAAGCCACTTGCCGAGTCCAAAAGCCGAAAGCAAGCGGCGCGCCAGCCGAACGACATGGGGTTGACGATTGGCTCACGCCTGGCATTGAGCATCGCACGTCAGGGTGTGTCAAAATGCAAATTTTGACGCGCACTCGAAGGTGCGTCAGAATGGCTAAGATGCAAGGCGCTGAGGCTAAGGGCGCAGGGAGTGTACTTAAAGTACATGACCAAGCCCGAATGCCGATAGCAACGAAGCAGATTGGCCATGATGACACACCGTCAGGAAGAGGGTGAAGAGCAGCATGAACAAGGCGTTGCACCGACAGCGTAAGATGCGCCTCAAAAGGGCTGCAGCACGGGAAAAACAGCCTATAGCACCGCAAATTGTAATTGCCTGAAAGCCAATATGCCGCCACACCTTTCCGTGACGACTTCCGCGACAGTGCGTTGCCACGCCGGCATGGCAACGTTGTTACGCCGGCATGGCAACGTTGTTACGGCGGCGTGGCAACGTTGTTACGGCGGCGTGGCAACGTTGTTATGGGCCCGTGGCAACGTTGTTATGGGCCCGTGGCAACCGACGAGGCCCGTTCCCCAGGGAAAACGCACGAAATTTAATCATCATTTTCTTTGTTATTTTCATTGATTTTCAATGTGATAAATTTGTTTATCTCATTGATTATTAGTAACTT